>JBCBZA010000066.1:0-20810 GCA_039815575.1 Bacteroidota bacterium | reverse complement strand
TCTTTTGAAATTTCTTCCAGGAAATTGGTGCTTTCCGATAAAGACGCCGACAACGCTGCAAAATTTTTAATGGCCCGTATTCAGGAAATTCCAAAAACAGGATATGCTTTTGGACATCAAGATGCGACAGCATATGGCATGGGATGGAAAAATGATGGTTCCTTATATAAAAGTGATATAGCTGATGTTTCCGGTGATTTTCCGGCCGTTTATGGATTTGAAATTGGACATATTGAACTTGGGCACCGGCAAAATCTAGATTCTGTCAATTTTGCTTTGATGACCAAACTCATTCAAAAAGCCAATAAAGCTGGGGGAATTATTACCATCAGCTGGCATCCAGATAATCCTGTAACCAAAGAATCAGCCTGGGATCCTTCTCCTGCGGTCTCGGAAATTTTGGAAGGAGGTATTCTACATCCAAAATACCAAGCCTGGATTGCCAAGGTTGCTAACTTCATGAAGGGGCTCAAGACCAAAAAGGGGGAGCCCATTCCCATTGTATTCCGGCCTTTTCATGAGATGAACGGCTCTTGGTTTTGGTGGGGGCACGGAAATTGCACCCCTGAAGAGTTTAAATTACTATGGCAACAAACCTATAGGCTATTGACCAAAACCTACAAGGTCAACAATCTATTGTATTGTTATTCCACGGACGCAGTAAAAAATGAAGAAGAATATCTGAACTTTTACCCAGGTGATGCTTATGTGGATATCTTGGGAATGGACCTGTACCATAAGGAAACCACATCAGCATATCTAGAGTTGTTGGAAGACAATTTATCGCTTCTAGCCAAGATAGGGAAACAGAAAAATAAGCCCTACGCAATGACCGAAGGGGGGTTGAACATGATTCCAGTTACCGATTGGTGGACCAATGTTCTTGACAAGAAAGTCTCCAATAAAGGAATAGCATGGGCTTTGGTATGGCGAAATGCTTGGCCCAATCATTATTTTGGACCTTTTGTAGGTCAGAAAAGCAGTGAAGACTTTAGAAAATTCAAATCGCTAAATCATGTGCTTTTTTTATCCGAAATCAAAAAAATACGCTAACCAACAACCCAGCAAACTTTCTTAAAACCCTGACTCATGGAAAAACTTCGATTGAAAGAAAAAGTAGGCTACGGACTGGGTGATTTTGCCTCTTCCATGTATTGGAAAATGTTCAGTGTATACCTGCTTTTTTTCTATACTGATGTTTTTGGTATTTCTGCGGCCGTAGTGGGAACCATGTTTTTAATTACACGGGTTTTTGATGGACTCAACGACCCGTTGATGGGTATTTTGGCAGACCGGACAAACACTAAATGGGGTAAATTCCGACCTTATATCTTATGGATGGCCATTCCCTTCGGAATTTTTGGGATTCTGCTCTTTACCACACCAGACTTGGATGTTTCAGGAAAAATCATCTATGCTTATATCATTTATTGTTCTATGATGATTGTATACACTGGAGTGAACGTACCCTATGCTTCCCTACTAGGCGTAATGACTTCAGACTTAAAGGATAGAACCTCTTTGGCTTCGTATCGATTTATTTTTGCCTTTGCAGGAAGTATTTTGGTTCTGGCTACCGCAGAGCCTTTGGTAGAATTTTTTGCAACGGAAGGTGTCCAAGGAAATCCGCAAAAAGGATGGCAATTTACCATGACCATTTATAGTGTCCTAGCGGTTATCCTTTTTTATGGGACATTTCGTTGGACCAAAGAGCGAATACAACCTCCAAAGGAACAAAAGACCTCACTTAAGGCCGATTTAAAGGACCTTGCAAAAAACAAGCCTTGGTTCATTCTCCTGGGGGCTGGAATCTGCACCCTAATCTTTAACTCCATAAGGGATGGCTCTACCATTTACTACTTCAAGTACTATTTTGAGACTCAAGACGCCTTTCAACTGCCTTTACTCAATGTCCCTTTGACTTTTAGCACCCTTTACTTGGTATTGGGACAGGCTGCTAATATCGTAGGGGTCGTCATGGCCAAACCGGTTTCAGATAAGATTGGAAAAAAACGAACATTTATAGGGGCAATGGTCATGGCGACTGTGCTCAGTGTTATTTTCTTCTTTTTTCAAGCAGAACATATCATTTTAATATTTGTTTTTCAATTTCTAATCAGCATTTGTGCTGGTATTATTTTTCCACTACTGTGGTCTATGTATGCTGATATTGCAGATTATTCGGAATGGAAAACTGGACGACGTGCCACAGGTTTGGTCTTTTCTTCGTCCTCCATGTCCCAAAAAATGGGCTGGACCTTAGGAGGGGCATTAACCGGGTGGATTTTGGCTTTTTATGGATTTGAGGCCAATATAGAACAGACGGAAGCCGCCAAGACAGGCATTCGAATGATGATGAGCATCCTACCTGCCATTGGGGCTCTCCTATCCGCAGCCTTCCTCATATTTTACAAATTGGATGACACTTTTATGCAAAAAATAAATAAGGAACTCACCGAAAGGAGAAGTCAATAAATACCAATAAACCATGGATAAAGCCAGTCATACATTGCGCTTGAAGGCACTTGTTGAAGCCTATACCAATTTAATGGAACGACAAAATATACCAGTTCCCCATCCTTCCAATATTTTTACCAAATACCAATATCCAATCCTAACCGCTGCCCACACTCCCTTGCATTGGCGTTATGATTTAAATCCCAAAACCAATCCATTGGTATTGGAACGGATTGGCGTAAATGCCGCCTTTAATGCGGGTGCCATAAAATGGAAGGGTAATTACCTGCTGTTGGTTCGAATGGAAGGCAAAGACCGAAAATCCTTTTTTGCTTTTGCAGAAAGTGAAAATGGGATTGATAATTTCAAGTTTTGGGATACCCCTTTGGTACTCCCTCAAACAAATAACCCTGATGTGAATGTATATGATATGCGCTTGACCCAACATGAAGATGGATATATCTATGGTATTTTCTGTACGGAACGAAAAGACCCCGCTACACCTGCATCAGATACCTCTTCTGCCATTGCCAACGCAGGAATCATACGTTCCAAAGATCTGGTGACATGGGAACGCCTTCCCGACTTAATTTCGGATTCCAATCAACAACGCAATGTGACCCTTCATGAAGAATTTATAAATGGTCGCTATGCCGTGTATACCCGACCCCAAGATGGGTTTATTGATACCGGTGCGGGTGGAGGCATCGGTCTGGGGTATATTAGGGATATGAAAGACCCTAAGGTTGAGGACGAAGTCATTATCAATCCTAAAGTGTACCACACGATCTATGAATTGAAGAATGGGCAGGGTCCATCCCCTCTAAAAACAAATGAAGGTTGGCTGCATTTGGCCCATGGGGTTCGTAATACTGCAGCTGGATTACGCTACGTCCTCTATCTTTTTATGACCGCTTTGGATAACATTGAAATAGTCACCCATCAACCAGGAGGCTATTTTATGGCCCCAGACGATGCCGAAATTATTGGTGACGTAGGCAATGTACTTTTCTGCAATGGCTGGATTGCCGACCATGACGGTACCGTATTTATCTATTATGCCTCTTCGGATACCCGAATGCACGTTGCCACTACAACAGTGGACATCCTGGTTGATTATTGCAAGAATACGCCAGAGGACAAATTGACTTCAAACGGTTCTGTAAATACTATCCTATCCTTGATTAAAAAAAATAAAGACCGATACTAACCTATGGGGAAACAGCCACCGATAGCATTCAAAAAAAGTATGGAAAGGGAACTTGCCAGCATATTGGATTATTGGCAGCAAAACACCTTGGATGACAATAACGAAGGTTTTTATGGTAGAATAGACCACTATAATGAAGTTGATCGCACCAATTCAAAGGGTATCATTTTAAATACTAGAATCCTCTGGACATTTTCCCGCGCCAATAACTTCTACGGAGATGGGCAGTATGAAAAAGAATGCGAAAGGGCATTTACCTATTTATTGAACCATTTTAAGGATGTGGAACATGGTGGGGTTTTTTGGGAGGTAGATTACAAAGGAAAACCTACCAATAAAAGAAAACAGATATATGCGCAAGCTTTCTGTATATATGCCTTATCCGAATTTTATAAATACTCAAAAAAAGCGGCAGCCTTGGAGTGGGCAATGGAGCTTTTCTCATTTATTGAAGAAAAAGCATACGATAACGCATTGGGGGGGTATCATGAAGCCTTTGGAGAACAATGGGAATTCATAGAGGATGTTCGCCTTAGCAAAAAAGACCTCAACGCACCCAAAACCACCAATACCCATCTACACCTGTTAGAAGCCTATACCACACTCTTTGAAATAACCAAAGATATTCGGGTCAAAAACGCCCTAGAGCGATTAATGCAGCTATTTCAAGACAAACTATTTGGGGAAGAAGGTCATTTAAAACTTTTCTTTTCCAAGGATTGGAAAGAGCAATCCACGGAGATTTCTTTTGGGCACGATATTGAAGCTGCATGGCTTTTGATTCTTGCTTCAAGAACCATTAATACCAAGAATTACATCAAGACCTTTGAAAAAATTGGCGTAGTTGTAGCAAATACTTTTCTAAAAAAGGCTTTAGATGATGAATTTGGCGTGATAAACGCTCAAGACCGAGTTACAATGAAGATGGACACTGACCTCCACTGGTGGCCCCAAATTGAGGCCATGGTGGGGCTCGTTTACATTTGGAAAATTACCAAGGACAACACCTATCTAGATTACGCCCTCAAAATTTGGCAATTCACTCAAAAATATATCATTGACCACAGAAACGGAGAATGGTTTTTTAGGGTAAATGCAGAGGGCAAACCCTATGAGGAAGAAAACAAAGTGGGCCCTTGGAAATGCCCCTATCATAATGGTAGAGGGCTTATCGAAATTTTGGATATGTTATAATCGTAAACCGTAAAGGAGTTATGTCACGTGCAATAGTAACTATCATCTTAATTTTCAGCGGTATTTTGGCTCAAAGTCAAATCCGCATTCTAAATTTTCAGGCAGATAGTGGTTTTGAGCACAAATCGAAGGCAATTGCCTTAAAAATGGTTGAGGGATTGGGCGCAAAAAATGGTTGGGAGGTCATTACTTCGGTACGGGCGTCTAGTCTCAATGACGAAACCTTATCCAATATTGATGTATTGCTATTTAATAATAACTGTGGTACCGATGGTCCCATATTCAGTACAAAACAACAAGAAGCATTACAACGATTTATTAAAAATGGGGGTGGCTTTGTTGGAATCCATTGTGCAGGTGCCATTTGGAAGGAAGACGCCGTATTTCAGCAATGGTATGAAGGTTTGATTGGAACCCGATTGGTAGGGCACCCACAGGTGCAGGAAGCCAAACTACTTCTTGAAAACCAAGACCATATCGCTACAGCCCATTTGCCAAAAGAATGGAGCATTAAGGATGAATGGCACTTTTTTTCCTCTAATCCCAGGGGTAAGGTGAACGTATTATTGTCGCTTGATGAATCATCTTATGAAGCCGAACCGGAACTAAAGATGGGTAGTGATCATCCATTTACCTGGTATCACTATTATGATGGGGGCCGTTCTTTTTTTACCTCTTTGGGGCATACCATTGAAACCTATCAAAATCCTAACTATCAAAAAATGATTGAAGGGGGAATTTTATGGGCCAGTGGCTATGAAAATGATGAGAACGATCTTAATGGTTATGGATTAATTTTGGATTTGGATGCAGATAAATCCATCCTCACAAATGAGAGGGGTGAAGTACAGAAATGGATCAATCAAGTATCTGGTTTTTCAGCAAAAGAATTTATGCCAAACCCGTATGGGGTTCGAATAACCAAACCTGATTCTGGCAGTCCCTTTTTAAAGGAAGATAACACTGATTTAAACGGTCATAACAGTGTGGTCTTTAAAGAGGACGAGTTAATCAATGGGAAAGAAGATGCCTTTGACCATCTTATCACAGGGAGTGGCTTTACCTGGTTTGTAGTAATCCAACCATATAGTACACAAAGTCCGGATGAAAGGACTGAGTTTGCTCAACACCGTCTCGAAGACGTGAATTCTTTTATGGGGAATTTACGAAATGGGGGCAATTATGAAGGTTTTTGGGGCAATTTCGAAGACGATTTGACATTCTGGGCGGGAGCTAGAAATGGGGTCACCTTTGGGCGCTTTGATAAAAATAACCCAAAAGTGGTTGGTTTAAATTTAGATTCTGGAAAATTCCATATCATCGGAGCAAGAATGGTATCGGGCAAGGGAGAAGTTCCTATTTCACTTTATATAAACAGTCCCAATCCCATTGCAAAAGGGACCTATCCAGTAAACGTATTTGCCAATGCGTCAAAATTGGCAATTGGAACGGAACGCGATGCCACCAACCACCCGGGCTCTGAATCTTTTGATGGGGAAATCGCCCGCATCTTGATTTATGAACGCCCCCTGTCCGAAGAAGAAATAGCACAGAACATTCAACTATTAAAAAGTAGGTATTCCATTGATTAGACTACCTAGACATCGCTCTTGTCTACTTTTTTAGCATTCCAATGTTTCAATTTTAAAAAGTTAGGATGGAAGGCACTAACTTTATAAGGGTCAATGTATTTGATTCCATCTTTTGACTACAACAACCGCGGATTTGGCTACAAGGGGCATGTATTTGATTCGGAATTTTGTACAAGTATCAATTAAAAACATAAAACTATGTCTAAAGTAATAATCACGGGAGCAAATGGGGGCTTTGGAGCCTTAACCGTAAAAACACTGTTGAAAGAGGGCCACGCAGTAGTGGCCACCATGCGAAATCCAGAGTCAAAAAACAAGGAGGCCGCCAATGAGCTATCAACACTGGGAGCAAAAATCGTTAACCTCGATGTGACCAGTGACCAGAGCGTAGCTGAAGGAATCAAAAAAGCAATTGAACTTTTGAATGGGCTTGACGTCGTTGTCAACAATGCAGGAATAGGGGTACTTGGAATTCAAGAGCAGTTCACCATAGACGATTTTAAAAAATTGTTCGATGTCAACGTTTTTGGAATACAGCGTGTGAATAGGGCAACATTGCCTTTTTTGAGAAAACAGGGATCTGGGTTGTTAATTCATATTTCAAGCCTTTTGGGTAGAATCACATTTCCCTTTTACGGTCCTTACAATGCATCAAAATGGGCAGTGGAGGCATTGGCTGAAAATTATCGCATCGAGTTGTCTGGATTTGGAGTAGACTCGTGCCTTGTTGAACCAGGAGGATATCCCACTGGGTTTTTTGACAGCCTTATGAAACCGTCAGACCGCTCACAAGATGAAAGCTACGGTGATATGGTACACGCGCCAAAACAAGCTTTTGATAATTTTGAGGGGGCATTAGCCAATAATCCTGCCCAGAACCCGCAAAATGTTGCAGATGCCATTGCCAATCTTATCAGCACACCAGCTGGAAGTAGACCTGCTAGAACCGTTGTGGATAAAATGGGTATGGGAGACCATATTGATCCGTACAACAATCAATTGGCACAAATTCACGAAGGACTTTTTAATGCCTTTGGCATGGGAGACATGCTAAAATTAAAAGTATAACGGCAAGTATTTAAATAGGGGAGCCAGATATTGGCTCCCTTTCAAAATAAATGGTAATAGAAAATCTCATGCGATGTCCCGTATACAAACCCAGCGTTTAAAAAGCATAAGCGATCTTCATCGATTCAATAAATTAAAGTCTCCTGAGCATCCTTTAATCAGTTTGTTGGATTATAGCGAAATACGACCTACCGCTATAGCAAATGAGCTCCGATGGATACAGGAATTTTATACCATTTCCATAAAACGAAATGTGACAGGCAAATACCGTTATGGGCAACAATCCTATGATTTTGATGAAGGGCTAATGACCTTCTTTGCTCCTGAACAGGTAATTTCGGTACAATTGATTGAAGAAGACCTTACCCATCTCAGACCTTCTGGCTGGATTTTGGCCATTCATCCTGATTTTTTCTTTGGCACTTCTCTCGCGGAAAGGATCAAAAAGTATCCCTTCTTTAATTATTCGGTTCGGGAAGCGCTTTTTCTGTCCGAAAGGGAAGAAGGTATCATCAATGGCCTTTTTAGCAATATTAGGTCCGAGTACCAGACCAATTTGGATGAATATAGCCAACAAATCATAATAAGCCAGATTGAGCTATTATTGAACTATGCCGAACGTTTTTACAAACGTCAATTCTTGACCCGAAAAATTACGAGTCATCAGATATTGGAAAAACTGGAATTGCTCGTTGAAGATTATTTCAATACCGATGCTATGGCCAATAACGGCTTGCCACGGGTACAACAGTTAGCGGAACATTTGAACCTGACCCCTGATTACCTTAGCACTTTACTTAGGAATTTAACAGGACAGACCACACAGCAGTATATTCATAATAAATTGATTGAACGGGCCAAGGTGAAGCTCTCTACCACGGAATTATCGGTAAGTGAGATTGCCTATGGCTTAGGTTTTGAACATCCACAATCCTTTAGTAAGCTCTTTAAAACCAAGACCAACCAGACCCCATTACAATACCGAAGTTCCTTTAATTAAAAAAAGTGGTTAGATTAGAATGTAACACATCAAAACCATTGCTCAAATTTGATGGTGTTGGACTAATCCCATTTTCTAATCAAATTTAAAGTAGGTTATCCCAGACCATTCATTCTAAACTTAAAATTAGCTTACTCCACTTGGTATTGTTCAATCATCTTCCAATAGGATAGAGGCCACTTTGAATTTTAACTGGCTACGCCTTTTTGAGCAATAAAGGTCCCTGGAGAAATGCCAACCCTTTGTTTAAAAAGGCGATAGAATGTAGCTTTTGACTTAAATCCTGCTTCATAGGCCATTCCGGAAATGCTGAGGTTTTTATGGTTTTGATCACCACAAATTCTTTTAAACTCTTCTATGCGTAAATCCGTTAGAAACTCATTAAATGATTTCTTATGGTGTATTCTGATGTACTCAACAAGAATATCTTGATGCACGCCTAATAGTTTAGCCACTTTTTTGGTACTTAAATAAGGATCTTTATATCCTTTACTGGAAAGCAATTTTCCCTCCAAGGACAACCCCAACTCCGTTTTCATTTCTACCACCTCCTTGCTGATGTAGGGCGATTTTAAAATAAAAAAGTTTTTTAGATAGTTGTTTTCACTGATTGCAAAGATTATGGTAATAAAGTAAGTTATAAAGCCCATGGGGGCATATACAAATGTGTTCAGTTTTTCGAATGCTCCAGCAAACCATTCGATATAAACTGAGAGAATACTCATTACCGAGGTTACAAAGGCATACGTCATAATCAAATAGAAAAAAACGAAATACTTTTTCCTTAAGGAGGGAATGACCATCTCCATCTTATGCCTATTCATCCACATAAGAACTATGTAAAAAAGAAAAGAAAAGGTTTTAATGATCAGAAAAAATGTCGCCAACCTTGCATAATGTTGCGGATAATATGGCCCAAAGCCAAACTTAAAGACCAAGTACGTACATGTAACCATTGTGGGAAAGATCAAATGCCCTAAAATCAACCTTTTTCTATTCTTTGGCTGTGAAAGAAGTATGATATACAAGAATAAAATTGGACCTAGATACGTATCCTTAAATCCCGCCAGAAAAAAATTAGCTATAAAGGAAGTATTGAATGTAGGCCAAAAGATATTGTATAATGTTGAGGCCGCCATCAAATAACAGAAGCTGCCCAAAATGACAATCCGAGTCTTTCCCCTGCTCCCTAAGACAATAATGATCCCTAATAGAAATACCTGTATGTAAAGCCCCAAAAGCACGCCCAGGTACAGATTATCGCCGATCGCAGTATTCATGACTTTAAATTTAGCTTTATAATTTTGGTTTACTTCCAATCTAGGCGTTAATCGCTGTAGGTTCAGATTTGCACATACTTCATCACCTTCCCCTATTTTTAAGCGATTTTATTGGGACAATCAGGTCTTTTGCTTGATTTTAATGATACAGATCACAAATCTCATAGCCTTCTGGGTTTCATTCATAGCTATAATCGGTCTCAAAATAAGAATGAGACGGATTCAGCACGTTTTCTATAACTGAAAAAGGCCTTTTAAAGCATGTTGAATCCTATGTGAAAAAGAAAATTAGGTAAATCTTACTTTGTTGTATCGCTTTATAAAGATCATCCAAACAAAGACAACCCTAACCATCCATCCTCATCTCCATCAAATTTTCAAGAGGTTAGTGAAGGTCGTGGTTCTAGAATTTAGGGATATGTCCATCTCAATGATTATCGAATCTTTTTTGGAAAACGTAAATGGATAAAAGCAAGAAATTTTCAAACCTCATTGCGTTATATCTTGGCGAGCCAAAATTTTAAATCCACCTCTTTTGAAATCACGTTCTTTACATCAGCTCGCTTAATCCTTTGCTGTTCCATGCTGTCGCGATGACGAATGGTGACTGTTCCATCTTCCAAGGTTTGATGATCGACGGTTATACAAAAAGGGGTGCCCACGGCATCTTGGCGGCGATAACGACGACCTATGGCGTCCTTTTCATCATAGGCTAGGTTGAAGCTCCATTTCAATTCCTCTACTAAGTCTTGTGCAACTTCTGGGAGTCCATCACGTTTTAAAAGGGGTAAAATTGCGGCTTTGGTAGGGGCCAAAACGGCTGGGAGTTTTAGTACCGTTCGCGTTGTATTATTTTCCAGTTCTTCTTCTTGAAGCGAATTGGAGAAAACAGCCAAGAACATACGATCCAAACCTATTGAGGTTTCCAAAACATAAGGCACGTAGCTTTTGTTTTCTTCCGGATCAAAATATTGTAGTTTTTTACCGGAGTATTCTTCATGGTTGGCCAAATCGAAATCGGTACGGGAATGTATGCCTTCCAGTTCCTTGAATCCAAATGGAAACTTAAATTCTATGTCCGCTGCAGCATCGGCGTAATGCGCCAACTTCTCATGGTCATGAAAACGGTAATTATCTTCCCCCATCCCTAGTGAAAGATGCCATTTCATTCGTCTTTCCTTCCAAGCGTCATACCATTCCTTTTGAGTCCCGGGTTTAATAAAATATTGCATCTCCATCTGTTCAAACTCCCGCATGCGAAAAATGAATTGTCTAGCTACAATTTCGTTTCGAAAGGCCTTACCGGTCTGGGCTATTCCAAAAGGAATCTTCATGCGTCCTGTTTTCTGAACGTTTAAGAAGTTGACAAAGATTCCTTGTGCCGTCTCAGGGCGCAAGTATAAATCCATCGCACTTTCAGCAGTGGAACCCAACTTTGTTCCAAACATTAGATTGAATTGCTTTACATCTGTCCAGTTCTTGGAACCTGATAGTGGACAGGCAATTTCCAACTCTTCGATTAGAGCTTTTACATCCACTAAATCTTCATTCTCCAACGATTTTCCAAGTCGTTTAAGAATACGATCAGCTTTTTCTTGATAGCCCAAAACACGAGGATTGGTAGCAAGGAATTGCTCCTTGTCAAATACAGTTCCAAAACGTTTAGCCGCTTTGGTTACCTCTTTATCAATCTTGGCTTCAATCTTAGCTACATAATCCTCTACCAGAACATCGGCACGGTATCTTTTTTTTGAGTCCCTATTATCAATCAAAGGGTCATTAAAGGCATCCACGTGACCGGAAGCTTTCCACGTAGTAGGGTGCATAAAAATAGCAGCGTCAATCCCAACAATATTGTTATTGAGTTGCACCATCGCTTGCCACCAATAATCCCTTATGTTCTTTTTGAGTTCAGCACCGTTTTGACCGTAATCATAAACTGCACTTAAACCGTCGTATATCTCGCTGGATTGAAAGATGTAACCATACTCTTTTGCATGGGAGATGACTTTCTTGAAAATGTCTTCGTGATTTGCCATAGGGGCAAATGTATAATAAAGCCTAAAAAGAGAAAATGTTATTTCAACTGAAATTCAGAGGAGGAAAGAAGACGTTGGTCCTCAAAAATGTTCAAGGTATAAATTCCAGGTTCCAACGAACCTTGAGGTACCGTAATGGCATCACAGAAGCCAACTTCTTTTCCTAAATAGACAACTTCTACCCTTTTGCTATAGGTATTGCCTCCTACAGAAACCACATTGGCATTATCTTCAATGACCGCCATATCCGGATTCAAAAACTGGAGGTAAATCACCTTAACCTCGTTCGTTTCATTGGGATTACCTTGAATGGTAGCACAGCCACGAAGTTTTTCAATAACATCTGCCTTATTTGTTTTCAATGGGCGACCTGCCCTAAGACGGAAACCACTACCTTCAGAATTTTCCATTTTTAGGTAACTCTTGATTTTGAGCTCCTTGGCCAACTCTTGATTCTTTTGTCTAGCCAAGGCTTCAGCCTGAGCCAAAGTACTGGTCTTCCCTCGAAGTTCTTCAATTTGTCTAAGGGTGCGTTCGTATTTTTGGGTAAGTAGTGAATTATTGTAACGCAAAAAATTGTTTTTCAGTTTTAAACTATCAAACTGAGCTTCCAATGTCCTTAAGGTTTTTCGGTCTTCCTTAAGTTTTACTATATTAAAATTTAATCGCCCTACGGAATCCAACAACCGTTGAATTCTAAACTTTGAAGTTTGTAGTTCAATATCGTTGACTTCGTTTAAACCGGAAAGTCGATCAACCTCGGCTTTCATTAAGGTCAAATCCTTTACCAAGAGTTTTTTCTCGTCTTCCAAATATCCCAATTGATTTTGGGACTGGGCATAACTGTAATAGAACGCAATTAGAATCGCAATAATTACCGCCACCAGTGCCGCTAGGATAATCTTATAATTGAAAGTGGTATCTTGGGATTCCATCCGATAAATGGCTGAATTTGCAGGTATAAGATTTGTTCATGAACTGGCCGTCAAAGATAATAAACGATATTAACTCCATCCTATTGCCATCCATGTGTTTTGGATGTACTGCACAATTATCGGGAGGAGAGCACCTACTCTGTACCGTTTGTCGACATGATTTGCCGTTGACCGATTACGATTTTAATAAGGAAAACGCGGTAGACCGTATATTTTATGGGCGTGTGCCTGTTGAAAAGGCTGCTAGTTTTCTTTATTTTTCCAAACAGGGAATCGTAAAAAATCTATTACATTATCTGAAGTACAAAAACCAGCAAGATTTAGGCGATTTTATAGGGAACTGGTTTGGCATGAAAATAGCAAACAAAGATGCCCCAAATATTGATATTGTCATTCCGGTACCTTTACATCCTAAAAAATTAAAAAAGAGAGGGTACAATCAAGTTGAACTATTTGGAAAACAACTGTCCTCACACTTTGACGCGGAATATAGGAATGATATTTTAGTAAAGACCCAAAATACTAAAACCCAGACCAAGAAAAATCGTTTGGCACGTTGGAAGAACAGTCAAGACCTTTTTATAATTAAACAATCAAAAGGATTGGGCAACAAAAACTTTTTATTGGTTGATGATGTGATTACGACGGGTGCCACAATCGAAGCTTGTGCATCTGCCCTTCTGCAAATTCCGAAAGCCAAAATTTATGTGGCCACTATGGCTGTTGTTCCTTAACAGAAGTTAACGTTGGTATTGCCTCAAAAATCGTTTCTTTGCCCCACAATATATGTTTATACAATTGGCAAAGCGTATTTTAAGCATTGTATTTTTAAGCTTGGCATTAACAGCATTTTGGCAATGTGCACGAAGGGGCACGCCTTCAGGTGGACCCAAGGATGTGGACCCGCCGGTACTATTGCGAACAGAGCCCAAAAACCTATCCATAAATTTTGATTCCAATAAAATTAGATTATATTTTGATGAATACATTAAACTTCAAGATGTTCAAAATCAATTAATTGTTTCCCCTCCCCTCAAAAATATTCCTGAAATAAAACCCCTGGGAGGTCCAAGCAAATTCATTGAAATAACCTTAAAGGACACCCTAAAGGAAAATACTACCTATACCATCAATTTTGGGCAGAGCATTGTAGACAATAATGAAGGAAATCCCAATAGTTTTTTGACCTATGTTTTTTCCACAGGAGATTATATAGACTCCCTTTCCCTATCCGGTGTGGTCAAGGACGCCTATAATCGCAGTCCTGATGAGTTTGTTAGTGTGATGCTTTACGAAATTGATAGTATTTACAATGATTCCACCATTTATAAATTTCCACCGAACTATTTAGCAAATACGGGAGACAGCCTTCCTTTTTTTCAACTTAATAACCTTAAGGCAGGAAAATACAAGCTGTTTGGGGTTAAAGATGAAGGCAAAAATTATGTTTTTGATCAAAGAGCAGATAAAATTGCTTTTCTGCAGGATACCATCACCCTGCCGACAGATACTTTGCTACTCCTAAACCTTTTTAAGGAAATACCCGATTATGCAGCTTCCGTTCCCAGCTATATTGCCAAGAATCGGATTATTTTTGGGTATAGCGGGAACGGCGATAGCATTAAAATTAAGTCCCTAACACAACTACCGGATTCCGTAACGACCATAATCAAAAAAGAAAGGGACAAAGACACCTTAAACTATTGGATTACCCCTACCGATATTGATTCCATCGTATTTACGGTAGGTAATGAGCCCTTTAAGATCATTGACACCTTTACGGTCAAAACCAGGAAACTAGCCCTTGATAGTTTAAAGTTAACCCCAACCCCAAGCAGTAAGATCAACTATGGAGAGTTGTTCCAAATGGCCTCAAACACCCCTTTGGTGCAAGTAGATAGTTCCCTCATAGAGATCATGGACAAAGATTCCGCGCTTGTTGCTTTTACTACTAGATTGGACACCATAGAAAACAAAATGGAAATGGACTTTGAACTGTCTGAGGAACAGGGGTATAATATCACCTTTCTACCTGGTGCTTTCCGGGATTTTTTTGGGACGCAGAACGATACGATTGGTGTAAGGTTATCTACCCCAAAGCTCTCTGATTTAGGAAATATGAATCTTACGGTTTCGGGTGATGTGCGTTATCCTATCTTAGTGCAGTTGACGAATGAGAAGGGAGAGGTACAGCGGGAACAGATAAGTTTTGATCCAAATCCCCTGTCTTTCAAATACTTAAATCCCGGCAAATACGGTATTCGGGTTGTTTTTGACGAAAATAAAAATGGAATATGGGATACTGGAAGTTATTTGAAAAAAATTCAACCCGAACGAATCAGCTATTTTCCCGATATTATTGACGTTCGTGCCAATTGGGAACTGGAACAGACCTTCGTTATATCAAACTAAATGCATCCCGATCCTCTAAAAATCGAAGTTGAGAGCGATTTTTACCAATATGTTCTTTGGATAGGGAAGCATAAATGACCTCTTCCTTTTCGGAATACGCCAATCTAGTACCTAAAACATCGTACACTGCGGAATGACCTGAATATTCATGTCCCAAACCATCCAAACCAATCCGATTTACCCCGATACAATAGGCCATATTCTCAATGGACCTTGCTTTTAGCAAGGTATCCCAAGCGCTGATTCGGGGTTTGGGCCAATTGGCAACATATATCAAGACGTCATAATCCTCCATATTTCTAGCCCAAACTGGAAATCTTAGGTCATAACAGATCAATGGGCAAATGCTGAATCCTTTATATTCAAACACTATTTTTTTGCCACCTGCTTTATAGACCTTGTGTTCCCCCGCAAGGGTAAACGTATGCTTCTTGTCATATTGGAAATAATTACCGTCTGGCAAAACGAAAAATAATCGGTTGAAATAGCGATCTTTTTCTTGAAAAACAATGCTCCCACACAATGCCACACTGTTTTTGGATGCACAATCCTTCATCCATTGAAGTGTTTTTTCTCCCTCCAATGAATCTACTTGTCCAGGTTTCATGGTAAAGCCAGTGGTGAACATTTCCGGTAAAACAACTAAATCAAAATCGTTAGGAATCCTATCTATTTTCTCCCTAAACATTTCCCGATTGGCTTTTGGATTCTCCCAATGTAGATGGGATTGGATAAGTGCTATCTTTAATTCCACATCAATCACAATATACGTTTTGGATATCGTCTTTGACCAAAGCAAACAGATGATGCAGTTGGTTCTCCAAAATACGGTTTTCTGAAAGCGGGGGTAGCTCATCCAATGAAAACCAATCGGCCCCCTGCATATCAAACCCGGCCTGGAGTTCTCCACCAGTCACCCTACAGTAAAATATCATCTTATAGATGTAGTAAGGTTCTGGTGGATGGGGATGTCTTTGCTTATCGTAAATGGCCAGTAAACGCACAATTTCAGCGTTTAACCCGGTCTCTTCCCTAATTTCCTTGATGGCCACTTCAGAGGGGGTATTACCTACATCGGACCATCCGCCTGGAATGGTCCATTTACTATCCACGCTTTCTTGCGCCATTAGAATTTGGTCCTTTTCATTTAGAATAAATCCACGGATGTCCACTTTTGGGGTCGGATAATCCAGTTGAGGAAGGAAAAAGCTATCCAATTTGGCAAATGGTTGACCTGACATTTCGGCCATCAATCTTAGGCTAATCTCCTTAAGCTCTTCATAACGTTCTTTATCATAGCTCCCTTCCGCATACACCAAACCTGTCTCCGCAATGGCCTTAATTCTTTTTATGACATCCAATTGTTCCCTATCATTCATTGGCTATAGCGTTGTAGCAATTCAATCATCCCTTGAGCTTCTTGCATTTTTGCATTGTCCAAAGCTGTATTGCCCCTGGCATCTTTGGTGTGGATATCCGCACCATTCTCCAAAAGGATTTTCGCAATCCCAATTTTATTGAAACTTGCTGCATAGATGAGGCTCGTTGCCCCCATACTATTTACATGGTTGACATTGGCTCCAGCGTTGACCAACAGTTCTGCAACGTTTTCATACCCCTTAAAACAAACGCCCATTAAAGCAGTATTCCCGGAACTATCTTTTGCATCCACTTCAGCTCCTAAATCCAAAAAATATTTAGCAACTTCCATATGGCCATAATAGGTTGCCAGCAATAAAGGGGTAGAGCCGCGTTCGTCAATAGCATTCAATAAATCTGGAACATTGGTAAGGGTCTTTTGTATTTCTTCTAAGGTTCCATTTCGGATAGCATTAAAAAAATCTTCTTTTCTAGCCATAATTTCAGTCTCTCATACCTGGAGTAAAATCTTCCGGAGCATTTTGAGGTTCATTAATGGTGCCAACCGCTCCGGTATCATTAAAAATAGTCCATTCCGAAAAAGTATACATAGTATTTGCTTTCAAAATTTGTGAATTTCTTACCGCACGGCCATCTTCAAATTCATGGCTGGTTCCAGAGCCGTCTTCGCCTATGACCCCAAACCTATCGATAATGGTTCCGAAGGGATCCACCAATTCCATATTATCATCCCCATTGGAATCGGCCGGGCTATTGGCTCCAACACCCAAATCGGGAGGAAAGCCATAGACACGTTCAAATTCATTGGCATTGGGAGAAATAACCAAGGTGCTTTTTGCGGCTATGACTAGCTCAGATAAATCAAGTATGGAGCTTACCTCAGTATTGGCATTGGTATATCTACGAATCACCCAACCATTTAAATTCAAGGGTGTACTAGAGGCATTATATAATTCCATAAAGCGGGCTTCCGCATTATTATTGGGGTCCGCTAATTCAGAAAAAAAGATTTCGGCCGAGGTGAATTCGGTCACCACATCTTCGCATCGTTCATTGTTAAAATTAATATCCTCCAAATCGCGTATCACCAGAAAAAAATCGTCATTTTCTCGAACCAACACCCCTTGTATTGAACCATTTCCTTGCGGTAACAATTCTGCCTGAAAGTCTGAAAATCCACTGTTGACCAGTATTAGCTCATTATCCGAACAATCAGTAAGTGTTCGTTCCGTTTCTTCGCGTGCAGTAGCAAAAACGCTATCCAATTCTTGATCCATGATTTCCAACCCTTCAAGTTGTACCAAGGTGCTGGTCATGGTGGAATTGATTTCTGGAATAGTAACGGTCCGGGGTAAAATCTCAGTCAACTCCTGGCAAGCTATAAAAATATGCTCAGGTACTTTTAAAGCCGGTAGTCGCCCTACGGATATTGTTCCGAAAGCAGCAAAAGTCCCCCCGAGCTTAAAAACATCCCTACTTTGGCCTAGGTAGAGCCCCTTTAATTTGATTAAGATTTTGCTCCCAACGGGAAATAGCAAATGATTGTCCCTGACATCAATTTCAATTTGAAACCCCTCGGTAGGCTGCACAGGGTCATCTTGAAAATAGAGCACACTAAAAAAATTACTGGCTCGGTCAGAGGAAATCACATAGCCTTCGATAATCCAATCTTCCTGAATTTGCAAAAGCTCCCCCTTGTATAAGGCCTTTACTTCTGAAAAAGATACATTTGCCTCTGAATTAGTGCAGTCGTCATTAAGAGCATCAAAATCACGGTCTTCAACGCAGGCGCCAAAAACCAATAACATCCCAAGCACGGGAATTACGGATTTCATTTAAAATAGTTAGTGTTACCATAAATGTACGCTATTAAAGAATTCCACCGCCCTTTTTTCCGCGTAACTACTATTCTTACGGCCCCAAAAGCCCACATGTCCCCCAAAATCAGGTGCTTCTAAGTAAAGATGGGGGTTCTTTTCGGCCTCTTTATAGGGGAAGCACTTGGCACCGAGAAACGTGTCATTTTTGGCATTCAAAATAAGGGTAGGTACTGAAATTTTTTCCAAAAACTGATTGCTACTGCAATTGGTGTAATAATCCAAAGCATTATTAAATCCATGGGCTGGTGCGGTATAGGTATCGTCAAAATCCTTAAGTGTTACAATTGCCTTAATCTTTTGCTCAGTAATCTTATCGGGAAATTGTTTTCTTTTGGTCCTGAGTTTGGCCAAGAGGTGTTTTTTAAAGCGGGCTGAGTACAGCACATTCTTAGAACTGAGCAATTGGTCACAGGCGTCTTTCAAATCACAAGGCACAGAGACGGCTACTGCAGCTTTTAACTGATGGGGCACATGATTTCCTTCTCCCAAATATTTCAGGCTAAGATTTCCTCCCAAGCTAAAACCCAAAAGATAGATTTCATTATAGTCCCGTGTATTCAAGACATGTTGAATGACCTCAATTAAATCTTCGGTTACACCAGAATGATAGGAACGGTACAACCTGTTGGGAACTCCGCTACAGCCCCTAAAATTCACTGCGCAAACATCATAATGATTATAATTGAGTTTTTTGGCGCTGCCTGTTATGTAATGGCGTTGGGCATCGCCCTCGAGACCATGAAGTAAAATGGCAACTTTTTGAGTGGGTAACCGTGAATCACTCCAATCCAAATCCATAAAGTCGCCATCCGAAAGTTCCAATCGTTCCCTTTTCTGAAGCAATCCATGCACCCTTCTTATGACCCCGGCATAAATAGTGGAAAAATGTCCATTCCTGAACAAAAAAGGAGGGTTGTAATTGGACGGAACCAGTGGCATAAACTTGGCTTTTTAGTGTCCTGAGTACATCTTGAATTATTTAGGAAATACTTCCAACAGCTGGTATTGCCCCTCTATGGCCGACTTAAACTCTTTCTTTAGTCTTTCTATCAACTCCTCTACTGAAGGACTATCAGAAATCAATGCAGAGCCTTGACCAGCGGACCAAATCGTTTTCCAAGCCTTGTGCTCGGTATCCAATTCTTTCCCAAAATCCACTTTCTGGTCTTTCTTCAAATCTTCTGCTGTTAGCCCGGCGGCCTCCAAACTTTTGGTCAAAAAGTTGGCATGTACCCCAGAAATTGCGGCGGTATAGGTCACATCACTAGCTCCAGCGTCATCAATCATATTTTGGTATTCTTCCGGAGCCCTGCTCTGTTTGGTATTGATAAAACGGGTTCCCATATACGCCAAATCGGCACCCATCTGCATGGCCGATGCAATGTCCCTACCCGTGCTGATACATCCTGAAAGGATAATGGTTTTTTCAAAAAACTGTCTGGTTTCGGCTACTAAGGTCATAGGATTAATAGTCCCCGCATGCCCACCGGCTCCTGCTGCTACCAAAATCAACCCATCTACCCCCGCTCCAGCGGCTTTTTGCGCATGCCGCTTTTTAATTACATCATGAAATACCAATCCGCCATAACTATGAATGGCGTCAACCACCATTTTTACAGCTCCTAATGAAGTAATTACCAGCGGCACTTGATGTTTGATACACAACTTCACATCCGCCTCCAATCTCGGATTGGTCTGATGTACAATGAGGTTCACTCCAAAGGGAGCTGCCTTTTTACCTGTTTTCCTTCTCCCAGTTTGCCAATTCGGTCTTTATTTGCACTAGCCATTCCTCAAAACCTTCACTGGTCCGCTGATTTAAAGCGGGAAAAGTACCCACAATACCATTTTTGCAGCATTCGATTACCAACTCGGGTCCGGAAATCAGAAACATGGGGGCAGCGATGGCAGGCAATGACAAATCGTTGATAAAAGTGGCTTTTTGGCTCATGGTCTTATTATAAAATTAAGGAACCTATTTTTTAGGTCAAATATCAAATCTATGGTATTTTTATTAAATATTATGCATGCATAGTAAATTTGAATCATGTTTTTTAAGGAAATAGAAATACGCTGGAGTGATTTGGACGCCAATAGGCACTTGGCCAACTCTGCCTATATTGATTATGGAAGTCATACTCGAATTGATTTCTTAACTGGAATGGTTTCCACCAGAAGTTTATGGCCACCCACCAAATTGGTCCCGTAGTATTCTACGAGCACATGTATTATTTCAAAGAAGTCTTTATCGGTAAATTCAAAGTTTCTTTGGGCCTAAAAGGCCTTAGTGAAACAGGCAAGTTCTTTGAATTTCACCACTATTATTATGATGCAAATGGTAAAAACTTTGCACGATTGGAACT
>JBCBZA010000230.1:0-4220 GCA_039815575.1 Bacteroidota bacterium | reverse complement strand
CCCGTCCACCCGTGTTGCCCTGACCAGCAGCTTTTCCCCAAGGATGGTGGACGTTGTCATAAATTCTCAAAGCAATAGCAAACACACCTCCCTTGCAGTTCATTGTCTCCCGTCTTCCAAAAGAGGGCATCACGTCGTGACATGGGGTCAAACGTGCTCACAGGTATCGATGCAAGAACCAAGAAGGTTGCCCGTGTAACTTGTCGGGCTTGATGGAATAAATTGATTCTGGCCTCAGTATGTGAAAGCGCAGAACGCACGATGCGGTCGCCTTTGTCGCTACCTTTGTTCCGCATTTCCCATCCCCCATCTTTGGTCAATATTTTCAAGGAAATAAAGGTAGATACGGGAACACCCTACCCCAAAAGTGGGAATTTAGAGCGGTGGGCTTCACAAGGGGTATTGCTTTTAAATGCTACGCTGACAGTGAGGGCCCATCAAGCGGGAAGTCATCAAAATAAAGGTTGGGAGCAGTTCACGGATGCTGTCATCCAAACCATTTCACAAAATTTGGAAGGGATTGTTTTCTTATTGTGGGGGGGATTTGCCAAGAAAAAAGCGACATTGATTGACATTACCAAACATCATATCCTTACTTCCGGACATCCATCACCCCTAAGCGCCAACAGGGGACTTTGGTTTGGGAACCAACACTTCAGTAAAACGAACCAGCTGTTGGCTAAAATGGGGAAACCGTTAATAACATGGTGAATTACTAGTGTATATTTCATGTTAAAATAAGAAGAAAAAGACTACGTTTGTAATGTAGAATTATTACGGAAATAGGACAGGGTGGGGAAATTAAAATCCGTTTTGTTGGTAGATGATGATGATACCACAAATTTTCTGAACCAATTTTTCATTAGACAAGTCGATTCATCCATCGAAATCAATGTGGCCCTTAATGGTAAGGAGGCCCTGGATTTTTTAGTATTGAATGGAAACGACGATATTTTGCCTTGTCTTCTTATTTTGGATACGAACATGCCCATCATGAACGGATGGGAATTTTTAGCTGATTTTGACATTAAGTTTAATGCTGATTTTAAGAAGAATGTTACGATTGTAATGCTTACTTCCTTGGATATTGAGCACTCCATAAAAAAGGCCATAGATAATCCCAACGTATCCGATACAGAACAAAAGCCATTATCAGATCTTAAGTTCAGGGCATTGATTAAGAAGCATTTTTAGGGATGTTGCCAAAGAAAGGCCTTGCCATTCTTCTGGAGGCCAAGAAGACCAAGCGATTCCAATTTTTCAATGACTGTTCTCACCATTGCATCCGACAACTGTTCTTGGGACCAAAAAGTGGATGAAAGCCATTCTTGAATATCCGTTAACTTTTGGTTGTACCTATTGGCAAAAGTCCTGTCAATGCTTGGAATCTTCTTAAATTCCAAAGTGTATCCATTGATGACTTCCAAGAGATGTTTTACCAAACCGGGATGTGTTTCCAAGAATTGTTGGTTGCCTGCAATAACAAAACAGGGCCATGGCGTTGGGCAGTTCTTTAAAAATTTAAATGTTCCACTGTCTACCAATGGTTTTGTAGTGAAATGTTCCCACATGAAATAGTCGGCCTCTCCAGATTGTAACGCAGTTATTGCACCATTCAGATGGTGCACTACCTCAAATTGCAGTTGTTTGGTATTCCAACCTTGATTTTGGGCGTGTACAAAAGCCATCAAATGACTTCCACTGCCAAATCTACTTATGGCTGCTTTTTTGCCTTTTAGTTCGTCAGCATGCGAAATGGCACTTTTTCCATCTGCATGTATTCCCCAAAGCAACGGGGACTTTACATAGGTCTGCACAATTTTACTTGGATTCCCCTCGGAAATACTTTTGATAATACCTTCGGTCAAGATAATGGCTAAATCCATTCTTCCACTTTCCAGCAACTGGGACATTTTTCCCGTACCTTCGGGAATATCAGTCCAGATCAGGTCGATTCCCCTTTCCTCAAAAGCGCCCTCTTCAATAGCAAAGTGCCAGGGCAGGTTAAAATGCTCGGGAACACCACAAATGCTGACTGGGCTCATCGGAAGATCTTTAAAGGGTTATTTTCCAAAAATAGGGTTTCAGATGCAAAATTGATTACTACGACTTTGTTAATATGTCCAGTGTTAATTGAATTAACGTATCAATGGTATTATGGGGATTCTCGGAGAAAGTGCCCAAAGCGCGATTGGCCAAAATGGCATTTAAAGATGCCGCCCTATGTCCCAATAGTTTGGAAAGTCCATAAATGGTAGCGGTCTCCATTTCAAGATTGGTGATTGATTTACCTTCAAATTGGAAAGCATTAAGTTTTGTGTGAAAATCCACCAATTTAGGGGATAAGCGCAATTCTCGTCCCTGTGGGCCATAGAATCCACTATTGGTTGCCGTAATTCCCAATCGTATACGATTTGACCTAAAAAGTTCTTTAAGCCCAACATCACTTTTTGATGTGTAGGGCACAATTCCATAACCATTCCAACACAAATGATTGATGAGTGCCTTGGTCATTTCTGGAATTTCCGCCTTGTCCTTTTCATAAAAGTGAAGAAGGCCGTCCAAACCAATAGCGCATTCGGAGAAGATAAAAGAGTCTACAGGTACATTGGGCTGTATGGCCCCAGAAGTACCGATACGGATAATATTTAGCGCAGTAAAACGCTCTTTGACCCTGCGGGAGCTAAAGTCAATATTTGCAAGGGCATCCAGTTCATTTAAGACGATATCAATGTTCCCTGATCCAATCCCTGTAGAAAGCACGGTGAGTCGTTTTTCCTTTAAATGACCTGTATGTGTAAGGAACTCCCGTTTCTGCTTAATTACCTCAATGGTATCAAAGTATTTGGAAACCTGTCCCACGCGGTTGGGGTCACCAACAACAATAATCGTGCAAGCGATATCGCCCGGGAGTAAATTTAAATGATAAATGCTGCCATCGGCATTTAAGATCAGCTCAGATTCGCCGATGGGCATGAGGACTTAGAGTTTTAGAATGCGATGGTTATCGGTATTAAAAAGAAAACCATATTTGAGGGCACCCCCTAAATAATAGTCTTCATTTCGCAATGCTGAGTAATAGTTTTCCTTTTTTGCGAATACGGCTTTTCCCTTTTTTGAAAGACGCACAGGATTTAAGGAAGAAAATAGGGGACGTAAGTTAGTAATCAAACGGTCGTACTGGGAATCTCCGAAGCCATAAAATCCTTGGTTTTGTAAGACCTGACCAGTAAACTCCCTTTTTGATTTTGGTTTGTGATCAACAGCAACTTGCAGAATATTGTTCTCCACTGCATTCAAGCCATTTTTAATACTGGGGAATCGCTGTAGGTGCGCTTTAATCGCATCCGATAGATAGTTAAACTGAAAATTATCGAAATCCATCAGGTTTTCAAGACGCATGGGATTATCACTGCAGTATAGTTGCCAAACATAATCAGCATACTCGATATCATCTTGGGAAAGTACGGTCCTGTTTTTGTAAAGCTCCAACACCTTTTCGTCAGAAAGATCGTTCAGGGCATAAAGTCGATCGGTTTCATCTTCCTTTCCACTGCAAACCAATGAAATCTCCGCATGTCTTCTGTAGGTCTTTAACCAACTTAAAACGGCCAACATATTAATTTGACAAAAGAGGTCATATTCGAACCAAAGTACGATTTGATCCTGTTGCTTATGGTTACATAGTGAGCGATACTCCTTAAGGGTCTTTTCCACAAACCAGGATTTACTGACCCGGTAGTTTTTATTGAGGAATTCAAATCTGGTTTTCCAGAAGGATTCACTACCTACATTAGTAAGGGTTTTTCCTTCACATAACATCTCCCTCCAAGTAATAATATCACCTTTGAGGGGGAGATTTTCCAGTCTTTTTGTGAAGCTATCTCCGTTGGTAATATGCAACAGTGACTTCATTTTCAAGTGTTGTTTCGTTGGTTAGACCTGATAAATGTAAGATTTACTTAAAAAAAACAAAAATTATATAAACAAAACCTATGCTACTAATCGATAAATTTAACAGTTGGTCGAATAAAATTGCTGATTTTCAGCCCGGATTGTGTTAACCTCCAACCCGCTTGACCGAAAACCCATTTTTCTTAAGAAATTCCATGATCCTATCCCTATAATCCCCTTGTATGATTATAGTTTCATTCTTAAAACTTCCTCCAACACCCAAAGACACTTGGGCTAGTGGCGCCCGTCGCGCTTGGTTCGGTGCT
>JBCBZA010000033.1:0-31388 GCA_039815575.1 Bacteroidota bacterium | reverse complement strand
TGTTGGAATCATAAAGGTATTGGGAATGGTAAATTCCCCCTCAACATTTACGGAACATCCTACGGTAATCAATGGGTATTCTGACCTGATGCTGGAAGTATTTGGAGATCGGGGTAAACACGCGCGATCCGCGGTAGGAATGAACTCCTTACCTTGGAATTTAGCATGTGAAGTTGAGACAATCGTTCAAATCCAGGAGTAAGATCAACCTTAAAAATCTTAAAAGAGTTATATGACCAAAAAAAGGGGAGCTTATATCATCGGCTCTATCTTGATACTCATCATTGGATTTTATAGTATTCCAGTCAAGAAAAAAAGTTTCTCAGAATACTACCAAGGTGACAACGGTATACAAGAATTACTTTCAAATTTTAGGGAACGCCCCTTACAATCCCTTAGGTATCAAAATAAGGCCTGGCATTATGTTTCCTTGGGCAAGGGGAAGAAAACCCTCCTTTTTCTGCACGGTATGGGTGGCGCATACGATATCTGGTTTCAACAAATAAACGAACTGAAAACTGACTTCAAAATAATTAGTCTGACCCTACCAACGGTTCATTCCCTTGAAGAGGCCGCAAACGGAATTATTCAAGTTTTAAATGAAGAGGACATTAAGAAAGTATGTTTTATCGGCACCTCAATGGGAGGGTATATTGGACAATATTTTCTGGACAAACATCCTGACCGACTGGAAAAAATTGTACTCGGAAATACATTTCCACCAAACGGGTTCTTCATAAAACAAAATGGGGGAATGCGAAAAATAGTGCCTTTCCTTCCTGAATGGTTGGTCATGGATAATTTTCGGAAGAACGCTTCCACCAATGTCATTCCGTCATCCGAAAATTCAAAACTGGTTGAGGCTTACTTATTGGAACAGTATTCAGGTTTAATGTCAAAACGACAGTTTATTGGAAGGTTTGATATTGTTTTGGAACATTTCGAAATGAACAATAATTCCAATGTCCGCTACATTCCCAAATTAATAATTGAATCTGACAATGATCCCTTGATTACAAAAGAATTAAGACAACTACTAAAAGAAAATTTTAAGGAGGCAGAAGTATTTACTTTTTCTGAGAAAGGGCATTTTCCGTACTTGAACCAACCCAAAAATTATACTAGGGTCCTTTTTGATTTTCTTTCGGATTAAGGCCGAAAATTGTCCTTAATTCCCATCGAAGGATAAAGATGGAGTGATTTCTTCCGCCAATATTTAATACGTTAATAACACCAATAAGGAATTTAGGAATCTTTTTAATTCATAATTTGCTATTTCAATTAACCAGCAAGAAGAATGAAAACGTCTGTGTATTTAAGAATATCCTTCCTTTTAATTATAGGCCTACTGGTAGTATCCGCATGGGCTCAACATCAACATCAAGGTGACCATGAAGGGCTACACCATTGGGAGATTCCCAGTAAGGACCCCGATCGGGTCATATTAACCTTCCATGGTGACCCTGCTTTTAACAGAGCAGTTACCTGGCGCACTGATAAGAGCGTTGATAGTGCGGTAGCACAGATTGCAGAAGCTACCGTAAATTCAGGGTTTACGGATAATGCGGTTACTGTGAATGCGGTTACCGAGCCCTTTGACCTTGGGAGATATAAGGCGAATTCTTCGCTAGTGGTTAATTACCATAGCGCAATTTTTGAAAGGTTGAAGCCAAATACACTTTATGCCTATCGCGTTGGGGATGGTACCACGTATTGGTCGGAATGGATTCACTTTCGGACAGCAAGAACCGAGTATTCCCCAACCCAATTTGTTTATTTTGGCGATGCACAGAACAATGTGCTCGCCCATTGGTCCCGCGTAATTCGAATGGCCTACCAAACAGCGCCTAATTCAGCATTTGTTATACATGCTGGAGATTTGATAAATAACGCCCATCGCGATTATGAATGGGCAGAATGGTATAAAGCTGGTGGTTTTCTTCATAGCCAATGGACTGCAATACCCGTAGTAGGAAACCATGAGTTTCGGCCCCTAGCCGAGGGGGAAGGTAGAAAGCTCTCCATCCAATGGAAACCACAGTTCACACTGCCAATTGAAAAAGACCTGGCACCAGAACTACAGGAAACCGTTTATACGGTAGATTATCAAGATATCCGAATTATTGTCCTCAATTCAAATGATAAGCTCGAAGACCAAACCAAATATGTCGAGAAGCAACTTCAAAATTCCTCCGCCAAATGGAACATTCTTACATGCCACCATTCCATTTTCTCCCCTGCCAAGGGTCGGGACTTCCAATTTGCCCGCGAAAATTGGAAGCCTATTCTTGACAAATACAATGTTGATTTAGTACTTAATGGACACGATCACACCTATGCACGTGGACATGTTCCCACCCGGTCTGCTGACACATCAGATGGGAATGACTTAGGAACGGTTTATGTCACCTCGGTAAGTGGGCCAAAACAATACAGCTTGGACAGGGAGCAACTAAAATCATATTCCGCCAATGGCTACCAACCGGATAAAACTGCCGAACAGACCCAATTCTTTCAGGTCATCACCATCGAGGACAATAAACTAACTTATATAGCTTACACCACATTGGGAGAGGAATATGACAGGGCTGTTATTACCAAGGATTTTGAAACTGGCAAAAAAGAACTTTGGCAAGTGGAAGAATAGTCAAAAAAATAGAAAACTCTATTCCAGGACCTCTCGAATTGGCGTACCTGTAGTACCATTTGGAAAACCTATCCCCAGCATCACCGCTAAAGTAGGCGCAATATCCGGTATTTTCGTCCGAACGGTAGTTTCGCCCATTTTTACACCATTCCCATAGAATAATAAAGGTACATGGGTATCATATATCATGGGAGAGCCATGGGTAGAGCCGGTTTTGGGATAGGAAATAAATCCGGGTCTTTGAACAAAAACTACATCTCCAGAACGTTTTTGGTGCCACCCCTGCTGTATTAAATAAGGAATACCAGAGGATTGGGTATAATTGTTTTGCCATAGTTGAAAACCTGTAAATACCTTATCCATATTTACATAACTCAATATTTCCATAGCAATTTCTTCCTGCACCTTCTTCAAGTCCATATCCAGGTTGTCTATGACCTTCCTATCCAAAAACACTTGATAATTGCTAATAGCTTTTACAATATCGGTAGTCCCGTAATTATACTTTAAAAACTCAGTGAACTTGCTTTTCAAAGTACTAAAATCCAGATATCCTGCGGGTATTTTTTGGTCTTTCAAATAAGCTGGTACATGAATCGCTCCATGATCCGCGGTTAAAAAGACCGTATAACTACCTTTTCCCACTTTGTTGTCCAAAGTGCTAAGTATTCGGGCCAAGTCTTGGTCCAATCGCACATAGGAATCTTGTACCTCAACAGAATTCACGCCATACATATGCCCCACATAATCCGTACTGGAAAAACTAATGGCTAAAAAATCGGTGATGGTATCTTGCCCTAAATCCTCATTTTCAAGAACCGCTATCGCAAAATCGGTGGTTATGGAGTTTCCATAAGCCGTGGATCTGAGAATACTTGTTCCACCATTTTTATCCCAAAGTGAAGGTAAATCATGGGGGAAAGTAGTTGTAGCCTCTCCCCTAAACCTACCTTCATAAATATTTTGATCCATACCGCTTTCTGCATATTCTGTTATCGGCTTAAGGGTCTGCCATGGTCTTTTATAAGCTTCCACGGCATCTGTACTATTATATTCTTGTACCCACGTGGGAAGTTCATCCATATAATAGGAACTGGTAATCCAATTTCCCGATTCCCCTCCTTCAAACCAATACGCAGCATTGGCCGTATGACCTCCGGGAAGCACTGCCCCCCTATCTTTAATTGCTACGGCAATGGTCTTTCCACGGAACTGGGTATGCAATCTATTTTGATCAGTAATGGTGGTGGTTAACATACGATGTGGGGACATTTTTCCGGCAGTACCTTCCGTCCCTACCGAAGAATAGGTTTTGTCTGAAGCTACATACACTTCCTCTTCCGTTTCTTTGTCATACCAATCATTTCCTATAATGCCATGCACAGCAGGGGTTGTTCCCGTGTATACAGAGGCATGCCCGGGTCCCGTACTAGTTGGTGCATAATTAAAATGGTGGTTTTTACAATTAAACCCTTCTTCTACTAGGTGTTTAAAGCCTCCTTCGCCGAAGTGGTCCCAAAAGCGTGTGAGGTAATCGTACCGCATTTGGTCCACTACGATTCCTACAACCAATTTTGGCGCATTATTTTCCGTTATTGGGGGTGGGTTATTTTTCGATTTTCCCCTTCGTTGCCCTTCAACAGAGATACCGATCAACAAAACAAGACTGAGGAGAAAAGGGATTCGAATACTTCGCATATGAAATAATTAGTTCGGGCAAAACTATCCAATAATACCAAATCAAAATTTAATTGAAGGTTAAATGCTACCAATATTCTTATTTTTACGTGGTACAAGGAGAGGTCCATGAAATATATTGCTGCGGTAGGCAAGTACTTTATTATGATATGGGAGGTTTTTAAAAAACCTACAAAATGGACGATGATGCGTTCCCTTATCTTCAAGGAGATTGATGAGCTTATTTATGGTTCCATGGGCATCATTATTTTTATTTCTTTCTTTATTGGTGGGGTGGTGACCATCCAAACAGCATTGAACCTTACCAGTCCATTTTTACCTAAGAGTTTAATTGGCTTTGCCACAAGACAGTCGGTTATTTTGGAATTCGCTCCTACCTTCACCTCCATCATCATGGTAGGAAAAGTAGGGTCTTATATTACCTCGAGTATAGGTACCATGAGGGTTACGGAACAAATAGATGCGTTAGAAGTAATGGGTATCAACTCATTAAATTATCTGGTTTTTCCTAAGATAATTGCCATGCTTTTTTTCCCATTTTCTGTTGCTATAGCCATGTATATAGGGGTTCTTGGTGGTTGGATTGCAGCTGTTTTTGGTGGCTATGCCCCCAGCGGTGAATTTATTAAGGGACTACAAATTGACTTTAATGCTTTCCATGTAACCTATGCATTTATTAAAACATTGGTTTTTGCCTTTGTCATCGCTACCATCCCCTCCTATTTTGGGTATTACATGCGTGGTGGGGCCTTGGAAGTAGGAAAAGCAGCAACTACATCTTTTGTTTGGACAAGTGTGGTCATCATTATCTTAAACTACGTGCTCACCCAATTACTGCTTGGCCAATGATAAAAGTAGAGGACATTTATAAATCTTTCGTGGACACCCATGTTTTAAAAGGAATTTCCACTGTTTTTGAACAGGGTAAGACCAATTTGGTCATTGGACAAAGTGGCTCCGGCAAAACGGTATTCCTTAAGTGCCTGTTGGGGCTTTTTACTCCTGAAAAGGGTAATATTTGTTATAGTGGAAAAAATTATGCTGATTTGACAAGCGATGAACAAAGGGATTTACGTCAAGATATGGGCATGGTATTCCAGGGAAGTGCGTTATTCGATTCCATGACTGTTGAGGAAAATGTGCGTTTTCCATTGGAAATGTTCACCAGGAAGGAAAAAGAAGAAATGCAAGAACGTGTGGATGTGGTCTTACAACGTGTGAATTTAGTGGACGCCCACAAAAAATACCCTTCGGAAATTTCTGGCGGAATGAAAAAAAGGGTAGCTATTGCACGGGCCATTGTGATGAACCCCACCTATCTGTTCTGTGATGAACCTAATTCGGGTTTGGACCCTAATACAGCCATTCTTATTGATAACCTAATTCAGGAAATCACTCAGGAATATAACATTACCACGGTCATCAACACCCACGATATGAACTCTGTGATGGAGATTGGAGAGAAAATTATTTTTCTAAAAGACGGTTTTAAGGAATGGGAAGGCACCAAAAATGAAATCTTCAAGACAGATAACGAAGCCGTGACCAATTTTGTGTATTCTTCTGAACTCTTTAAAAAGGTAAGACAGATGTATATTGAGGAGCGAAATTGACAACCAATTCCATGATAAGACCTTACGTTCTAGCGGAGACCAATTGGAAACATCTTAAGGATGAAAACATTGAATTAGCGGTACTACCTTGGGGGGCTACCGAAGCCCATAACTTCCACTTACCTTATGCTACAGATACCATTGAAGGAACAGCAATAGCGGAGGAAGCAGGTCGACTGGCATGGGAAAAGGGAACCAAAGTAATTATCTTACCCACAATACCCTTTGGCGTAAATACGGGCCAAAAAGATATTTATCTTGATATTAATCTCAATCCGAGCACCCAGTTGGTCATTTTAAAAGATATTTTAACGGTATTAAACCGGCAGGGTATCAAAAAGTTCATGCTTCTAAATAGCCACGGTGGAAATAACTGGAAGGCGATTATCAGGGAACTTGGTCTTGAATTTCCTGAAATGTTCTTATGCGTTAGCAATTGGTTCAACTTGGCCGATGCTTCTGGCATCTTTAAAAACCCAGGCGACCATGCTGGCGAAACAGAAACCAGTATGCTATTGTATTTAGCACCAAAACTGGTGCTTGACCAAAAGGAATGGGGAGAAGGAAAAGAACGCAAAAATACCATCAAAGCTTTTGGCGAGGGATGGGCCTGGACGGAAAGACCATGGTCAAAAATAACTGAGGATACCGGGGTAGGCAATCCCAAAGAGGCTACTGCCGATAAAGGAAAATCGTTCTTTGATACCGTCTGCCAAAAAATGGCTCAGCTTTTCATCGATATTGCTAAATCAAATCGCGATGAACTTTATGAATAAAGTAGGATGGCACTATTCCTTAACCAAAGTTTAAATTTAAAACGGTATTTACTTTATTTTTTATGATTATTCTTACGTCATAATTTTCTAATGATGCGCCTATTACCCTTCTATTTTATCATTTTATTGTTTTCGGTCTCTATGGCCCAGAATCAACCCACCATTTACATTGATATCCCAACGAAACAAAAACCATGGAACCATATTGAGTGGAACAATACCGATGACCAATTTCAATTTGCCATTGTCACGGACAGAACTGGTGGACATCGACCTGGTGTTTTTCCAATAGGGATAAAAAAATTAAACCTCTTGCAACCGGAATTTGTAATGAGCGTTGGTGACCTTATTGAAGGGTATACCAAAGACACGGTCCAATTGAATACCGAATGGAAAGAATTTATGGGCTTCATTGATTTATTGGAAGCTCCTTTTTTTTATGTCCCAGGAAATCATGACATCACCAATCAAGTAATGGAAGATAAATGGAAGGAACTTTTTGGGGTTTCCTATTATCACTTCATCTACAATGATGTGCTCTTCCTATGCCTTAATTCCGAGGACAATCTTCGCGGAGCGGGGAGAGGTACCATTGATGATGCCCAATACAACTATATCAAAAAAACCTTGGAAGAGAATACCGAAGTAAAGTGGACAATGGTATTTGTTCACCAACCTCTATGGATTCAAGAGGATACCAAACGATGGAAGGATGTGGAAAAAATATTGGAAGGCAGAAAACATAATGTTTTTGCAGGTCATTATCATAGGTATTGGAAAACAGAAAGAAATAACGGCAAGTACATTGCTTTGGCAACCACGGGTGGTGGAAGTCCCCTCCGAGGGAAGGCGTATGGAGAGTTTGACCACGTGGTGTGGGTGACCATGACCCAAGAAGGTCCTATTTTAGCCAATCTTTTCTTGGATGGAATATGGGACGAAAATATTGTCACTGGGGAATTAGTTGACCTCGTTAGAAATAGGCCTTTCCCAGTTCGCATTGAACCTATTTATTTGGAGGCAACTACACCAGAAAACATGACTACCAATGTGAAAGCAACCAATAATAGTGATGGCAAAATGTATGTTACCCTTAGGGGGCATACAGATGACAGGTTACATTATCAATTTGACAAAACCTCATTCGTCGTGGAACCCAATGACGTTGCCGTTTTTAATTTGAATTTGAAAAATGTCAATAAAACGGCAATACGTGATTTTTCTACCCTTAAAATAGATGCGGAAATCACCTATGAATTGAAAAACAAACCCAATGTTAGTTTTTCCTCGGTATTAAACTATAAACCATTTACAAAAAATACCATTAAGAAAAATACCAAGATTAAACTGGATGGAAATCTAAAGGAATGGAAAGACGCCCATTGGATTTCGGTGAATGCCGTGGAAGGCACCCCATTCGATTTTGATGGTCCCACAGACTGTTCCGTAAAATTCGCTACGGCCTATGACGACGCCAATTTTTATGTAGCGGTAGACCTTATGGACAATGACTTTTTTATTGAGGAAAATGGTTCCCACTGGAACCAGGATGCAATCATTTTAGGATTGGATGCCCGTCCCAGCCGCCTCAGTGCCTTTAACAAAGGAGAGGGCAGGGGACGGGATTGGATTGCCTATTTGCATACCTTTAAAAAGGAGAATGCTGTTTATGATGCAAGCAACCTACCTACTAAGGTCATTACAACAAGTTCCATAAATGGGACAGGCGCTACCATGGAAATTGCATTTCCATTGGAGTACATCAAAAAAATGGGAGGTGTTTCGTGGTCCCAGCTAAGATTTGGGATTGGATATTATGATTATGATGAAAATGATGAAAGCCCCACCTCACATTTCTGGTTTCCATCATGGAGCGGTGGGCAGGATATTCCAGGTTCGGGTATTTTATTTAGAGAATGATCATTCAATGGTTTTCACCACTAAGGTAGAATCCTGAAGTCTGGTCTTAAGCCATTGGGAAAGCTTTTTTTCTTCAGTCACTATAGCAGATTGCCGAATACCTTTTTTCCACTTAATTTCAAAAATGGGAATCGTATCTACTTTGGTAAAGTCGGTCTGGATGCGGTACGCGAATCCCATTCCAGCTAAATTTTCATAATTGATCTTCGCCTCACTGACCAATGCGTTAAAAGGAATTTGGGCACTTTGATTTTTACTTAATCGAACGATTTCGCCTTCCAAAAATTTAATACGCTCTTCTTTGGTGAGCAATTCCGCCTTTTTTGACTCGTACAATTCGGTAACATAATTGAATTTCTCTTCGGAATCGTCCCTTCCCCCTTGCACTACATTAAATTCCGTGTCACGTAATCGGCTGTAGGTGTTCTTTTTATTTCTCCATGAGTCAACGACGTTAGAGGGAATTTCTTCCGAACCCATACAAACTATTTCAATTAATGAACCTTGTGAATAATCATATTCTGTCTTGGTAAGATTATCCAAGTACCTTCCGTTCTGGGCGAATTCGTAAATTTCTATGGTCTCCGATAAAAATTCCTGTGCTTGCTTCTTAAAGAGTGATTCATTAAAAGCTATATAAAATGTATATCCCGCAGGCAACATTACCAATAACCCAACGGCAGAGGCAATCCTTGCGATACGACGTCGACGCCTGGAGTTGGCGTACCTCACCATTGGAAATCTCAGGTACTTAATAACCAGGAAAGTGGCCAATCCTATAAAAATGGTATTAATTACAAAGAGGTACATCGCCCCAAGGGCATAGCCATATTTTCCAATAGCAAGGCCAAAACCAACAGTACATAATGGTGGCATTAATGCTGTGGCAATGGCAACACCAAAAATAACACTGGCGATGGTACCCTTCTTTGCGCGGGCAATGACCAAAGCCAAACCTCCAAAAAATGCAATCAGTACATCACGTATATCCGGTTTTGTGCGGGCCAAGAGCTCAGAAGATTCGTCTTGAATTGGGAATGTATAGAAAAACAAAAAGGCAGTGACCACACTAAGTACTACCATCACTACAAAATTCTTAATGGATTTACGTAAGGTTTCCACATCATTAATGGCCAGGGACATCCCCATTCCCAAAATAGGTCCCATAAGGGGGGAAATCAACATAGCGCCAATGACGACCGCGGTGGAATTCGCATTTAATCCAATCGAAGCTATAAAAATGGAGCAAATAAGGATCCAGGACGTGTGACCTTTAAAAGGGATATCCGCAATAATGGACTCCTTCGTTGCCGCTGAATCGGTATTACTTCGAATTTCAAGCAATTCCAGAGTGAACTTCCGGACACTCCCCAAAAGTCCCTTAAAATCCTTTTTTACCTCTTCAGAATTGGCTTCCGTTGTGTTCTCCTCTTCTTTGAATAAATTATGGCTCATATTAGGCGTATTGGTCGCCAAAGGTATCACTAACCTCGCTACGAACTTTTTTAATATCCTGTTGCTTGGATTTTGGATAAATCAACAGAACATCTTCCTTATCAACAATAATATAGTCTTCCAAACCATCTACGACCACCACTTTGTTTTTGAGCGAACGAATCATGTTTCCTTTGGCGTCCACTAAAACGGTCTCGGCATTGACCACAGCATTATCGTTAACATCTTTTTGCAACTTGTCATATAGGGCGCCCCAAGTACCCAAATCATTCCAATCAAATGTTGCTGGCAGGGTATAAATAGCCTTGGATTGTTCCAATATAGCATAATCTATTGATATGTTGTCCGCTTTGGGATAGTTCTCCTTAATGAATATACTTTCATCAGTGGTATTATAATAAGACATCCCCTCTTGAAAAAGTTGGTACTGACTAGGTTGATACGCTTTGAATGCATTGACTATGGTCTCGACGCTCCACATAAAAATCCCAGCATTCCAAAGGAAGTTTCCCTGGGCCAAAAACTCCTTTGCCGTTTCCAAATTGGGTTTTTCGCGAAACTGGACCACTTTTTTGAGTTGATTTTTATCCGTTTTTTCATACTCAATATAACCGAAACCGGTGTTTGGATATGTGGGCTGAATACCTAAGGTACAGAGTACATTTTCTTCCCCACATTTTTTAAAACAAGTTTGTACATCATTGGCAAAAGCTTGCTCATCTTCAATCCAATGATCACTGGGAGCTACGATCATCACAGCATGGGGGTTCATTTTTCGAATTTTCAAGGCTGCATATAAAATACACGGTGCCGTATTGCGCATAGCAGGTTCCAGTACCACTTGGTCTTGGGTGGCCTTGGGCAACTGCTCCAATACTAAATCATTATAGCGCTCATTGGTAAGAATTAAAATATTCTCGGTGGGTATAAACTCATTCAAGCGATCAAACGTTTTTTGAATCAAGGTTTTTCCCGTTCCCAACATATCATGGAACTGTTTGGGATTTTGGGTAGTACTCACAGGCCAAAAGCGTGACCCCACTCCCCCAGCCATTAAAACGGCATAATAATTCTTATTCATGGTTCCTTTTTTTAGTCGGTTATCAATTCCACTTCTGCATTGGGTTGAAACAAGTACATACGTCCCGTTGCCATTTCCATACATTCATAGCGTTTTATGCGCTTATTCCCCTTTTTGAAAATTTTTCCATTATAAATACGGAAAACACTATCCAAGGGCAATTCAAAAACGTAAGATTTTTCGGTATGTTGTATCTCATCATAACCTTTAAGTGCTATGGATAAATGGGCATCCGTACTGCTGCTCGCTTTTGGGTTTTTAAAGTGTTTTGCAATCAATGGCAGTAATTGATTGGGAAAAATTTCTGGCCGTATGAAAGGGACCATTAATTCTTGAAAAGTTCGCTTCCATTCTTTTCCGTGAGGTTTTATATGCCGCCCAAATCTTTCAAAGGCTACCAAATGGGCAATCTCATGTACCAAAGTGATTAAAAATCGGTATTTGTTTAGCGTCGCATTAACAGTTATTTGATGTTGTCCATTGGGAAGCCTTCTATAGTCCCCGTGACGCGTAACCCTATGGTTCACAATTTTCAGGTGGACTCCATTTTCCTTAATAAGATTCAAACAGGACGCTACGGCACGCTCAGGAAGGTATTTTTGCAATGTGGAATCCCCCAACTTGGAATTATTTTTTACGAAGTTACAAGCTGATCATAAATTTGAGCATAGAAAAAGCACTTTCTCCCTATTTTTAAGAAAATTTAGCCCTATGAAGTCCTATTTCACCACATTAATTTTGGTAGCTGCCCTTTTCGTTTCATGTACCTCTGCCCCAGAGCCTCCTGGCATCAGCGATTTGGTCTTGGAAAGCCCAAAAATTGAGGGGAAAAAAAAGTATTTATCCTCACCTTTCGTCACCGCTGGAAATAGGGTGTATATGGTAGGGCATCAAGATGGCTCTTTTCCAGAATTAGGATGGCACATCAAAGGGGAAATGGGGGGTATTTGGAACCATCCCATAAAATTGATGGACGGTTTTGATATGGAGCTGCATCAAGACGATACGATCCTACAACTGAACCAGGCCGATTCTTTCACCAACTATCCTTTTGCCAATGTCCATGACTATAATTTTTCTACCAATGGATTGAAGGTCAAACGCTATCAATTCGTTCCTGATGATACGCAAGGGATATTGATTCAGCTGGAAATCACCAATACAGGACAGAAAGCGCAAGAAGGTACATTGGTCTTTACGGGACATTCAGATTTACGCCCTACCTGGCTTGGAGAACGTACCCAAATGGTGAATGGTAATGATCGAGGTGTCTTTGACAAAACCCTTGGGGCCTGGGTCGTTAAGGACAGTCTTAACCCATGGTTCGTAGCTTTTGGAGCAGATAAGGAAAGTACTGCCCATTCTGAAGGTTTTTCCAAAATGGGAGGCACGGGAAGCTCCAATAGCTTGAACTATACCCTGGCAATCCCACCTAATACAACTGAGAGCATCAATTTTATGATATCCGGTTCCTATACTTCAGAACAAGAAGCCATCAACACTTTCAAAAAGTTAAAAATGCAATGGCCCAAGCTTTTTGAAAGCAAAAAAGAGCGATATCAGGCTTTAGCCCAACAGACCAAATTGACCATCCCGGACAAAGAAATACAGCAAACCTTTGAATGGTTGAAATACAATAGTGATTGGTTGGTACGGACAATTCCAGAAATCGGAACTGGGATTGGTGCAGGTATTCCCGATTACCCTTGGTATTTTGGCGTGGACAGCGAATACGCCCTAATGGGGTACATGGCCATTGGGCAAGAGGATGTGGTTCGCAAAACGATACAATTGCTTGATAGCGTATCCAATACCCTTAACGACAATGGAAAGATCATTCACGAAATGTCCACCAATGGGGCAGTTTTTAATCCAGGGAACATCAACGAAACGCCACAATATGCCTCTTTGATTTGGCACATCTATCAGTGGAATGGGAATCAGGAATTCCTAAAAAGCTATTTCCCTACTATCAAAAAAGGACTGGAATGGCTTGTAAAGGAAAATGATGCTGATGACAACGGATTTCCTGAGGGCTTTGGTATGATGGAAATCCATGGTTTGGATAGCGAAATGATTGATGTGGCGGCCTATTCCCAAAAGGGGTTTGCGGATGCTGCAAAGATTGCCGATGCCCTTGGTGATTCCGCCTTGGCAAATGCCTATGAGGCCATAGCTGCCAATTTGAAAGAAAAGATCAATACGGAGTTCTGGTCGGAGGATTTTAATTCTTACGCAGATTTTATAGGCACTGACGAACAAGCTTTGCATTTGATCGAAGACGCCATTGTTCGTGCGGATACGTTGGACAAACCTTGGGCGATTGAAGAATTGGAAGCTACACGACGCTTTATTGAAAAGAACCCATCCGCAACACCAAGGCCATTTGTCATGCACCATAATTGGGTGGTCAATACGCCTATGGAAGTGGGCATCGCCGATACCACAAAAGCGATCAAAGCCCTGGAAACGGCTAAAGAGTATGTAAATCCTTTCGGAATGTTTGTTACGGGAATCGACCGTGATGCCTCGGCAGGTTCCAATGATGGTGCCTATAAGGCCCCACCTATTTTTACCTATACCGGAGCGGTTATGACCTTACCCACAGGGGTACAGGCACGAGCGGAAAACAACTACGGCCGTCCTAACGAAGCCCTAGATTATTTAGAGCGTATGACACGTTCCTTTAGCTACGCCTTACCTGGCAGTATGTATGAGGTATCCCCTGATTTTGGGATGATGGTACAAGCGTGGAACATCTATAGTTTTGCTTACCCTATAGTACATCAATTTTTTGGGATACAACCCAATGCCGCGGAAAAGGAAATTACCATTGCGCCCCAAATGCCGGATGCATGGACCGAAGCGGTTTTGGAACAAGTAAAGGTGGGAGAGAATAGTATTTCTGTCTTTTACAAAATGGAGAATGGGAAACCCAAGGTAAAAGTAACCCAAACCCATCCGGAGTGGACTTTAAGACTTGTGGTGCCCAATGGGGAAATAGTGACCGGTAAAGGCGAAGGAATCGCTAACTAAAATACATATGTCAAAATCACCTTCCACTCACTTCTCAAACAAGACCACTGTTTCTATATGTGCCGTGTGGGGAAATTGGTCTACCAAGCTCCATTTTTTTATGGCATAACCTGCTAGGGCCAATTGTTCCATATCCCTAGCCTGTGTTGCTGGATTACAGGAGACATACACCAATCGCTCCGCTCCAAGCAATATAATCTTTCGTAAGGTTTTTGGGGCCACACCAGCGCGTGAAGGGTCCAAGATAATGGTCTTTATTTTTCCCTGATATTCGGAATGTTCCTTTAAAAATTGACCGACATCCGCCGTAAAAAAACGAACCCCTTCTACCCCATTGCGTCGTGCATTTTCCTTGGCATCCGAAATAGCTGACCCTACAATATCCACACCAATGATTTCTGCGTTGGTACTCTTTGAGGCGACTATCTGCCCAATGGTCCCCGTACCGCAGAACAAGTCCAAAACCACCGAGTTGTCAATGGCCTCTTTTTGCTCCAAGGCGTATTCCACCACTTTTTCATACAGCTTTTCAGCGGACTTTGGGTTGGTTTGAAAGAAGCTTTTCATACTGATTTCAAACTGCAGTCCCAGCAGTTCTTCCACAATTTTGTCTTCTCCATAGACCAGTTGGATGGCACCTGTAGTTGCCAAAACCCGATCCCCAATTTCGTCATTTATGGTATGCAAAAGTCCAGCAACACGTGTTCCAAAAAGCCTTGTTAGAAAATCGGCAAAACGTTGTAAATCAAACTTTTCTAAATCATAGGATGTAGTTACCAAATTAAATAAAAGCTGTTGGGTCTTATACGATTTACGCACTACAAAATACCGAAAGAACCCTTCTCTTCTAGGGGCATGCCAAGGGGGTAGACCCGTTTTCTCGCAGTATTCCCTAATAGCCTTCAAATGCCCCTCTACCTGCCCATCAAACAAGCCCGAATCCCCATTCAGGTTCTCCGCACACCACCAGGTCCCCCTTTTTTTGAATCCCAAGGTAAATTCGTCCACATCCGTGTTTCTTTCCCTATCGTAACCAATGGCTGAAAAACCGTATTCCATTTTATTCCGATAGTGGAACGTACTTGGGGAATGGATGAATGCATCAAAGGTGGCTTCGATATCCCTGACTTTCCCAATACGTCGAAACAATTCTATGGTACTCTTCTTTTTGTAGGCGTGTTGTTTTGCAATAGGTAGTCTAATGTAGGGCGCCCCAGGAATTTCTTGATAGGGTACTTCCTTCTCATCCCCAGACGTTTGTATTACCTCTAAAAGCTTGCATTCGGCATAGTTCCTACTTGATTTTTTTACCTGGGCCTTTACATATTGCCCAGGCAAGGTATTAGGCACAAAAACAACAAACTCCCCAGCTTCGTTCCGCAGTTTTCCAATACCCTTCCCACCAAAAGCATACTCCTCTATCTGGATGTCCAGGACTTGTCCCCGTTTTACAAATTTGTTTCGAGCTTTTCTTCCCATACCTCGTTAATCTGCAACCAATACCACTTCCGTTTTTAAAGATGCCAAAGGTAGAAAACGCCTGAAGATATGTTCCAACCAATTTCATTGAAATACAATAGAATCGTTTGATGTGGATTTGTTTGTCTAATTTCCCCAGGTGGAAGAAAAACTAAGACCGCTAAAAATGATTCATATAGCCTTATGTACAGGGGTCATTCTTGCCTACGTAATCGTGGGTGATCTGCAAACCATGGAATTTCTAAATATTCCCAAAGTCGGAACAACATTATTTGTATTTCTAGTGATACCTGTAGGAGCTATCTTTTTGGGAAACCTTCTTTACAAACAACAATTAAGAAGTGTGGACAAAAATTTAACCTTAAACGATAAAACTGGGGGCTATCAAACAGCATCTGTCATCCGCTGGGCATTAATTGAGGGTACCGCCTTTTTTATCCTTTTCATTAAAAGGGAATTATTGGTTATTGGGTTATTCTTGATACTGTATTTAATATTTCTTAGACCTTCTGAAAGTAGAATGAAAAGGGGTTTTGAGGCCTTTGGGCGTTAAAAAGAAATTTTTCTACATCAATGCATACTGTTACTTATCCGTAACACTTTTTATCACAAATCTCTTCTTTAACACTTTTCAATATCTATTTTTCATAGTTTTAAAGTGCTCAAAGCAAACAACTTGTACAGTTCTCCCCTAACGGATATTCTTCCGTAGCATCCATATTACCACACGAAACAAACACAATTGTCATGAATTTGAAACAGAAATTGCTTTTAGGGACAATGGCCCTAATGGCTCTTTTACTTTTTACAATTCCCGAAATAAGGAAAAGTACTGAACCCCAACCCCAGATGGCCTCAATGAATTTTATAAAATGTACAGTGGCCAAATTTATGTTGGATGGCATTGACACTACAAAGCAAATCTCCCCGCTTTTTTCAGGACTTGGAAATCTAACACTCCCCATCTCAACACAAAAACCAAAAGCGCAGATCTTCTTTGATCAAGGCTTACGGCTCACCTATGCCTTTAACCATGCTGAGGCACATCGTTCGTTTATGGAAGCTGCCCGTTTAGACCCCAATGCAGCTATGGCGTTTTGGGGACAGGCCTATGCCCTGGGACCCAATATTAACGACCCAATGCCTGATAACGAGCGAAAAATGAATGCGTTCAAGGCACTACAAAACGCTCAAAAAAGAACGAACAACGCTTCCCCAAAAGAAAAAGCACTTATCAATGCCCTAGAATTGCGTTATAGTAATAATATGGACAAGGATATTACCGAACTAAACATGAGCTACATGGAAGCGATGTCCAAAGTGGCGTATCAATTCCCTAAGGATGCCGACGTGCAGACCCTCTACGCGGCAGCTATTATGAACACTATGCCATGGAACTATTGGAACAATGATGGTAGTCCAAGAGCAAACACATTAAAAGGTAAGGCTGCCCTTGAGAAAGCCATTGAACTTAATCCCAGTCACGCCGGAGCCCATCATTATTACATTCATATGACAGAGCTGCCCCAACCTGATCTGGCTGTTCCTAGTGCCGACAAATTGGGTGGTCTAATGCCCTCAGCAGGGCATTTGGTTCATATGCCATCACATATCTACATCCGTGTTGGTCGCTATTTGGATGCCGTAGAATCCAACCAAAAGGCCATTTTGGCAGATGAAGACTATATATCCCAATGTTATTCCCAAGGAATGTATCCACTAGGATATTATCCCCACAACCTTCACTTTTTATGGTCTGCTTCCAGCTTATTGGGTGATAGTGGGACAGCTATCGACGCCGCTAAAAAAACTGCCGAAAAGGTGCCCACTTCGGAATTAACCACGCTGCCCTTTTTACAGGATTTCGCTTCGACCCCCCTTTTGGCATATACTCGTTTTGGCAAATGGAATGAAATATTAACAACTCCCTATCAAGGGGATGATTACAAACATTTAAAACTAATATGGCACTATGCCCGTGGCATTGCCTTTTTGCGAAAAAACAACTTGAAAGAGGCTAAAGAAGAAATGCAGGCCATCGGGGTCATGAAAGATGATCCTGAACTGGAAAATGTAATTGCGAATTATACAAACCCCACTTCCGATATCGCCAAATTGGCCTATGAGGTGGTTTCAGGTGAAGTGGCCGCTTCGGAAGGTGACCTTTCAACGGCCATTGAACACCTTGAAAAAGCGGTTGAATTGGAAGACCAACTCATTTATAGTGAACCAGCACCATGGCACATTCCATCACGCCAAACCCTTGGGGCCATTTTAATAAGGGCCGAAAAATTTGATAGGGCCGAAAAGGTCTATAAGGAAGACTTGAAACAACTAAGACAAAACGGTTGGTCACTAATGGGGCTGTACCAAAGCCTTAGAGCCCAAGGTAAAAATAACGAAGCAAATACCATTAAAAAAGAATTTGATAAGGCTTGGAAGCATGCCGATCTGGAAATTGATCGTTCAGTTTTATAATTTGAAGTGGGATTAAGGTGTACTGCTACTTACCTGCAAAACCTTTCCATTATAAAATTGATTTCCGGTCAATGCAAAATCCCTGATGTAATTGGCCATTTGTGCTGCCATCAAGGGAGCCTCATAGCCTGGGAATGCCTCGGCCAACATTTCAGTCTGTACAGCTCCTATGGCCAATACATTAAAAGAGGGGCCTGTTTCCTTAAATTCTTCAGCCCAGAGTTCGGTCAGTGTAATTACAGCTCCCTTACTGGAACTATACGCTGATAGGCCAGGAAATTTCATACTACCCTGAATACCACCCATGGAACTAATGGTCACCACATGACCCTTCTTGGGCATTTTGGGCAGCACCAATCGGGTCAGTTCGGCAACAGCGAACACATTGACCTTATAAATAGCCTCAAAATCTTCCATAGTGGTTTCCATAAAAGGTTTGTTTAATAAAGCCCCAGCATTATTGATAAGCACATCCACTTGGTCCCACTCCGCAATAAATTCTTCCACTTTTCCATAATCTTCCTGCAAACATAAATCACAGGAAAAGGTGGCGATATTGGCGTGGTTCACCTCTAAAATCGGTCGTGGATTTCGCGATAGGGCCAATACCTTGTGACCTTGATCTGCAAAGATTTGGGCAAGTTCAAAGCCAATACCTCTGCTAGTTCCCGTAACTATAATGTTTTTACTTTCTTCCATATTAGTATTCCCTTGAGGACGAAATCTATCTTAGTTTCCAACCATCCTACTACTCCAAAACCTCTATTCTGAACAAATGTTCAGGACACCTCCCACAGAAAAAAGTGGAGGACCTATGGGTTCATTTTTATTTCCTGGGTAGCAGCATTTGTAATGCCTTCCACCACCGGTATCATTTTATTTATTACACGGGCCATATGCTCAAAATCCAGCTCGGCAACCTCATCGTTCACTTTGTGGTAAAAGGCAAAATTGGTAAAATCAAAGGTGCAATACGTATGGGAAGGAATTTTAAATTCCTTGTAGAAATCATAATTATCAGAGCGTTGGAACAACCCATAGTTTCGTGCTGTTGGCAAATAACCAATTAAATTCTCCCCGGCGTAATTATTGCTGACTTCCGCAAGGTTGGATTTGTCATAACCTGTGATATAGAGTTCATATTTCTTGGATCGTAAAGATACCCCCAACATCTCAAAATTAAGCATGACATAGAGGTTCAGGCCAGCTTCCTTCATATTCCTAGCCATATGCTTGGATCCCAGCAATCCTTTTTCCTCTGCACTAAAAAGGGCAAAAATCAGGCTTCGTTTATTGGATGTATTTGCCCCAAAATATCTAGCGATTTCCATTACGGCAGTAGTACCAGAAGCATTGTCATTGGCCCCATTGGCGATATAATCCCCATTTTCTGGCGCTATGGTCCCAATATGGTCGTAATGTGCTCCAACAACGATAAACTCATCTTTTAAAATGGGGTCATGACCTTCAAGAATCCCTACAATATTGTAAGCGGGTTTTCTAAAATTGGAAAGGGTATCGCGATAGGTGGCATAATACGGAGGGATACCGTTTTCCTTAAAATGCCTTTCAATGAACTGGGCAGCAAGCTCAATGCCCTCAGAACCGGAATCCCTGCCCCTGAGTTCATCTGAAGCTAAATAGTTCATAATGGCCTCCACTTTCAGAACGGAAGTAAAACCTAATGATTCTGGTATTTCAGCCTTTAATCCATCAGGTCCAGAAGGGGGTGGGGTTCCAGCTACGGTAGGGGAATTCCCTGGTTCGGTTACCACTAGTTTGGGAGGACCACAGGCTATAAAAAGGAGCAGACAACCGTACAAAAAAAGATTTTTCATGTTCGCGAAAATTTCAACTGCTGTTAAAGATAAAAAAAGCATCCGCTAGTGACGGATGCTCCTATATGCTATCAGTCTTGAATAGGCCTAGGCCAACATGGTCACAGGGTTTTCCAAATAAGCACGTAAGGTTTGCAAGAATTGTGCGCCAACAGCTCCATCTACCGTTCGGTGATCACAAGCCAAAGTTACCTTCATTGTGTTCCCTGGAACAATTTCCCCATTTTTTACCACTGGCTTTTCCACGATAGCCCCTACCGATAGGATGGCAGAATTGGGCTTATTGATGATTGAAGTGAATTCCAAAATTCCGAACATCCCTAAATTGGAAACGGTGAACGTACTACCTTCCATCTCGTCCGGCTTTATTTTTTTGGTCCTTGCCCTACCCGCCAAATCTTTGACAGATGCTCCTAGTTGTGTTAGGGTCAATTGGTCGGCAAATTTTATCACCGGTACGACCAAGCCCTCATCCACAGCTACGGCTACCCCCATATGAATGTGCTTTTTATATAGCGTTGCATCATCGGTCCAGGTAGTATTCACCTGAGGATGTTTACGTAACGCCATCGCACAGGCCTTTAATACCATATCATTGAATGATACCTTGGTATCGGGCAAATTATTGATTTGAGCACGTGACGCTTTTGCATTATCCATATCGACCTCAATAGTGAGATAAAAATGGGGAGCAGAAAACTTGGAAGCACCTAAATGCTTGGTAATCGCTTTTCGCATGGACGAATTTTTCACCTCTTCCACACTTTCCTCTCCAACAGGTACATATACTGGCACGGATGGCGTGGGCGCAGCACCTTGCTGAGCAGTCACGGCAGCAGCAGCTGTTTCAGGTGCTGCCGAAGGTTGATAATTTTCAACATCCCTCTTAATAATTCTACCATGATCCCCAGAACCGTTGACCTGATTCAAGTCGATGCCCTTATCTGCGGCAATCTTTTTTGCTAAAGGCGAAGCGAAAACTCGCCCTCCACTGCTATTGGAACTACTTTCTGCTGGTTTTGATGCTACAGCAGTTGGAGCCTCGGTAGTTTTTTCAGCCACCGCATCCACTTTTTTCTCGGCTCCACTGGAAGGGGCTGCATTCAATACGGCATCAACATTGGTACCCTCAGGACCAATAATCGCCAGTAATGAATCCACAGGGGCACCTTCACCTTCTTGTATGCCTATATGTAGTAAGGTCCCTGAATAGAAGGACTCAAATTCCATGGTCGCCTTATCCGTTTCGATTTCGGCTAGAATATCGCCTTCTTCCACAGTGTCGCCCACCTTTTTTAACCAAGATGCGACGGTCCCTTCCTCCATGGTATCACTTAGACGTGGCATGGTAATGATTTCCACCCCATCTGGTACTTCACCTCCAGTGCTAGAATCGTCAACTGCCACTTCTTGCTTTACTTCCTCTTCGGTTTCCTTAGCTTTTGGTTCTTCGGAAACTGCTCCGGTACCATTCAACAATGCCGAAATATCTTCCCCTTCCTCGCCAATAATGGCCAATAGTGAATCTACTGGTGCGCCATCACCTTCTTGGATACCAATATGCAATAAGGTCCCTTCATGAAAGGATTCAAATTCCATAGTAGCCTTATCCGTTTCGATTTCGGCCAGAATATCCCCTTCCTCAACCTTATCTCCTACTTTCTTTAACCATTTGGCGACGGTCCCCTCTTCCATGGTGTCGCTCAACCTTGGCATGTTGATTACTTCAGCCATCTAGCTATAATTTGTGTGGTATAAATGGATAATTTTCTTGTTCATAAACGGTGTCGTACAATTGCGATATTGGCGGGAATTCTGATTCTTCCGCAAATTTCTCGCACTCGGCCACCAAATTTTTGACGCGCTTATCAATTTCTTTTATTTCGTCTTCCGTTGCATATTTCTTCTCCAAAATAACATCCTTCACTTGACTAATAGGATCAATTTTTTTGTATTCTTCCACTTCCTCTTTGGTCCGATAATGTTGTGCATCTGACATGGAGTGACCGCGATAACGATACGTTTTCATTTCCAAGAAAGTAGGCCCGCCACCAGTCCTTGCACGTTCGATGGCCTTATCCATTTCTTTGGCCACAACTGCTGGATCCATTCCATCCACTGGTGCGCAGGGCATTTCGTACCCCAGCCCTAGCTTCCAAATTTCGGTGGAATAGGAAGTACGGGCAACAGAAGTGCCCATGGCATAGCCATTATTCTCGCAAACAAAAACAACTGGCAATTGCCAAAGCATGGCTAAGTTAAAAGCTTCATGCAATGATCCTTGGCGTACTGCACCATCACCCATATAGCATAAGGTTACAGCATCACGCTTAAAATATTTATCAGCAAAGGCCAAGCCCGCCCCTAAAGGAATCTGACCCCCAACAATGCCATGACCTCCATAAAAACGATGTTCTTTGGAAAAGATATGCATGGAACCTCCCATACCATTGGATGTGCCCGTAACCTTACCAAACAACTCTGCCATCACTCTCTTGGGATCAACGCCCATACCTATGGGCTGCACGTGGTTACGATAAGCCGTTATCATTCGGTCTTTGGTCAAATCCATCGCGTGCAATGCTCCTGCCAAAACGGCCTCCTGACCATTATATAGGTGTAGGAATCCACGAACCTTTTGCTGAATATAAACTGCGGCAAGCTTATCTTCAAACTTGCGCCAAAAAAGCATATCCTCGTACCATTTAAGGTAAACCTCTTTTGTGATTTTCTTCATTAACTTGATATGTTAGTTACCTGGCTTTTTTTAAGCGAAAAACAAAAATACACAAACATCTTTTGTAGCGAAAAAATAGGTGCCGGAATCCTACAAAAAAGAACTATTGAACCCCAAGGGCAGTAAATCTGAAATAGCGTCACACCTATATATAGGACCACTGTACCCTCTCATAATTATACGAATTGGTTTTTTCTGTTTGTTCTCATACTCTGAAATGGCCTGTCGGCAAATGCCGCAGGGTGCTGCCGGTTCTTGGGAATGATGCTCTCGGGGAGAGGCTGTAATGGCAATTGCCCTTATTTCCTCGTTGGGATAATTGGCTCCGGCATAAAACAAAGCAACCCTTTCGGCACATATCCCTGCAGGGAAAGAGGCGTTCTCTTGATTACTCCCTAAAATTACCTTTCCGCTTTCCAATAACAATGCAGCACCGACACTGAAGTTGGAATAGGGAGAATGAGCATTCGCCATCGCCTTTTTTGACTCCATAACAAGATTTGCATCTTCCGGGAGCATTTCATCCAGGGAATTGAATATAGTAAGTTCAAAACTAATTCGTTTTTTTTCCATCTCTATAGATCTTCCCTAAAAATAAAAAACCCCGACGATTGTCAGGGTTTTATCTTCAATACTATTTTTTTTACTAATCGTTGATAAACTCTTCACCAAAATTAAAGGTAAGGGAAAAACGCAGGGTATTCTCCAACGGATTTCTTACTTGCGATGTGGAGAACAGATAGGACAAATCAATCTGTGCCGATTTAAATTTAAATCCCGCGCCCAAGGTAAAGAACTGTCTGGCCCCTTTATTCTCATTTTCATTGAAATATCCTGCCCTGAGCATAAAGGACTCCAAATAGCGATATTCGGCGCCCAAAGCCCATGTAACTTCCTGAAGCTCCTCACTAAAGCCGTCCGGGGCGTCTCCGAAAGATTCAAAAATTCCACTGAAGAAACCAATTTGTTGATATTCGTCGTTGTCTTCAGAATCGATATCACCGTCACCATCAAAATCCCGCGGGGTAGGCACCAATAATTTGTTGAATTCCGTATAAATTCCAAGAACGTTATCTGGGTCAAAAATAAAATCGAATCCACCTCCAAATCGGAGATTGGTGGGCAGAAAGTTTTCTTGGCCTCCCGCATCATACTGTATACTTCCCCCCAAGTTGGAAATATTAAAGCCCCCACGCCAACGCCCGTTGAACGAATTGTAAGCGATTTCCCTGGAACGATAAAACCCAGAAATGTCCACTGCAAAGGCGTTGGCCGCTTGGGAATCCTGGGTTCCTTCTTGGAATCTTAAATTGGAGCTGATAAAACGTCCTCCAACGGACATGGAAAAAGTTTGACTCAATTTTAGTGCATAGGAACCGTCAATGGCAAATTCATTTGGACTTACCACCGTACCTGGATCATCAATGGATTGCCTTAACTCCACATCGCCAAGACTAAAAAACCTAAGCCCAAATGCGAAAGCACTTTGGTCATCTATTTTATTGTAAACATTTGCAGAAAGTAATCCAATATCAGAAACTATATTTTCCAAAAAAGGGGTATAACTTACCCCTATTCCCAATTTCTGCTGTGCAAAAGCATACTTAGAGGGGTTCCACTGCTGGGAGTAGGCATCTACAGGTGTTGCCACACCCATATCTCCCATACTGGCAGCCCTGGCATCGGCAGCAATGTTCAAAAAAGGCACTGCTGTGGTAATGGCGCGTTCCTGTTGTGCAGCAATCTTGATGGACAAGAGTACTACCGTTAAAAGAATCAATTTTTTCATTTTCTTCATCAATTTGAGGGTCGTCGAATATTCTTGAAACCAATAATCCATGTCAAAGAATATATTAGACTAAAACGGACTTTTTACATAATTCTTATACCTACCCCATACTTTTCGATAAAACTTAAATAATGAACAAATCTGTTAATTCGCCCGTTACCTTATACTATGGCGATAAAACAAGCGTTTGTAAAGAATATGGGCATGTATAACTTTTGGAAACAAATATTTTAACACCATAAAATATTGTTTGCGATTTTTCGTTTTAATGCCGAAACTGGTTTAAATCAAATGAAACTAAAGTACCATTTAACGAGGTTGTGGTACAGAACTCAAGTCTTATGAAAAAATACATTGCAAAAGTTGTTCTTTCTTCTCTGGTAGTAGCGGGAACCCTTTCTAGCTGTAAAAACTCTTCGTCTTCCTCTTCCAAAAATATTTCCAGGGCCACAGGTTGGAAAATCAATGCCAAGGAAGGTGGCTTTCAATATAATTCGGACTTTAAGGAGCAGGAAACGCCTCCTGGCACGGTGTTTATTGAAGGGGGAACATTTACAAAAGGGAAGGTACAGGATGATATCATGCACGATTGGAACAATACACCGACCCAACAACATGTGCAGTCCTTTTATATGGATGAAACAGAAGTTACCAATGTGATGTATTTGGAATACTTGGATTATCTAAAAGCGGTATATCCGCCAGAAAATCCAATGTATGAGAATATTTATAAAGGAGCACTGCCTGATACTTTGGTATGGAGAAATCGTTTGGGTTTTAACGAGACTATGACCAATAGTTATCTAAGGCACCCCGCCTATGCCGAATATCCGGTTGTTGGTGTAAACTGGGTTCAAGCCACGCAATATGCGGAATGGAGAACGGATAGGGTAAATGAAGCCATGTTGGAAAAAGAAGGGTATTTGGCCCAAGACGCCAAATACAAAGTATTGACCGGTGAAGTCAATGGTACTTTTAGCACAGAAGCCTATCTGAACAATCCAGAATCTGTTTATGGTGGTCAGATTGATTCTCTACAGGGAAAACAGAAAAGAGACTCCATTAATACGTTTGCCAAACGCAGTAGTGGTATCATTCAGCCAGAATACCGATTACCTACGGAAACCGAGTGGGAATACGCAGCTCAAGCACTCATAGGGACTAGGGAGTACAATAATTACAGAGGAAGAAAAAAATATCCTTGGGAAGGGGACTATACCCGAAATGGACAGCGTGTCGGTCGTGGTGACCAATTGGCCAACTTCAAGCAGGGAAAAGGGGATTACGGTGGAATCGCCGGATGGTCGGATGACGGTGCCGATATCACAGCCGAGGTGAAGTCATACAAACCCAATGATTTTGGATTATATGACATGGCAGGTAATGTGAGCGAGTGGGTTGCTGATGTATATCGACCTATTGTGGATGATGAGATAAGTGATTTCAACTATTACAGAGGAAATATTTATTTAAAAAAGGCTATCGGAGAAGATGGTAAGGTGGACGTATTACGAGATGAAATCGTTTATGATACATTACCAAATGGTAAAGTCGTGGCCGTTAACTTACCAGGAGAAATCAAGGAAATCCCTGTTGATGAAGAAGAAACGTATTTAAGGACCAATTTCTCTTCCAGCGATAACCGGGGGTTCAGGGATGGTGACGCTGGTTCTTCAAGGTTCTTTGAACGTTTTAGTGATGATGATGAGGATAACAGGAAGATGTACGACTCCCCTACCCACAAGGTGGAGCGGGATTCCACAGGAAAACTTTTACGTCAGTATGATACCTCCAACTACAGAACTTCCCTAATCAATGATGAGGTTCGGGTTTACAAAGGAGGCTCTTGGAGAGATCGAGCGTTTTGGTTAGATCCTGGACAGCGCCGTTATTTGCCACAATATATGGCTACGGATGACATTGGTTTTAGATGTGCCATGTCCAGAGTAGGTTCAAAATCAAAAACAAAAAACAAAACAGTTAGGCACAAGAAGGCCAAATAAAAATAATTCATTTGATAAAAAAAGCCCTTGATCAAAATCAAGGGCTTTTTTTATCTTCGGCCCTATGGAATTGGAACAACTTTATCAACTTTTTTTACAATACCCCAGAGTATCGACAGATACCAGAAAGATAGAAAAAGATAGTATTTATTTCGCCCTAAAAGGGCCCAATTTTAATGGGAATTCCTTTGCCAAAGAAGCCTTGGGCAAGGGTGCAGCGTATGCGGTAATAGATGAAGAAGAGTTTCGTCAGGACCATACTATTTTGGTAGATGATGTTTTGGAAACACTCCAAATACTTAGTACATACCACAGGAACTATTGCAAGGCGAAGGTTATCTCCTTGACCGGAAGCAATGGCAAGACGACCACCAAAGAATTGATGTATGCGGTCCTTTCCAAACGGTACACTACCATTGCCACACAAGGAAATTTGAACAATCACATTGGGGTTCCACTTACTCTTTTGACCATTTCCCAAGACACCGAAATGGCCATTATTGAAATGGGAGCCAACCACCAAAAGGAAATTGAATTCCTCTCCAGTCTTTCCCAGCCCGATTTTGGCTACATCACCAACTTTGGGAAGGCCCATTTGGAGGGCTTTGGGGGTATAGAAGGGGTAATAAAAGGGAAAAGTGAGTTGTACAACCATTTACTTGCCAACAATCGCTATGTTTTTCTAAACGCTGATGACCCTATTCAAAAAGAAAAACTTTCCACCTATATCAAGAAGTTTGGTTTTAGCCAAAAGGACCACGAATTTTACAACATCACCTATTTGGGAGCAAATCCTTTCGTGGAAATTCAGTTCGAGGGAATCAAGGTAAAGACCCAACTCACAGGTGCCTATAACTTCCCCAATTGTGCTGTTGCCATTTTGATAGGTAAATATTTCAATATTGATAACGGGACCATTAAAGAAGCATTGGAATCCTATATCCCAGAGAACAACCGTTCTCAGCTATTGAAAAAGAAAGGCTATAAAATTGTTCTTGATGCCTATAATGCCAATCCCACAAGTATGCAGGCGGCACTGCAAAGTTTTTCTAAAATTGATAGGAATGAAAAAAGTATTTTTCTTGGTGACATGTTTGAGTTGGGCGAAGATGCGGAGACTGAACATCAATACATTGCTGACCTTGTTTTAACCCTTGGATTCAAAAATGTGAGCCTGGTGGGGGAAAATTTCGCCAAGGTAAAAACTGATTTTCAACAATTCAATTCCTTCGATGCTTTAAAAAGATCCTTTAATTTTTCCACACTCCCCAAAGGAACCATATTAATAAAAGGCTCAAGGGGGATGGCCATGGAGCGTATTTTGGAAATCCTTTGATGTATTAAACTTTTCCCAAAAATCGGCGCGCTTTGAAATGAATGGCTCTCGGGAACGAACTAAATCACAACTCAACCGATTAAAAGATGGAAAAGAACATTATTATTTTCGACGGGGAATGCAACCTCTGCAATGGAGTCGTAGGATGGTTATTGAAGTTTGCCCCTAACGATCTGTTCGAATTTATTCCCTTCCAATCTCCAAAAGGTCAAAAATTGCTATTGGAACATGGCTTTCCAACCCAAGAACTGACCACCGTTATCCTTTTCGATGAAAATGGGCCACATACCCATTCCGATGGTTTTTTGGAAATCGTTTCCAAAATCCCAAAGTGGCGTTTAGTTGCAGCACTTCTGGCCTTTATCCCTAAAATTATTCGGGACACCATTTATAATTTGGCTTCAAAAAACCGAGTCCGTTGGTTTGGCAAATCAAACGCCTGTACAGTTAGCTTCTAAAGGAACCTGGAGCAAGAGGCTCCAATAAAGCGACCGGCTGTGGAACTTTAAATTAGTGACCTTTTGAGTGTGTTTGACCATTGGGTTAATTATTTCCGGCCCACAGTTTTGTATATCCGCTTTCCAGTCCTCAAAAAAGATGTAACATTTTTCAGTAGTTAAATCAACAGGTAAATCTTAAAAAAAGATTTCGGAATTGATCCTTAAAACAAGAGGGTCGGGCCATTCAACTACCAATACGGCAATTCGTCAGATTAGGATTTGCCCACAATACTGAGCGCAGTACTTTTTCCAAAAAAACAGATACATAAGATGAATACTGTAAAAACATTGGTTATAAGGGGAAGTATTGAAGACCGTTTTCTGAATAGATTTTTTTTTCATTTGGTGTTTATTCCTTGGATCAGTTGCATTTTCCTTTTATACGGTCAAAGTCCAAATAGCAATCGAAACATTGCCTTTGAAAACGCAATGATATACAACGGGGAAGGGTTTTCCAAAAAAAATCTCTACTCAATACATGGAACAATTAGTTTTATCCGTCCAAAGGAAATAGATACTACATATAACTTAAAGGGGCATTTCCTTATTCCTCCTTTCGGAGACGCTCATACCCATAATTTGGATAGGGATTGGCAGTTGAGGTTTTTACCAAAGGCCTATTTGGACGAAGGAACTTTCTATGTTCAAAATCTTACCAGCAAATTGGATGGGACAATTAAGGCAAGACCCTTTTTTAGGTCAAAGAATACACCGGATGTTAAATTTGCGCATCAAGGGCTTACCTCCACCTTAGGACATCCCTTTATGGCCTATGAGCCCTTTACCATGGGACTGGATTATAAGGATTGGCAGGATAACCTGGATTCCATTAGGAAGAGTCGACTTGATCAAAACAACTCCTACATATTTATCGATGAATTGGAAGAGGTGGACAAAAAGCTCGAGATGTACTTCGCAAACAAACCCGATATAGCAAAGATATTTTTGATAAATAGTGAAGATCATAAGGAAACATTCAATAACGAGGTTATGGCGGACAATGGGCTATCCATTGAGGTGGCGGAAGCTGTCATTGAACAATTAAAAAATCAAGAGTTGACCATTTACGCCCATATTGAGAGTACCTATGACTTTGATAATGGAATAGCTATGGGAGTCGATTATTTTGCCCATATGCCCGGTTACAATTGGAATGGTTCAGAAGATGAAAAGTCCAAGTATTATGTCAGCGATACGCTAATTAAAAAAGCGGTTGATAAAGGGGTTGGGGTCATTCCTACCATAGGTCAGGCCTTAAGGCTAAAGTCCAAGGACTCCATCACAAAGAGGGAATTTGTCAAGGACTTCTTGAAACGATTCCATCATCTTGGGGGAAACCTGATCTTTGGGGCAGACGCATTCAACCAAACCATGAAAGGTGAAATAGAACTGTTGATAGACCTTGAAATTTTTGACCAAAGGACCATTTTAGAACTACTCACGGTAACTACACCAAAAGCGATATTTCCAGATAGAAAAATTGGAAAATTAGAAGAAGGCTATGAATGTAGTTTCTTGGTTTTAAAGCGTGATCCATTAGAAGAGATAAGGTCCATTTTGGAAGTGAAATTTGGGGTAAAACAAGGAGTTGACCTTTCCCTTAAAAACTAGGATAAGACCAGGAATGGAACCATTTCATCAGTAAAAGGGTAGACCCATGATGCGTTAAATTGCGATACTGCCAATAAAAGAGCTATATTAGGAATCCTCCCCCCTTATAGTAGTAACTTAAAACTATCACTCACATGAAAGAATTTCTAGAAAAATGGTTCGAAGAGGTTTGGGCAAAAGAAAACGCATCCTACATTAAAAAGGTTTTTGTTCCTGAAAAAGGTGGAAGTGCCACCGGTATTGGAAAGGAAAGTGGAACAAGTCCTGAGGAATATGTCCATTTCCATTCCGTTATGCTAGGGTTATTGAAAGATGTTGAAATAAAGGTGGATAGCCGTATCGAGTCTGGAAATGAAATTGCCGCACAATGTACTATGACCGCTAAGGATAGGGCAACAGGAAAAAAGACCATCTCCATAAAGGGCGCTGTTTTTGGTAAAATAGTTGACGGTAAAATTAAACATGCAGACAACCATTTTGATTTTCTCCACCTTTTTGAAGGCTTGGGATTATTACCGGAAGAAACTTTCGCGAAGTGCCTGTCCGGTCAAAAGGTTTGCAAATAGTGTTTTCATTGGTCCACATATTAAAGATGTATAGCTTATATGAGCCATACACAATTGTTGTAGCCAATTAAATTAAATCTATGGATAAAGTATTACAAACCATGATTGATAACATGCCTGAAAAGACAGGTAGGTCTCTTGACGAATGGAAAGTAATTCTCAAGGAAAAGTCCTTCTCTAAACATTCTGAAGGAGTAAAATTTCTGAAATCAGAGCATGGAGTGACCCATGGATTTGCCAATACGATTGTGTCTTTATCAAAAGAAGAGAATAACACTTCCGAAGAATTAGTTACTGCCCAATACCTAGGGAAAGAGGGCCTAAAGCCAATTTACGACGGTCTTATCTCCTTCATAGGTTCCTTAGGGAATGATGTTACAATCACCCCAAAAAAGGGAAGTGTAAGCATTATTCGAAAAAGGCAGTTTATTCTTATTAAGCCGTCAACTAAGACAAGAATAGATTTAGGATTTAAATTAAAGGATAAGCCGACTACAGAGAGATTAGAAAACTCAGGACCTTTTGGAACGATGTGTACGCATAGGGTTCGCTTAACTGCGGAATCTGAAATTGATGAAGAATTAAAAGTTTGGATTAATGAGGCATACGAAAAATCAATATAAAAACTGACTACAACAATAGCTATAAAGCATAGGCCTAACCAGCCAAACCGTTGTCAACCAACAAAAAAACCCTTAAATTAATAGGAGTTTCATTATTATTCGTGGAGTATACTGTAATTGTAATATTTCATTGTAGATAAGCCTTTGATAACTAATAACCCCTTAAATTCAAGGATTTAGACAATTGAGGTATCTTTATTAT
>JBCBZA010000285.1:0-2048 GCA_039815575.1 Bacteroidota bacterium | reverse complement strand
GCTAAGGAACCAAAAGTGTTTTGGGAAACCAATACGGAACATATAAAGACCATATCCGATTTACCGGTAGGGCTGATTGAAAGGTTAGAGGCCATAATACGGTAGTCAAACAAGTGGGGGATTCACTTTCAAATTAAATCCATGAAATGATGGACTACAATTAATACGATTACCCCCTTAAATTCCCTAACATCTCCATTGTGGTTCGTTCCAGATTAAATTCAGGTTGCCATCCCCAATCTTTTCTGGCCATGGAATCATCAATACTGCTTGGCCAAGAATCAGCAATTTGTTGCCTAAAGTCCGGGGTGTAATCCACTTTAAAATCGGGAATATGTTTTTTGATGCTTTGTGCAATTTCTTCAGGAGCAAAACTCATGGCCCCTAAATTATAGGAAGACCGAATTGAAAGCCTATTGAAATCGACATCCATTAGGGAGATGGTTGCCCGAATGGCATCGTCCATGTACATCATGGGTAATTTAGTGCCTTTGGACAGGAAACAACTATAACTTCCTTCTTCCAAAGCCTTATGGTAAATCTCAACAGCATAATCCGTAGTGCCCCCGCCAGGGAGGGTCTTCCAACTGATCAATCCTGGGTAACGAACACTGCGCACATCTACACCAAATTTGTTGAAATAGTAGGCACACCAACGCTCACCCGATTGCTTGCTTATCCCATAGACGGTACTAGGTTCCATTAAAGTGTTTTGCGGGGTCTTATCCTTAGGGGTATTTGGGCCGAAGACTGCAATGCTGGAAGGCCAAAAGATTTTATCTATTTTTTTTTCTTTGGCCAGGTTCAGGACATTGAACAAGGAATTCATATTTAAATTCCAGGCCCTTGTTGGAAATTTCTCCGCTGTGGCACTTAACATGGCTGCCATAAGATAGATTTCTTCTATTTCATAGTGCATAACCACATCTTCAATAGCTTCATAATTGGTGGCATCCAAAAGCTCAAAAGGTCCTGATTCCATAAGGTTTTCACTACCTTCCCTAATATCGCTGGCTACCACGGCATCATTCCCATATTTTTCTCGAAGCACCATGGTCAGTTCCGTTCCAATTTGCCCACAAGCGCCTAATATCAAGATTGATTTTCCCATCTTCATTTGTCGTTAAATCATTGCGAAAGTAAAGATAGCTTTTCCGAAGAATTTGTACTTTGGCACGATGGGGAAATACACTTTTTGGGTTGTCATTATGGTTGCACTATTAAGTTGCAGGGAGACCTCGAACGAGTTGGTCCAAACTTCCCAAGAACCTAATGCCTTTTCCATACAAGACTACCCAAAACTTATCGAAATGGGACCTGATGTCTTGGATGTTGTTAGCGCATGGCCCGAATTTATGGCCATGGAAAATAGCCTTGAAGTCTTAAAACGGGCTTCGAACACGGAAGACCTTAAACTGGCAATCGATGATTTGATTGATAAGGAAAAGGCCCTTGGAGAGGGAGATTACCCAGAAGCTTTTGATAAGCTACAAATTAAGAGTCGTCAACAACTGCTTCGCACTTTTTTGTACAAAGTAAAGAGTAACCTATTGGATAACAGGGACATTAATGAAGGCATGGAAGAATTGATAACGGCCTATAATGCCTTCAAGAATCAATTTAATGTGATTAGTGGCAACACCTTGGATACTAAACTAATTTTAAATGAGGAATAGGATATGGATGTATTGGGTCTTTTTGACCTCGCTTGGAGCATTCGCCCAAGGTGAAGCCAAGGGGATGATTTCAGAAACACTGGACGCATGGCATAGGGCAGCCGCCAATGCCGATTTCGAGGGTTATTTTTCCTTAATGACCGATGATGGCGTTTTTTTAGGAACTGATGCTACTGAAAATTGGCAAAATCAGGAATTCAAGGCTTTTTCAAAACCTTATTTTGACAAAGGCAAAGCATGGAGTTTTACCGCAGTAGAACGGAATATTTATTTAGATGAACGTGAACAGTTTGCCTGGTTCGATGAACTTTTGGATACCCAAATGGAACTGTGTCGTGGTTCTGGGGTTGTAAAAAAGGTAAAAGGTAGCTG
>JBCBZA010000032.1:0-31435 GCA_039815575.1 Bacteroidota bacterium | reverse complement strand
GTGACGGCGGGAACGGCACGCTGCTCGAAGCGGCTGGCAACGACGACATCATCAACCTCGACGTCGACCAGCCGTCCGTCGACTCCGACGAGCTGAACGCGCTCCGGAACCTGATCATCTCCACTTCAACAAACTTGGAAATTACTGTGTTTGAAAACACGTTTGGGAATGTTACACTTACTTTCCCACAAGATTTGGCCGTAGGAACCAATGTAAATCCAGAATTTACCTGGTTGGAAGACAGCAATTACAGTGCGTTTGACATTGAAATTGCCTTAGATGAAACCTTTGTCTCCATTGTGGAATCTTCAACAGTATCCCTTGCGTCTTATCAAAGCACTTCACTGATTCCGGAAACACAATATTATTGGCGGGTTAGGCCAAAAAACCTATGTGGTAATGGCACTTTTGGTGTGCCTTTAAGTTTTACAACATCCGTGGTTAGCTGTGCAAGTTTTGAAAGTAATGATTTGCCTCAGGAAATTTCCTCTGAGGGCACTCCCACAATAATGGCAAAAACATTTTTAGCTGAGGATTTACGGATTGCAGACATCAACGTAAACCTGGAAATATCCCATACTTTTTTAGAAGACTTGACCGTAAGCCTTATTTCTCCCTCTGGAACAAGGGTTACCCTTATTTCGAAGAACTGCGGTAATTTGAATAATATTATTGCGGTATTTGACGATGATGGAAGCCCGCTGGATTGTTCTGGAAATCCCGCGATTAATGGCCTGGTAAGGCCTTTGGGTTCCTTGTCTTCCTTCAACGGGGAATCAACCCTAGGAGAGTGGACCTTGGAAATTCAGGATTCTGCGGTTTCCGATGGCGGATCTTTAGATGCTTTCTCATTGGAAATATGTGTGGAGGGAACATTTAGACCCGATGATGACGAGGATGGGGTTTTTGATGATGGTGATGATCTATGTTTGGGGACACCAAAAGGAACCTTGGTGGATACTTCCGGATGTCCTTTAAACGCATTCCCTGCCAATAATTTTTCAGTTTCCATTCAAAGTGAAGCTTGTAGGGAAAGTAATGATGGCTCCATAACTGTTACAGGAATGGATACCACGCTTAATTATGAGGCTAGGCTCACCGGAAATGGAGTTGATACATCAAATCCATTCATGGAACAAACCATGTTTTCCAACCTTAGTGCGGGGGCATACCAACTTTGTATAACAGGTTCTGATGGGTTGATAAATTTTAGGGAAACGTGTTTTGGGATTATGATCGATCAGCCGGAAGAACTTAGTGTTTTGGCCAATCTCCTAGCAGATGGCAGAACGGTCCGCTTACAATTATTGGGCGGACAATTGTATAACGTGGAATTAAACGGATTGGTGGAACAGACCACCGAAAACAATGCTTCAGTTGGTCTTGAGCCAGGACTGAATACACTAAAAGTCTCTACCGGATTACTATGTCAGGGCGTGTTTGAGAAACAGTTTTTTGTTGCCGACGCCCCCATTATTTTTCCAAATCCAGCAATAGATCTGATAGATATTAGTTCTAGTTTTCAAGACCAGGAGGTCATGGTCAACATTTATTCTGCCGACGGTCGTTTAGTAAAGCAAAAAAGGACTTGGGTTGAAGGCTATAATTTAAATTTAAATGTATCTGAACTTAGTAATGGGCTATATTATATTGTCCTGGAAGCTAGGGGTATCTCCCAAACCTCAAAATTGATAAAGCGATGAGGAATTGGTTACTTTTTTTGGGCTACCTACTCTTTCTTTTCAGTTGTGGGGGAGGGGATGACGGTCCACCGCCTTCACCGGAAGGGGCTCTTTTGGTATTTCCAGAGCAAGATTCTGAATGTACCACCGGCGTAAGCATAAGCGAAACTTTAAGTCAAGTGACTTTTGAATGGCAGCCGGCAAACAATACAAACCGGTATACCTTAACGGTAATTAATTTGACGACAAACACACCACAGGCCATATCCACAATGAGTGCCTCTGCTTCCCTATCCATTGAAAAAGGGGCACCTTTTTCATGGTCTGTACTCTCTTCCAATTCAGCATCAGATGATACGGCAACAAGTGAATCCTGGTTATTTTACAATGCCGGTGCTCAAACCACATATGCCCCGTTTCCCGCTCAGATACAATTTCCTCCAGCAGGAGGCACGGTACAGGCCAATAGTGAAGGTGCGGTGGAACTTTCGTGGATTGGAGCCGACGTGGAAGATGACATTGTAACTTTTGAGGTGTACTTTTCGGAGACCAGTCCACCGGAAACCTTAATAGTAAGCACGGCTCCAGAAACAACTCAGGCAACGGCCAATGTTACTTCGGCCACTACCTATTTTTGGCGGGTCGTCACCACCGACTCGGAAGGAAACACTTCAGACTCGGGAGTGTTTGATTTTAAAGTGTTGTAGAAAAGTTAGGTTCCATTAAATTGATTCATGGTATTTTTTGGACCTGCAAATACAAAGGAACGGATAAGCTCAGTGCTTCTTTTTAGTCGCTCCTTAAGCCCGTTTTCTTCTATTTCATTCCAAGTCCCTAGAACGTAATCCACCTGTTTCCCTTTTTGAAATTCAGCTCCAACACCAAAACGAAAACGATGGTATATAGAGGTCTGTAAGGTATGCTGAATGTCCTTGAGGCCATTATGCCCCCCATCACTTCCCTTGCTTTTTAGGCGCAATGTTCCAAAAGGGAGGTTGATGTCGTCCGTAACGATCAGAATATTTTCAAGAGGTATTTTTTCATGACCTATCCAATAGTTAACGGCCTTGCCGCTAAGGTTCATATACGTGGACGGTTTAAGGCATACCACTGACCTTCCTTTGTACTTAAAAGTGCCTACAGCACCCAATCGGGCGTCCTCAAAAGAAAAATCCTCTTCATCGGCCAATTGGTCAAGAACAGAAAAGCCAATGTTATGTCTTGTATGGGCATATTTTTCACCAATATTTCCCAATCCGACAATTAAAAACTTTTTCATACTATCGATTTCGTCCAGCAAGGTTTTGTTTTTTTGTGAGAACAAGGATTTGAAAAACTGGAACACGATTTTTATTCAAAAATAAAAAAGCATCCGAAACCTCAGGTTTCGGATGCTTTGGTTTGACTTTAAAGTAGCTACTAGCTTTCGGCAGGAGCTTCGGCCTCCGCAGCTGTTGCTTCGCCGCCTTCCGCGGCAGCTGTTGCTCCTTCTTCTTCCTCTTCCTCTTCTTCATCCACCGCATTACGGGAAGCTTTTACTTGAACTACGGTAATGTTGTCAGGGTGCATAATGGTATATTCATCGGTCCTGATGGTCTCCACAGCAACTTTGCTCCCGATTCGTAACTTGGAAATATCCACGGTGATTTCATCCGGAAGTAAGTTGGGTAGTGCTTTTACCGATAGTTTACGTTTTCTGAACAACAATCGGCCACCATTCCGAACCCCTGGTGAGTTCCCTTCCAAACGCACTGGAATATTCATGGTAATGGGTTTGTCATCGAATAATTGGAAGAAATCGATATGCAAAATGCTATCCGTCACGGGGTGAAATTGGATGTCTTGCAATATTGCTTTAAAGCTTTCCCCACCTTCCAGCTCAATTACTGCCGTGTAAGCATTAGGGGTATAGACTAAATTTTTGAACGCTAGTTCGTTCGCTGAAAAGTGCATTGGTTTTTCCCCTCCGTACAGCACGCAAGGGACCTTTCCAGCATTACGTAAGGCTTTGGTAGAAACCTTGCCCACGCTTTCTCTTTGGGATCCTTTGATTGTAATTGATTTCATTTTTTAATCTCTAATAATTAATATAATTTGTTACTATTTAATCTTCATATCGCCAAGTAAAACTTGAGGTAGCGTACCTGCCTGCCTGCCTGCCGGCAGGCAGGGTCGAAGGCTACATGATAAATTTTGATGATATCGATGTGTTATGATGAACCCGATGCATCACATCGGCGAACAATCCGGAACAACTCAATACTTTTATTTTTGAATGGTTTTCTTTTGAAGGAATTGAATCTGTAATGATCAATTCCTGAAGCTGTGAATTTTCAATTCTTGTATAGGCATCACCCGACAATAATCCATGGGTCGTAATGGCCCGAACACTCAAGGCACCGCGTTCAATCATCATGTCCGCTGATTTGGTCAATGTACCAGCAGTATCTACCAGGTCATCCACTAAAACCACATTTTTCCCCTTAACGTCACCAATAAGTTCCATATGGGAAATGACATTGGCCTTGGCCCGTTGTTTGTAACAAATGACAACATCGCTTTCCAATGCCTTGGAATACGCATACGCCCTTTTGGAACCACCCATATCAGGGGAGGCAATACAAAGGTTGTCAAGATTTAAATTTTGGAGATAGGGAAGAAACAATGTGGAAGCAAACAAGTGATCTACTGGTCTTTCAAAGAACCCTTGGATTTGGTCCGCATGCAAGTCCATAGTGATGATCCGTGTTGCTCCAGCCGTTTCCAACATTTTGGCAATCAGCTTTGCTGCGATCGGAACTCTTGGTTTATCCTTCCTATCTTGTCGTGCCCAACCAAAATAGGGCATAACCGCTGTTATGTGCCTTGCAGAGGCCCGTTTTGCCGCATCCAGCATCAACAGCATCTCCATTAAATTTTCAGAACTTGGATTTGTGGATCCAATGATAAAAATACGTGCCCCTCGAATCGATTCTTCAAATGAGGGTTGAAATTCACCATCACTGTACCTGGAAAAATGGATTTTGCCCAAGGTAGCTCCATAGGCTTCCGCGATTTTTTCGCCCAATGCCATACTTTGGGAGCAAGCAAAAATCTTTGGTTCTGGAACTTGATACGGCATTTCTTTTGATTTATTCGGAGCCCATCGCATTAGGGGGGCCTTTAAAAGCGGTGCAAATTTAAAAATTAATCTGGGTTGTTAAAGGATAATTGAAGGTATTTTAGTTTTGGGATTCAAATTATTTTTTAGCTTTGCAATCCGTTTGGCCGAAGTGGCGGAATTGGTAGACCTGTCTGCCGAAAGGCAGGCGCGCTAAATCTGAAATTTTGATTTACATGGTTGTAGTTTATGCCATATCTAGTTTGTCTCATAATTATATTTATGTTGGGATGAGTTCGGATTTAAAACAAAGAATGGCAAGACACAATGCAGGTCGTGAAAAGACAACTCGACCCTATCTTCCTTTTGAATTGATTTACTCAGAGGAACATCCTGATAGAAAAACCGCGCGTATGCGAGAGAAGTATTGGAAATCAGGAGTTGGAAAAGAAAGATTGAGGAAGCTTAGAGATAAGCAATAAATAATGCTCGAGTGGCGGAACTGGTAGACGCGCTGGATTCAAAATCCAGTTCCTTCGGGAGTGTGGGTTCGATTCCCACCTCGAGTACTTTAAAAGCCTCGAATTTTCTTTCGAGGCTTTTTTTTAATCCCTATTTGGAAAAAGAAGTCTTCTCAAAACGCAAAACTATCGATGTTGGTCAGTATCCCTTGTGCACCATAGCTAGGTTTTTGTTGAGATAGAACTTGTAAGGTCAAATGGGATAGTAGGAAAAAAGTATTTGGACACCGCCATGAACTTAGAAATTATTCCTCCCAAAAATTGGGTTCTATATTACTCCCCAACAAACGGCAATCGCCACATATACTAGGGACCACAACATAGTCACCAGGACAAATACTTAATGGAACTAATTCTGGGGAGTAAAAATCAAAAAAACTATAAAAATTCCCATCCACTCCCTCAACGATTCCGGGTGGACATCCATCCACGAGTTGTACTACCGTTCCAAACTCATTACAGGCTAAAGTTCGCTCAGGCACTGATAATGGATTACAATTAAAGGGATAAAGAGGTAATTCCTCCCCTAGAAAGAAATCTTCGAAATCAAAAAATAAACGTTGTTCGGAAACACTAACTGCCTCTACCCAACCCAGTATGGGCTCCTCCGTGCCATCTTTTCTTGTGATATTGGCCGGGAGTTCCCCAGGTTGAATTTGCGAGAACAAACTTTCTGAGTTAGAAAATTTCCGCAAGGTCTCGTAAAAAGCAAATGATGCTGACGATTGCACCAATTGTTTTACTAAGATGCTATATCGGTGGCTGATGATAAAATTGTCCTTTCCAATAAAGCGGACCAATTGGCGTTCTATATTGTTCGTTGTATTGTTGAATGTGCTGGTCTGTATAACCTCGTTGGAATCAATGGTGTTATAGCAAACCCTATTTTGAACCTCACGTTCTACCACCTCTAAGGTATAGTCAGATTCTGGACATAAGGTGTAGTTCGTTAACCTAAATTCCTGGGGGACCCAGAAAGGCGCGATGACCTGGTAGGTTTCCACATAATTATACCTGTAGTTTTCTGCTACCCCTTCTATTGGGGAACCATCCACAAAAATAGCAACTCCGTCCACACCGTTCTCGCTGATGGTCCGTTCAGCATATACATTATCTAGGCTCGCTTTCCCTTGTAACTGCACCGGTTGGGAAGTATATTCATTTCCGTTGTCAAGTACGATCTCCAATTGATAATCTATATCGGTTTGCAACCCAAAAACCTCATCCGAACGATATAGTCCGTCCCTTGTTTCTGTGAATGCAAACTCGAGGCCATTATTTGCCAATAGTTTGACCAGTGCTCCTGTTTCAACATTAACGGTGTCCCTTGGCCGAAGTCCAGGGGTAAGGAAAGGGATAAAGGTGGTATCCCGTTCTAAATCGGTTCGGCTGTCACTCCTACTAAGGTAGACCACCTGATTTTTGACTTCATCCGTTAGTATGGCCTCCACGACCAATAGGCCACTTCCCTCACTATTTGTGATTTCCTCGATGTCCAAAACGTCAATGCAGGAGGTAATTATAAAGACCACCACCATGGCAAAAAAAGGACGGTTATAAAATTTTATGTTCTTGACTTTTTTCATATTATTCCTCCCAAAAATCAGGTTCTATATTACTCCCCAACAAACGGCAATCCCCACAGATATTAGTAGTAACAATATAAGGTCCAATGCAGCTTGGATCAGCACTAATAGGAACCAGTTCGGGGTCGTAATCGGCGAAGTAGGTATAAAAATTTCCAACCACACCTTCTATAACTCCGGGCGGACATCCGGCGATAGTTTGTTCGGGAGCACCATTTGGACACCATAAAATGCGTTCCGGTACTGCTAAGAGCTCGCATTTAAAAGGGTAGGCAGGTAATTCTTCTTCTGGAAATAAATCCTCAAAATCAAAGAACAAGCGTTGCTCAGAAACACTGACCGCCTCAAACCAGCCTAAGACGCGTTCGTCTGTACCATCCTTTCTGGTGATATTGGCCAATAATTCACCAGGTTGAATTTGTGAGAATAAACTTTCTGAGTTAGAAAACTTCCGCAAGGTTTCGTAAAAAGTAAAAGATGCGGATGATTGTACCAATTGTTTCACCAAGATACTGTATCGGTGGGTAATGATGAAATTATCCTTTCCGATAAAACGGACCAATTGACGCTCCACATTGTTCGTTGCATTGTTCAATGTGCTTGTCTGTATCACCTCATTGGAATCAATGGTATTAAAACAAACTCTATTTTGCACTTCTCGATCCACAACTTCAAGGATATAGGGCGTTTCTGGACAGAGTTGATAATCGGTAAGTCTAAACTCTTGATTATCCCATAATGGTGCAATAACCTTATAGGTTTCCACATAATTGAATCTGTAATTGTCAGTAACCCCTTCTACCGGGGAACCATCAACATAAATGGCAACCCCATCAACGCCATTTTCGCTGATGGTCCGTTCTGCATATACCTTATCCAGCTTCGCTTTACCCTGTACCTGCATAGGTTGGGAACTATATTCGTTACCGTTATCAAGTAGGATTTCCAGTTGATACTCCGTATCCATTTGCAAGCCAAAAACCTCATCCGAACGGTATAGTCCATCCCTTGTTTCCGTAAATGCAAACTCACGTCCATTATCTGCCAATAGTTTGACCAGTGCCCCTGTTTCTACGTTGACCGTATCCCTTGGCCGAAGTCCAGGGGTAAGGAAAGGGATAAAGGTGGTATCGCGTTCCAAATCCGATCGACTGTCGCTCCGGCTGAGGTAGACCACTTGGTTCTTAAATTGATCCGTTAGAATCGCCTCCACAACCAATAAACCATTGCCATCACTATTTGTGATTTCCTCGATGTCCAAAACGTCAACGCAGGATAACATTGTAGCTAGGGAAATTAAAAATGGGACTAATCTAAACCGCAAGAAGGACAATTTTCTAATAAAGCTAAACCATTTTGCCAATGATTCCTAGAAAGTCAATAAATTCAAACTTTCCCAGCAGATGTATTGGAATACGACAGCGCTACGAAGAAATTCGACCTATGACAATGGACATCGTCCATATCATGGATAAGGGGTTTCATTTAAATCAAATTTTTTTCATTCAGATATAACTATGGACTTCCATGCCTCAATTTTATTCTGATACATGGCGTCCAGTCCCATCTGAACACATTGGGCGGCCTTGGCCCCTGTATGAATATTTGAAACAGGTTGCCTATCGTTAAATATGCTATCCCTAAAGTCAACTAGTGCCTGTTTGCTTGGGTCTTCATGGGAAATTTCCAATGGGATACCCTTCCCTTGCTCCCAATTTACTGTAGCACCGGACACCCCGTCAACCTCCCCCAACTCCTTTTGGTCGTACTTCTCAGGATAATACCAAGCTTTCACGTAGTCAAGAACATAACTTCCTTTATCTCCCAATACTCTTATTTTATAATCGTCCAAGGCATTGCTTGTTAGACAGGAAAAAGTAGCTTTAATACCTTTTGGATAGCTATAAATAAGGTGAATGTTATCATAGGTTTCTCGGCCATCCTTCCAATAATCAATACCGCCGACGCCCATTACTTTTTCTGGTGCAGCTTCCAACACCCAATTAACAAAATCCAATTGATGCGAACAGAGCTCTGCCAGGAGTCCGCCGGAATATTCCCGGTACATGCGCCAGTTGATAAGCCGTTCCCATTTGGGGTCAGGTACCGGTCGACGCCAGTTCCCATTGCGGTTCCATTGGCAATCAAAAGCGGTGATTTTACCAATCTTACCTAGCTTTATCTGTTCTACAACATGGGTGTACAATCGAGAGCTGTGATATTGATGTCCAGTCTGAAAAATTCTGTTGGAAGTCTCGCCCTTTTTCATCAGTTGACAGGTGCCTTCGTATCCCTTTGCCAAGGTTTTTTCGCAATAGACATGTTTGCCCGTATCCAAGGCATCAATGGCTATTTGGGCATGTGTACTAAAAGGGGTAGCAATAAGTACTGCATCCACATCCTTGTCTTCCAATAATTTTTGATAGTCGGAATAGCCCTTAACTTTTCCCGTAGCTTTTGATAAGGCTTCCTCCAACCGAAAAGGTATAATATCACAACAGGCTGTTATTCTTAGGTCGGATATTTGATTAATAAGGGGAATCAATCCGCCCCCGCGATCGCCCGTGCCGATAATTCCAATATTAATAGTGGAATTGGCTTCATTGATTCTCCCAAATCCCAAAGCGGAGGTGCCATACAAAGTCGCAGAGGTTGCTAGACTTCCTTTTACAAATTCCCTTCGTCTCATTCCCTAAATTTTAGGTTCCCATCCCTTTTCATATTCGCGTTTCCAGCTTTTCATTGCCATTTCACTATTTAAGACCTTACCGGTCTTAGAATCTACTTTTATGGTATGCCCAGCATCCTGTGCCATATTGCCCAAATGACAGAGCATGGTCGAAATACTGGCATCTTTGATGTCTGCATTCAATGAACTGCCTTGTCGTATCGCATTAAAAAAATTGCTTACGTGATTCACATCGAGACCACCCATGCCTATGGTATTGGTAGAGCCACTCTGCTGGCCCTGCTCAAACTCAAATTTGATTGGATTACCACCTAAATCATATAGTCGGTAGGACTCCCTGCTCAATTCAATGGTACCCCTGCTGCCATAAATCGTTACGCCCCTACCAGGGCGTTCAGGTTTCATGATTGCCCTGCTATGACCTGCCCATGTAATAAATCTATTGCCCGAAAAGGTATAGGTGACCTGTTGGTTATCTACAAATTCCCAGTCGTCATCGTAGGAATATTTTCCTCCAAAGGAGGTAACCGTTTCTGGAAGGTCAACCCCTAATGCCCATCGGCATATGTCAATTTCATGGGTACCATTGTTGTGTATTTCCCCTGTCCCCCAATTTCTGAACCAATGCCAGTTGTACGGATGGATATTATCACGATAGTCTTCCCTTGGGGCCGGCCCTTGCCAAAGCTCCCAATCCAGCGTATTTGGAACTTCTGCCTTTTGTCCTTTACCAATAGAGGTGCGATTGTTGGAGTAATAGGCCTCACCTTTAAATACATCTCCAATGGCACCATTCCTTATGTCGGCAATAGCCATGGCCGATGTTCTGGAAGATCGTTGTTGGTTGCCCATCTGAACTTTTTTGCCATACTTCTTTTGAGCGGCTACCAAAAGTTCGTTTTCATATGGATTATGGCTACATGGCTTTTCCACATAGACATGCTTCCCTGCCTGTAGGGCCATAATGGCCATTGGAGCGTGCCAGTGTTCGGGGGTAGCGATGAACACGGCATCAACATCTTTATCATCCAAAATTTTTCGAAAATCCTTTTCGACCTTTGGAATATACCCAATGTTCTGTTGGCACCATGCATTGTGGTTCTCGATGATGATGTCATCAACATCACAATTGTACAGCACCTTGGCATTTGGCGACTGATGAATAGCTATAACATGGGCTTTGGCGCGGCTTCGTACTCCGATAACAGCACAATTGATGGTGTCATTGGAACCCAATATGGTAGCATTTGCCATTTGGGGAAGTACCAAGCTACCCATTGTTATTGCAGCGGTACTCGCTGTAGTCTTTTTAATAAAATCCCTTCTCGAAGTCATGGTTATTCCTCTTTGGTTATCAATCGTATTTTTATGTTTTTAAAGCTTACACGGTCACCATGGTCTTGCAATAGCAAGTGTCCTTTTTCTACCTCCCCAAAATTTGGCCATTTTTCATACTTGCTTTCAGAAACGAGTTTTCGATAGTGATCACTTTTGCGCTCATACTCCAACACTTTTACCCCGTTCAGCCAATGCTCAACATGATTGTCCTTAGATAGCACATAAGCAGAATTCCAAGTTCCAATAGGATGCACCGGTTTGTTCGGGTCTGCCTGAATCAAATCATATAAGGAGGCCAAGGTTCGGCTGCCCTTATGATTGCCCAGTTTTGCATCAGGATGCTTGGCATCATCCAAAATCTGATATTCCAAACCAATGGAAGAACCTGGACCTTTGTTCAAATCAGTGTCCACATAATACTTGATACCGCTATTCGCTCCTTCGGTTAATTTAAAATCGACCTTGAGTTCAAAATCACCATAGGTATCCATGGTCACAATATCGCCGCCCGCGGCGGCTTCGGTACCTCCGCTTGACAAGACCGTTAACTCCCCATTTTCCATAATCCAACCCTGATTTGGAAAAGTAGCAAGGCGCGCACCACGCCAGCCTTGGGCGGTCTTTCCGTCCCAAAGTAATTCCCAACCGCTCTTTTGTTCATCGATGGTAAGTTGGTTTCTTGTTATGATCGGGGCTATGGACGATTCTTTGGAATAGTTGTGGAGGTTGTCCGTTACTATTTTGATATTTCGCCACATAATTTCAGTGCCTTCTTTTTGGTCGCCGTTGATGCTGTGGACTTGTAGGGCGATAAAGCCACTCGATGTTTTATCATCGATTAAATGTGCTGCGGGCACATGATTGACCCAAGTTTTAAGGGTATCACCGATAACCTCAATCCGATAGTGGTTCCATTCGTTCTGTTTAAAAGCCTGTTGCGCACTGGGATTATCATCCAAAGGATTCAACCATCCCCGACGCGCCTCATCGTAGATGCCTCCACTCCAGGCCCGATCAGAGGGGTCGATTTCCACTTGGTAACCGTGTACCCTCCCATCCCTATACTGTGGAAAACTGTTGCTGCGTATCTGGATACCAGAATTCATTGACGGATCTACTTTATACTCCAATTCCAAAATAAAATCTTCATACATCTTTTCTGTGGCCAAAAAGGAATTTGGAGTGCCATGCACTGTTTTTCCTACAATAGTACCATCCCGCAACCTATATTCGGCGTCACCTCCTTTTTGTGTCCATCCATTGAGGGTTTTTCCATCAAATAGTGTAACCCATGGGATGGTATCTTTCTGCGTTTCGGCACATGCCGTCAAGAGTAAAAGCAATACCGTAAACAAGTGCATTGGGATGTTCCTTTTTTTCATCATTTCGTTTTTTTGATGTGCTGTCATAAGTCAAATAAACTTGGTAACCATAAGGACAATTGGGGGATATAAGTTATTAAAAACAAGGCAATTATCATGGCCAAAAACAGCGGTAAAAGTGGCTTTACCACTTTTTCAATAGAGGTCTTTGCAATGCCTACGCCTACAAATAGTACGGAACCTACCGGCGGGGTACACAGGCCAATACATAGGTTCAAGATCATGACGATTCCAAAATGTACGGGGTCGATACCCAATTGGGTGACTACCGGAAGAAATATTGGTGTAAAAATGAGTACGGCTGGGGTAATATCCATAAAGATGCCTACGAGCAACAAGATTAGATTGATAAGCAATAAGATCATTATCTTGTTGTTGGTCATGTCCAAAAGTCCAGTACTGATTTCTTGGGGGATGTGTTCATAGGAAAGTACCCAAGACATACTCATTGAAGCTCCTATCAAGAGCATAACAATGGCTGTTGTGGCAGAGGAATCCAAAAATATTTTTGGAAGCTTTTTAAAGGTGATTTCCTTATAGATAAACCCAAGAACAAGGCTGTAGAGCACGGCAATGGCCGATGCTTCCGTAGCAGTGAAGATGCCCGCGACGATACCCCCAATGACCAGGACCAATAAAAACAATACAGGTAACGCATCCACAAAAGTTTTGAACACCTCTTTGAAAGAACTTCGTTTGCCTACATCATAGCCTTTTTTCTTTGCCCAGAATGAGGCAAGCACTATCAGGAAAAATCCGGTCAACAGCCCTGGTATATAGCCAGCTAAAAAGAGGGCCGCAATAGAGGCGCCTCCACTGGCCAGGGAATATACAATCAATATATTGCTGGGTGGAATCACCAAACCCATGGTAGCTGAAGTAATATTGACTGCAGCACCAAATTCCCTATCATACCCTTCCTTTTCCATCTCGGGGCCTAGGATGCCTCCCATAGCAGATGCCGAGGCTATTGCCGAACCCGAAATTGCACCCATGAGCATGGCCGAAATTACGTTGATTACGGCCAGCCCACCGGGGAGGGCTCCTACCAAGGTTTTGGCAAAGGCAATCAGTTTATGGGCAATACCTCCATTGTTCATCAACGCGCCGGAAAGGATAAAAAATGGAATGGCCAAAAGTGCAAAGCTATCCAATCCTGTTGCCAAGCGCTGGGAAATGGTCGTTACGGCCGGTAATACAGGAATACTGACCAGCATGGTCAAGAGTGAGGAAATTGCAATACTCCAAGCCACAGGGGTGCCTATGGCCAAAAGCCCCACAAAACTGATGATCAAAACAAGTATTGGAATGTACTCCATAATATTCAATGGGTCAACATATCTGAGATTTTATAATATATAATGAACGATCCACTGATGGGGATTACCAAATACACTGCGGCCAAGGGCAAACCAAGAGCCGGGGAATATTGTTCGAGCAAATAGGTGATATAAACCAAGCGAAGCCCTCCCACAACCATTGCAAAAAAACAAAACAGGATAATTGCGATTCGCACCAACTGCTTCCATCTTCTTTGGTTACGGTCACCACTACGTTGTACCAAAACATTGATAGCTACATGCCCATTGTGACCTGCCACGTACGCCGCACCTAAAACACCGATCCAAATCATGAGAAACCGGGCCAATTCTTCGGTGAAAGAACTGGGTACACCCAATACATACCTACTGAAAACCTGCCAAAGGACGTTCATGACCATGATAGCCATGACCGTAGCCAATATATGGCCCAAAACCTTGTCCAATTTTTCCCTGAGGCTCATGGCCGCTTCATTTTTTGTATCTGTCTAATGATACCATAGAATTCTTCATCCTCCCTATACTGCTCATACACCGCTTTGACCCTTTGGATAAAGGGTCCCTTATCTGGCCGTATTATCTCTACCCCTGCTTTCTGGATCTCTCGCAGTGCTTCATTCTCTGCTTTGGCCCATAGTTTTCGTTGATGGGCGATGGAAGCATCGACGGCCTCTTTCAACCAACTTTGCTCTTGGGGAGAAAGCTTGTTATAACAGTGGGTGCCTACAAGCAACACATCGGGTGAAAATGTGTGTTCGTTCAGGGAATAGTATTTGCAAACTTCGTAGTGTCTTGATAGATAAAAGCTCGGTGGATTGTTCTCCGCACCATCCACAATACCCTGTTGCAATGACGTATAAAGTTCACCCCAAGAAATGGGCGTAGGTGAACCGCCCATGTTGCGAACCATATCCATGGCAGTAACACTTTCCATTACCCTTATTTTAAGGCCCTCCAAATCATCCGGGTGCGCAATGGGGTGTTCCTTGGAATAAAAACTGCGACTGCCCGCATCATAAAACCCAAGGCCTTTCAACCAATATCGTTGACTATCATCCAGTAGTTTTTGCCCAATAGGGCCATCCAATACCTGGAAGGCATGTTGCCTGTCCTCGAAAAGGTAGGGCAATCCCAAAATACGCGTTTTAGGCGCAAAATTTTCTAAAGTAGCCACAGAGACCTTGGTCATGTCAAGGCTACCTATCTGAATCAGTTCCAAAATCTCACGTTCGGTACCCAATTGCTGGTTAGGATAGATTTCTATCCGCATCGTGCCTTGGGAAAGTTTGGCCAAATCCTCACCCAGCTTTACCATGGCTTTATGAACGGAATGATTGATGTCCAAACCATGGGCCAATTTGATATGTTTTATCCCATCGGTATTTTTGCAACCCAAGATTAAAACCACAATAACCAACCCTAAGCCATATGTTTTTTTAGCCCAAAACTTCATGTCTCAAAATCAAAATATGTTTTTGCGTTATTGTAACAAATGTCCTGTACTATTTTTCCTAGGTATTTCATGTCCGTCGGGAGTAATCCTTTTTCCACATCATTTCCAATGATATTGCAGAGCAACCGCCTAAAATATTCATGTCTGGGGAAAGAGAGCAAGCTACGTGAGTCGGTCAACATTCCCACAAAACAACTCAGCACCCCCATATTGGATAGCGTGTTCAATTGCTTTTCCATGCCATCCAATTGATCCAAATACCACCATGCTGCCCCGTACTGTATCTTTCCTTTGACACTTCCGTCATTAAAATTGCCGGTCATCGTGGCGAAAACGTCATTTTGGGAAGGATTCAAATTATACAGGATAGTTTTTGCCAGTTGATTGGTGCTATCAAGCAAGTTCAGAAACCTGCCTAAAGGATAGGCCTGCTGAAAATCACCGATAGAATCAAATCCTGTATCAGGACCCAATTGTTGCAGCATCCTTGCGTTAGTATTACGAAAAGCACCTAAATGAAATTGTTGTGCCCATCCCCATTTATGGTATTCCCGAGAAAGGTGAACCAAGGTCTCAAACTTGAAATATTGTATTTCTTCGATTTCCAAGGATTTTCCTGAAAGGACATCTTTGAAAATTTTTTCGATATCGAAAGCGCCCTGTTCAAAATAGTATAGTTGTTCCAGTCCGTGATCGGCCAATCGACAGCCATTCTCATGAAAGAAAGTAATCCTATTATGGAGTGCCAAGATGAAATCTGAATAGGAAAGGATATCCGTTCCGGAAGCCGACGACAACCTGTCAAGATACCTGAGGTAGGAGGCGTTGTTCTGAAGGGCGTAGGCTTTGTCCGGTCTAAAAGTGGGCAATACCTTAGGGCGTATGTTTTCTTTTCTAGCTGTTTGGTGATGTTTTAAGTTGTCAGTAGGATCGTCCGTAGTGCAAAGTACTTCAACATTCATCTGATTCAGTAATCCTAATGAAGAGTGGCTCTTTCGCTGTAATTGTCTCGATGTTTCCTCGTATATCTTTTGGGCGTTTTCGGCAGACAAGAGTTCGGTAATACCAAAGTACCGTTGCAACTCCAGCTGTGCCCAATGATAGAGTGGATTCCGTATTAAATAAGGAACTGTCGTTGCCCATTTCTGAAACTTTTCTTGATCCTCTGCACAGCCCGTAACGAATTTCTCATCCATTCCCAGGGTCCGCATGGCCCGCCATTTGTAGTGGTCGCCCGCCAACCATGCTTGGGTAATGTTTGCAAATCTATGGTCACTTGCCAACTGTTCAGGATCCAAATGGTTATGGTAGTCAATAATGGGCATCTGTTTGGCGTAACCGTGGTATAGCTCTTGCGCATACTTGGTCTGCAATAGAAAATGGTCGTTGATAAAACTCATAGTGCCATTGATTTTTCAAGACCAAGCATCAATCCGCGCAATTCCGCCAAACCGCGTAAGCGACCAATAGCGGAGTATCCTGGGTTTGTTTTTTTCTTCACATCATCCAATAGTTGATGACCATGGTCAGGCCGCATGGGCATCCGCGAGTTCCTGTCCGATTCCGTTCTTCGATGTTGTTCCACTAACAATTCCTTCATCACGCCATACATATCAACATCACCGTTAAAATGGTCAGCTTCATAAAAGTTTCCAAAAGCGTCCCTTTTTGTACTTCTGAGATGCACAAAATTTATGCGGTGTCCCAACCGCTTCACCATGCCTACTAAATCATTATCATCACGTACCCCAAAAGAACCCGTGCAGAAACAGAGTCCATTATGGGGACTATCATAAGCGTTTAACACAGCTTCGACATCTTTTTCCGTGCTCATAATCCTAGGTAGTCCTAAAATGGAAAAAGGCGGATCATCAGGGTGGATGGCCAAGAATACCCCTGCTTCCTCGGCAATAGGGGCAATTTCACGAATGAACTCTTGAAGATGATTCTGTAGTGCCACGTCATCAATTTCACAATAGGTATCCAGTATTTTTTGAAATTGTTCAAGGGCATATCCTTCCTCTGCTCCTGGTAAACCCGCTATGATGTTGTTGACTAATTTTTCTTTAGCATGGTCATCCATTATATCGAAAACGTCTTTGGCTTGTGCAATTTCCACAGCACTATAATTATTTTCTGCCCCAAGCCGCCTTAAGATAAAGAGTTCAAAGGCTGCAAACTCAACCTTATCAAACCGCAGGGCCAAAGATCCATCCGACAAGGGATAGGCTAGGTCAGTCCTTGTCCAATCCAACACGGGCATAAAATTGTAGCAGACGGTATCGATACCACATTTACTAAGGTTTTTAATGCTCTGCTTATAATTTTCAATGTGTTTTTCAAAATTGCCGGTACGCTTTTTGACGTCCTCATGCACCGGAATACTCTCCACGACCGACCAAGTCAGGCCCATAGCCTCGATTCCATTTTTCCGCTTATTGATTTCTTCAATTGGCCAAACCTGACCGTTGGCGATATGATGCAAGGCCGTTACCACACCGGTGGCACCTGCCATTTTAATGTCAGCTAATGAAACCGGGTCATTAGGTCCATACCAACGCCATGTCTGTTCCAATCCCATACTAATATCTATACGCCGCTAAAGGCACTAAAACCCCCATCAATAGGGATGATGGCTCCCGTTACAAAACTAGCCGCATCGCTAATAAGCCAATGTACAGCACCATTCAATTCATTTGCTTCCCCAAAACGCTTCATAGGTGTTTTCGCAATAATTGTCTCAGCCCGTTCCGTAAAGCTTCCGTCTGCATTTAACAAAAGCGCCTTATTTTGTGAGCCAATAAAAAAACCGGGAGCAATGGCATTGACCCGTATTTTGTCACCTAATTTTCGTGCAAGTTCAGTAGCCATCCATCGCGTAAAATTGTCTATTGCAGACTTTGAAGCTGAATACCCTACGACCCTTGAAACGGCTTGCGTGGCCGTCATTGATGAAATATTGATAATACAACCATGGCCTTGATTGGCCATTTGTCTTCCAAATACCACAGCAGGCCTCACAGAACCGTCCAAATTCAATTCCGATACCCTTCTGAAATCCTCCATGTCCAAATCAAAAATAGTCTCGTCTTCCCCTATGGTCGCACCTGGCATGTTGCCCCCGGCCGCGTTGATGAGCACGTCTATCTTTTGCCATTTTTCCACTACCGCTGCTTTGACTTTTCGCAGAAATTCTTGGTCAAGAACATTTCCCGAAAAGCCCATGATATTGGAACTTACTTTTTTAAGCATTGCTATCTTGGCCTCCACCTTTTTTGGCGTATAGCCCACGATAGCCACTTTAACACCCTGTAAGAGCAAGTATTTTGCCATACTGCCGCCAAGGACCCCTGATCCGCCTGTAAGAACAACTACTTTTTCAGCGATATTAAATTGATTATTGTTCATATTTGTAGTTGCTCATTTAGGTGATATTATTTTCTGTGTACTTTGTACACAATTATAAATTTAGGACATTCGTCCTAATAATAAACAAGATTTTTCATTTTATTTAATGCTAGAGCAGGGTAATCTTCAGAATTTTCAGGTAAGGGCAGATTCCTTTGAGTGCTCGGTAACAACGGACATTGCCGTATTTGGTTATGTCGATGGTAAACTCCAGATATTGTTGACCAAACGTTCAGTAGGGAATTTCACTAATCACTGGATGTTACCTGGTGGGGTAATGGAAATTGAAGAGACCCTTGAGGATTGTGCAAATAAGGTTTTGTTTGCATTGACCGGATTTAAAGACATCCACTTTGAGCAGGTTAGAACCTACGCCGAAGTTAATAGGCATCCTTTAAAGCGGGTCATTACGATTTCCTTCTATGCCTTGGTAAAACCTGAGAACCATCCGCTCCGCTTAAGGGGAAATGTAGAAGAAATTGCATGGTTTGATATGGATGGAATACCAAAAAACTTAGGTTTTGATCACGCTCAAATTATTCAGGATTCCCATCTTTTTTTAAAAACCAATTTGAAAGATCGACTTATTGTCGGAGAACTGTTACCCAAAAAATTTACTTTGTCAGAAGTACAAAAGCTTTATGAAAACATTCTAGGCCTTAAATTGGACAAACGCAATTTCAGAAAACGCATTTTTCAGATGGATATTCTCGAAAACACTGGAGAAAAGAAAGAAGGGGTAAAAGGCGGTCCTATGCTCTATTCCTACAAAAACTAGTCTTTGACACCAAGGGCTAACACGGTCCTGAACCCTAGATGCTCTTGGGCGGAATCAGGCGAATTGGCCATACGTGCTGAAACCCTGTAGCTTGCGCAATAATTTTCATTACAAAGAAAAGAACCTCCTTTGATTACTTTTTCCCTTACATAAGGATTGTATCGATTTATTGGTGATTTCGGTCCCATTGGATTTTTTACCGTGTCTTTTAGGGCTGCACGTTCCTGATAATAGGTTGTACGATACCAATCTTGTGTCCATTCCCATACATTCCCAACCATATCATGAACACCGTATCCATTGGGAGGGTATGATGCCACTGGGGCCTTATTCCCAAACCCGTCTTCTAGGTCATTTTGTATTGGGAAGATGCCGCTAAAGGTATTTGCCTGCTGGCTAAGGATTTTTGGTTCATTGCCCCAAGGAAATATGACATCTTTCAAGCCCCCTCTAGCAGCCAGTTCCCATTCCGCCTCAGTGGGCAAACGTCGGCCTGCCCATTTACAATAGGCCACCGCATCTTCATACGCGATGTGCGTTACAGGATAATTTTCTTTTCCCTCAATACTGCTTAAGGGTCCTTGTGGATGTTTCCAATTTGCGCCTACTTTCCATTCCCACCATTGCGAGTAATCATTGAAATTGGTTATCGGCGATTTGGGCACCTTAAAGAGTAGTGACCCCGGTTGCATTAAAGAATCATTAGGTCTTGGGGTATTGGGGGGCAATTGCTTTTTCAATTCCTGCCAATCAATAATACGTTCTGCAATAGTTAGGTATCCCGTTTCCTTTACAAATTGACCATATTCGGCATTGGTAACTTCAGTAATATCCATAAAAAAACCATCTATGGCAACAGGATGTTGTGGACGCTCATGGTTCATGGCAAAGGAATCTGAAGATAGGGCTCCTTGCATGAAAATGCCACCAGCTATCCAAACCATTCCTTCTGGTGCTTCCAGGCTATCCGGTTTTTTGATCTGTATGGAAAGGACCTCGGACTTTCCTTTTATCAACATATCTTCTGCTGTCTTTTTTTTACATGAAAAGCAAAAAAGGACCATACAGATAGATGTTGCTAACGGATATGATCGGTTTAAGGATGCTGAAGACATAACTTTTTAATAATTATCCAAATGTAATTTTATTCCTGGTTACTTCGGAAATCGAATTAAGCTTCCTTGAAAAAGCTGATTTGTCTCACAATAACCTCGTTGGTAACACATGAGAAGGTTTTTCAGAAAAGCCATGGAAGAGAATTGTGTTTAAATGTCTGGAAAAAACTAGGGATGGATTATCTTTAAGGAAATCATTATCACTTCAGCTATGGATTTGGTCGTAGGAATAGACATTGGGGGTACGAAAACTAAAATCGGTTTGGTCAATGGCGACGGTAAATGCCTCGACCAAACTTTTTTCCGGACTAGGGAATACTCCAAATTGGATGATTATTTGGAAAAAGTAAAGTCTGTATGTGATGAAATGATTGCCTCACTGGATTTCACCCCTAATATTCTGGGTTGCGGAATTGGGGCACCTAATGCTTCCAGCAAGCGAGGTACCATTGAGAATGCTGCAAATCTAGCCTGGAAAGGAACGGTTCCCATTCTTGAAGAATTTAAAAGGAAATGGAACGTGCCCATTCGTATAATGAACGATGCAAGTGCAGCCGCCTTGGGAGAACTACTTTTTGGACGGGGGAAAGAAATGACCGATTTCATTGCCATAACACTAGGTACCGGTTTTGGAGCTGGGATTGTGGCCAATGGGCAATTGATTGATGGATATGATGGTTTTGCAGGAGAATTAGGTCATGTAGATATGACCATTGGCGATGGAAGATTGACAGGTTTGGGGGTTGAAGGGGGATTGGAAGCTTACGTTTCTGCAACAGGATTGAAAAGAACCGTTCTATATATGCAAAGCCATTACATGGATGAAAGTCGGTTTAGAGGGATATCCTATAATGACCTTCATGGAGAGGAAATTACTCAAGCCGCGGAAGAAGGGGATTTAATTGCAACAAAAGCTTTTGATTATACTGCCAAAATTATGGCGCAGGCGCTGGCGAATTTTACGGCATTTACCCAACCTGAGGCTTTTATTTTAATGGGGGGGTTGGTCAATAGTGGCAAGTGGATACTGGAACCACTGGAGAAATACCTTGATCAATTTTTATTGCAGGTATATCGGGGCAAGGTAAAAATTTTGGAATCGGGAATGGAAGGTAAAACTGCCGCTATTTGTGGTGCGGCAGCTTTAATTTGGGAAAACCATCGTTAAATAGATTCTTTCCATATCTTTGCACTGTTGTGTTGTTTCCGCTTTATGCGGATAGTGTTACGCCAAAAGGCGTTAACCAATGAAAGTCTTTCTTCTTGATATTTTCAGGATTGAAGGCTTTTTTTATTTAGGGAAACTCCGCGTGGATAATCTGATGAATTAGGGAAGCGCCCAATTTTGCCGTTCGGCCATCCACATCGTATTTTGGATTCATTTCTGCTATGTCCATACTAATCAATTTGCCTGATGCCGTAATGGTCTCCAAACTTTCCAAAACCACATCTGGAGAAAAGCCTACAGGAGAAGAAGCACTTACACCGGGGGCATATGCCGAAGAAAAACCATCCAAATCTATAGTTACATAAACGTGGTCCACTTTTTCCATAAAGGCTCTTATCCAGGTGTTGATTTCCTTTACAAATTGAATTCTAAAGGTATTTTGCATTACGTAGGTGACATCCAATTTGGAAGCTGTTTGAAATAATATGCGGTCATTGGCGTCTTTACGAATACCTAAACACAAATAGTGAAAGGGTTCATTTTCATTGGCAATTTGAAAAAAAGGTGTGCCAGAATTGGGCCAAATGTCATCAGAACGAAGGTCAAAATGGGCATCAAAATTAATGACGCCGATGGAAGGTCTTTGGTTTCGGGACAAAAGATACTTTTTAATACCATTATAGTGCCCGTAAGCAATATCATGCCCCCCGCCAATGATAATTGGGAACGCCTTTTTGGTCAATAATTCGGTTACGTGCCCTGACAATAGATTTTGAATATTTTCAAGCTTCCCATTTTCATAGCATAGGTCGCCCACATCGATGAGGTTTTGTATGGAAGAAAGATGGTTGGGCATTTTCCCCAAAGTATTTCTAATGGACTCAGGACCATTTTTGGCCCCAACCCTACCTTGGTTCAGACGAACACCCTCATCGCAACAATATCCTAAAATTGTGAATTGGTTATCGGAGTTTGGAAGTTGATCTATGGACAGACATTGCACTTTCTCATGTAAATACAACAGGTCCTTGGATTTGCGTCCTGACCAGTTTCTCTTTTGTGGGGGATGATAGTGGGCCATTTAGCTAAATTATGGCATCCAGAAGCTCATCATCCACTAATTGTGGTAAAGTAACCTTTAGTTGTGGTGTCCGGTCCATTTCGCGCTTTATGGCAAACAGTGCTTCATTATTTCTAGCCCAACTTCTACGTGCAATACCATTGTTGACATCATAGAAAAGCATTTTTTTCAATCTGGAAGAAGCCGCACCCGATCCATCCAATAGCATGCCGAACCCTCCGTTGATGACCTCACCCCAACCAACACCTCCTCCGTTGTGTATCGAAACCCAAGTGGAACCCCTAAAACTATCACCAATAACATTGTGTATGGCCATATCCGAAGTAAATTGACTTCCATCATAAATGTTGCTGGTTTCACGGTAGGGAGAATCCGTTCCGCTTACATCATGATGGTCTCGCCCCAGAACAATAGGTGCTGAAATAGCACCTTTGGCAATAGCTTTGTTGAAAGCTTCGGCAATCTTAATACGCCCTTCCGCATCGGCATATAATATTCTGGCTTGAGATCCCACAACCAATTGATTTTCTGACGCTTGCTCAATCCAGGAGATATTGTCCTGCATTTGTTGTTGGATTTCTTCGGGTGCTTCAGATTTGATGTCCTCCATCACCATCAATGCAATTTCATCAGTTTTTTTGAGGTCTTCAGGATTTCCAGAAGTACAGACCCAGCGAAAGGGCCCAAATCCATAGTCAAAACACATAGGTCCAAGAATATCCTGGACATAGGAAGGATACCTAAACTTTATGCTGTCTGAAGACATAATGGGAGCACCCGCACGAGACGCTTCCAGTAAAAAAGCATTTCCGTAGTCGAAAAAATAGGTGCCCCTGGAAGCATGTTTATTGATAGCGACTACTTGTCTGCATAAAGACTGTTGTACCTCTTCCTTAAACCTTTTGGGGTCATCGACCATGAGTCGGTTAGCTTCTTCAAAACTAAGGCTTACGGGATAATAACCTCCTGCCCAGGGGTTGTGCAAAGAGGTCTGGTCAGAACCTAGATGCACAAAAATATTTTCTTCATAAAATCGTTCCCAAACCTCCACGATGTTCCCTACAAAGGCAATGGAAACCACTTCCTTATGTTTTACAGCTTTTCTAACGCGATGGACCAAGTCATCAATGATATCAATTAGTTCATCTACCCAGCCCTGCTCATGACGTTTTTGTGCTGCCTTGGGGTTTACTTCAGCGCAAACAGTAATACATTTGGCAATGGTGCCAGCTTTGGGTTGGGCCCCACTCATGCCTCCCAATCCTGCTGTTAAAAACAACTTACCTTCTGTGGACTCCCCTTTTTCTAGCACTTTTCTAAAAGCATTCATCACCGTTATTGTCGTACCATGAACAATGCCTTGAGGGCCAATATACATATAGGAACCTGCCGTCATTTGACCGTACTGGGTAACTCCTAGGGCATTGTACTTTTCCCAGTCATCAGGTTTGGAGTAATTGGGAATCATCATACCGTTGGTCACTACTACCCGTGGTGCTTCTTTGGAGGAGGGGAAAAGTCCCATAGGGTGTCCAGAATACATGTGCAGCGTTTGATTTTCTGTCATTTCAGCCAAATATTGCATGGTGAGCAGGTACTGCGCCCAATTCTGGAATACCGCTCCGTTGCCACCGTAAGTGATCAATTCTTCCGGATGTTGTGCCACTGCTGGATCCAAATTGTTTTGGATCATTAACATAATGGCAGCTGCCTGGGGCGTCCTAGCAGGGTATGCTTCAATGGCCCTTGCGTAGATGGTATATTCCGGTTTGAAACGATACATGTAGATGCGACCGAATTCTTTCAATTCCTTTGCAAATTCTTCGGACAGTTCTTTGTGCCACGCTTTAGGGAAGTAGCGAAGGGCATTGCGGACCGCTAATCTCTTCTCTTCCTTTGAGAGGACATCCTTTCGTTTTGGAGCGGGGTTTCCACCTTTGGGATAAGGGCGTTTTGGGGGCAGTGTTTTTGGGATTCCCTTTAGGATTTGTGCCTTGAAATCGTTTTGCTCTTTTACATTCATCTAAGCTACTTTTTTGCCATTCTTCCAAACAGCAGTGGGTTTCAGTTGCCCTTGGTGATAGGTGATTTCTTGATAATTTTTGGTTGGGAAGGCCAGAAAATCGGCAACACCTCTTGCTATTAAACGCCCTCTGTTCTCCAAATTCAGGGCTTGTGCTGCTCTAAATGTAATTCCAGACAATACTTCCGCATTCGATAATTTTTCAAAAGTGCCCAAAATACTGGCTTGTGTGAGTAAGTCCCCCATAGGGGCAGAACCAGGATTGTGATCACTGGCAATGGCCAAAGCTCCTCCTTGGTCCAAAATGTTGCGAGCTGGGGTGAAACTACATCCCAAACCTATCGAAGCCCCAGGAAGTGCTACTGCAATGGTGTTGCTTTTTGCCAAATTTGCAATCTCTTTTTCTCCGCTGGCTTCAAGATGGTCTGCGCTTATAGCGTTATGGTCCATAGCTACTTTACTTCCACCAGCGGTAAACTGGTCGGCATGAACGGTGATGTCAAACCCGTAGTTTTTCGTAGCTTTAAAATAAGGGGCAATTTCATCCGCGGAAAAGGCACTTTCTTCAATAAAAGCATCGATACGATTGGCCAGACCTTCAGATTTTAGCAAGGGAAAAAGTTGTTTTGAAATTTCTTCCAAATAGGATGTTGGTGACCCTGTCCGGTCTCTGGGCTTCATATGCGCTGCTAGGCATGTTGGTATAATATCTTGAGCAACCGCTTCTGAAGCTTTTTTAATGGCCCTTAGCATTTTTAGTTCCTCATTGACGGACAATCCATAACCACTTTTAATTTCAATTGTAGTGATTCCATTTTTCAAATGAATTGCAGCCCGTTGTATAATGCCCTGTACGAGTTCTTCTTCAGTGGCTTGCCTTGTTTTGGTGACCGTATCCCAAATACCGCCTCCGGCTTTTGCAATCTCTAGATATGTTTTTCCAGCATTGCGCATCGCATAGTCCTTAGCACGGGAGCCCCCAAAACAGATGTGGGTATGGGCATCTATAAAACCGGGTAAACACACGGAATCACCTGCTACATATTCTATGGTATCCGTTTCCTTTTTTAAATCGTCGAAAAAGCCCACCTTAAGGATTTTCCCTTCCGAAACCAGGATAGCACCGTTTTTAATAATCTCTAGCTCTTCATCTTTTAGGGCTCCTTTGACAGGTAGTCCCGTTAAAGGAAGCAATTGGGTAAAAGGACCTATTACTTTTTTTTCCATATTAATACGTCTCAAAAACTTCGCGATGTAAGGTACTCCAAGTGATATTATTTTCAAGCATGGTCTTGTCTATCAGTTGCGGTATTTCTCCCGTTTGGATGATGGTCAAAGCCATCTCAATGTCATCCGCAAAAACCCGGTCGTGGTTGGCAAAAGATACTTTGGTCCGTAAATATTGATGAACGTTATCCAGCAATAATCCAGACTTCAAGGGTTTTCTAAATTCAAAGGCTTGGGCAGCAGTCAAGAGCTCGATGGCCAATATTTTTTCAACGTTATTTATGATTCTTAGGGCTTTTCGACCACTAATGGACCCCATGCTTACATGGTCCTCTTGTCCCAACGAAGTTGGAATGCTATCTGCGCTTGCCGGATAACATAGACTTTTGTTCTCACTGGCCAATGCCGCTGAGGTGTATTGAAGAATCATATAACCTGAATTGATCCCCGTATCCTTCATTAATAATTGCGGAAGACCATGTCCCCCTTCCAACGCAAGATAAATGCGCCTATCGGAAATATTACCCAATTCGGAACAGGCCAATGCAGCATAATCCAAGGCCATGGCCAAAGGCTGTCCATGAAAATTACCCCCGCTTATAGCTTGGTTTTCGTCAATGATGATGGGGTTGTCTGTAACGGCGTTTAATTCAATACCAACCAATTCCTTAAGGTGGAACCAGGTATTTCTGGATGCTCCGTGAACCTGGGGAATGCAACGCAAAGAGTAGGGGTCTTGTACCCGGTCACAATCCATATGATCCTCTAGGATTTCAGAACCGTTTAAAAGTGTTCGTATACGACCTGCCACATGTTGATTTCCCTTAAATGGGCGAAGTTGATGTAGTTTTTCGTTAAATGGACTTATGGAACCTTGTAGACCTTCTAGCATCATAGCTCCTATAATATCGGCTTGTCTAAGGCCGTTATACATTTTTTCCAAAACGGTGATGGCGTGTGCCAGAATGAACTGCGTGCCATTGATGAGCGCCAGACCTTCTTTTGGCCCAAGTTCAATGGGCGAAAGGCCTGTTCTTTCAAAAAGTTGGGCTGTTGATATAGTAGTGCCCTCAAACTTTACTTTACCCAATCCCAATAGGGGAAGAAACAAATGGGCCAAGGGCGCCAAATCTCCAGAAGCACCTACAGAACCTTGACTGGGGACAATGGGTATGGCATCGTTTTCAATATGCCAGAGGATTCGATTTAAAGTGGGCAACTGAATTCCGGAATGCCCTTTGGCCAAAGCCTGTACCTTGAGAATCATCATAAGTTTGGCCAATTCCGTTGCAATAGGTTCTCCAACCCCTACGCTATGACTTTTTAGAATGTTGGACTGTAAAATCTTGGTTTCTTCCTTTGAGATGGAAGTTGTGCATAGAGGACCAAAACCCGTATTGATACCATACACGGGATTCCCTTTTTCCACCATTTGGGCCACATACGCTGCACTTTGCACTATTTTTTCTATCGTAGTTTCTGACAGCTCCCCTCTAAGCTTTCCTCGGGCAATATTCAATGCCTTACCCGCTGTGAGCTCCTCTTCCCCAAATAAAAACGCTTTCCCCATGACAGTGTATAAGAAACGAAATTATACGTTACTTTTGATAATTGCTAATACTTATTATTTAATAAATGATAACTGAAAATTATCAGATAGAACTGCGCCACTATACCTATTTCTTGACCGTGGCCGAAGAATTACATTTTAGAAGGGCTGCCGAAAGACTATTTATTTCACAACCTGGATTAAGTAATCAAATAAAGCAAATGGAAGAACTTTTAGGTGTTGAACTTTTTATTCGAGATAAGAAGAAAGTTGTATTAACACCTGCTGGAAGGTTTTTAAAACAGGAGGTCGAGTTCATCTTAAGCCAACTGCAGAACGTAAAAAAGCAAGTAAAATTGATAGGGGAAGGTAGTTTGGGTGAGGTTCGGATTGGTTTTTTGGGTTCGGCAATGCAAAATGTGATTCCTAATTTATTATTGAAATTACAGGCGGAAAGCCCTGATATACAGACTAGTTTGGAAGAACTTTCCAATCGCGCCCAAATCCAATCCCTTATCAAGGGACAATTGGATTTAGGTTTTGTTCGATTGGGGGAAGTTCCTGACAGCTTGGAAAGCCGACCTGTTTTTGAGGATACGTTTTCATTGGTGCTACCCATGGATTCCCAAATTGACACATCCAATTTCAAGGGCATGCATCAAGTTGCTAACAAGAGCTTTATCCTTTTTTCAAAAGAATACAGTCCACTTTATTTTGATACGGTAATGAGCATCTGTAAAGAAGCTGGATTTCAACCTTATGTTTCCCACAAATCAGTACATGCACATACCATCTTTAGATTGGTTGAAAATGGGTTGGGCATTGCCATCGTCCCTACCTCATTGAAGTACGGTTTTCAAATGGGGGTAAAATTCATTGAATTAAAAAAGATAAGGCAACGAGCTGTTCTTTCAGTGGTTTGGAACAAGGAAAATAGAAATCCAGTTCTTAAAAATTGTGTAGAATTACTGTTCAAAACTTAATTTCTACTACGAGGTATTGTATTTTTATTTAAATTTTTGCCATGGAAAAACCAGAACTGAAAGGAGAAACCCTAGAACTAAGGCAATTGGTAAAGCGACTTGCCCAACGCCTATCTTACATCGAAAGTCTTAGCTCGGATACAAGAATATTGGATACCTGTGACGTTTCCATAAATGAAATTTATCAAATCACAGGTCTGGACAGCTCAAAAGATGACCTGGACACCAACCTAACATTGACGGACATCAAAAATATCCGTAAAGCTTTTGAAGACTAATTCCATTAATGTTTGCCTTTGGCAATCCCCTTTAATAAACTCATTATGCTTTTTGACATTATAAAAAAAAGGAGAAGTGTATTTCCTGCCCAATACAATACCCAACCCGTTTCAAAGGAAACCATAGAAATGATTTTGGAATCGGCCAATTGGGCCCCCAACCACAAAAAAACGGAACCCTGGCGATTTAAGGTACTGATGGGAGATTCCAAATCTAGATTAGGCGAATTTTTAGCTTCCAAATACGAGGAAGTAGATCCAAATCCGAAACAAATAAAAATCAGAAAGTTAAAGGAGAACCCAGTGAAAGCTGGAGCCATCATTGCCATATGTATGCAGCGGGACCCAAAGGAAAGTCTACCCGAATGGGAAGAATTGGCCGCAACGGCCATGGCGGTCCAAAATATGTGGTTGTGCTGTACAGAAATGAATCTAGGTTGTTACTGGAGCTCTCCAGGATTGATAAAATACATGGATGCCTTTTTTAATCTCAATGAAGGTGAAAAATGTTTGGGCTTTTTCTATTTGGGGTATTATGATGAGGTACTTTCCGATGGGGTTCGGCAACCCATAAGGGAGAAAGTACAATGGATGGAGTAATGAAGTTCAGAAGGGGTTGAGTGCTGAGGCGTGCTCCACCGTCTTCCATATGAACAATCCAGCATAGACCACAGCAACCAGAAATTTTAGGAAGGTTCCCGTTAGGAATCCAAGAAAAGAACCAAAAGCAGCTTTCCATGCCCTTTTTTGGTCTGAAGCATTATTTGAAAGTTCCCCAACCAGGGCACCTATAAAAGGCCAAATAACAATTCCCAAAGGGCCTAAAACAGGAAATAAAATAGCGACCAGCAAACCAATGATACTTCCCCACATACCCGCTTTGCTGCCACCAAACTTTTTGGTCCCTGCCGCAGGAATGATGTAATCCATTACGGTGACCAAAAGGGCAATTACCAAAGTAATGCCCAAAAACCACCAATTTTCGGGTACAGCTTTGGTGAGGTGGAGCAATAAAAGTCCAATCCAACTTACCGGGGGTCCTGGAAGTACGGGCAGAAAACTTCCCAAAATACCAACGAACATCAAGATAAAACCGATAATTAAAAGTGCTATATCCAAATTGAACTTCCTTTTCTGATTTGACAAAAGTAACGGCTTTTTGTTACATCGATTTTCTTTAAAATTCTTTTTTAACTAAAAAATTAGTTTAAACTAAATATTTAGTTATATTTGTTTTTTATAAAACTAAAAACTTAGTTGAATGAAACAGTTGACCAAAGCCGAAGAGGAGGTGATGCAAATTTTATGGAAGCTTGAAAAAGCTAATGTAGCGGCTATCATTAAAGAGCTTCCAGAGCCTAAACCTGCCTATAACACCGTGTCAACCATCGTCCGAATTTTAGAGGATAAAGGTTTTGTTGACCATCAAAAGGTTGGTAAGGGGCATATGTATTATCCGTTGTTAAAAAAATCGGACTACAGCAACCAGTCCATCAATAAGTTGGTCAACGGCTATTTTCAAGGGTCTTTTCAGAGTATGGTGTCCTTCTTTATGAAGAAAAATGATATTAGTCTCAAAGAACTTGAGGCAATTTTGGATAAGATAAAAGACGAGGAAGAATGATACCTTATATTTTAGAAACCATAGCTTTTCAACTGGTCTTTTTGCTGGTCTACGATTTGTTTTTGAAAAAGGAAACCTTCTTTCAATGGAACAGGGCCTATCTGCTCATCACCTTTATGTTGTCCTTGAATTTACCGTGGATAAAAATTGAAGCTTTCAAAACTATAATTCAGCCGGAGGCACTTTTTTATCCAGACTTTTTATGGCAACTGAATAGCATGGAGTTTACCGTAAACCCTACAGAAAAAACGTCCCTTTGGGAGTCGCTAAGTAGCTATGAATGGACTTTTTTTATTGGTTTTTTATTGATGTCCATATGGTTTGTTTTTAAAGTATATCGGATACAGCGCTTAAGAAGTAGGGGTACCATATATTATTATCAAGCATTCACCAAAGTGGTCGTTAGGGAAAGCCAAGTGGCTTTTTCATTTTTCAACCAAATCTTTTTAGGTGATGGTATCCCACCAGATAAGGAGCCTCAAATTATGGCCCATGAACTTGTGCATATAAGGCAGTGGCACTCCTTGGATTTGCTCTTTTTTGAAGTAATGCGCATTGTCATGTGGTTCAATCCTATGGTATATCTCTATCAAAATCGCATGGCAGAATTGCAAGAATTTATTGCTGATTCAAAGGTGGCCAAGGGAAACAAGTCTGCCCAATATCAACTGTTACTTTCGGAAGCTTTCCGAACCCAAAACCTCAGTTTTGTCAATCAATTTTTTAAAGAATCATTAATCAAAAAACGAATAGTCATGTTAACAAGAACGAAGTCAAAAACTATTTTACAATTGAAGTATTTGCTATTGTTGCCCATAATCCTCGGAATGTTGTTTTACTCATCTTGTGAAAGGGAAACAAACAAAGGCGATGTCATTCTGGAGACCATAGAAGTAGGCAATATTGCTAATCTGACGAAAGAAGAAGAAACAAAGGCATTTAATAGACTGATCAACCTTTCTGTACAGTCCAAAAATTGGAGGTATATAATTAAGGACAAAAACTCTACAGTAACGTTCAGACAAGGCCAAGAAGGATCTTTTATTTCAGGACCAGGAGGTGCTCCCATCAAGGCTACCATGCAGATGGAGTCAGGTATTCTAGACAAGGATTTTGATATTTTCAAATTTG
>JBCBZA010000077.1:0-18086 GCA_039815575.1 Bacteroidota bacterium | reverse complement strand
TTAAAATCCAGAATAGTAAAATGGGGACATTATCAATTATTTCATAGCTGTCCAAAGGGTTTGGAATTCCCCTTTTTTATCAATGTTTTCAAAAATGGCCTTTGGGGTAAGGCCCGCTATTTTTTTGAATTGCCTTATGAAGTCGGACTGATCATAGTACTTGCTCTCATAAGCAATTTGGGAAAGTTTGGTGTTTAAATTAAATTGATTTAAAGCGCGTCTAAATTTGATTATTGCTATGAAATCTGTTGGCGTGGTGCATAAGTGTTTTCGAAACTTTCTCAAAATGGTTTTTCTGGTTACCCCGATGGACGAAGCAAAATTTTTAACAAATAAATCTTCATCGTTGACCAATATTGATTTGATTAAGTTTCGGAATTCTAAATCTTCAAAGCCGAAATATCGGCTGACAAAGAAGTCATCTAAGATTTGACTTTTTTGGTCGAAATGGGAATAGGAGCCTACCTTTTTACATACCTCCAAGAACCCGTCGCCAAAGTAGTTGAAAGTACCTATACTGCTTGATGCTAACTTATCTAAATCATCTTGTATAAAATGGTTGATTCCCAATGGCTTAAACATAACACCCAGTTTACGGATGGAACCCTTAGCGGTGACATATCTAGCGGATTTGGTGTTTTGGGTTAAGAAACAGTCAATTCCCTTTTCCTTGGTTTCAGTAAGACATCTTCCATCATTTCTTAGATCGACCCTAGCATGGTAATAGTAATTCAAACCCGTATTGTGATTAGGGTAATAAATGACGGCATACGTACCTTTATTTTGAATCTGCTGAAAATAATAAAAGTCTATTATATCCGATAAAATACCATTCTTTGGTTTAACCGAAATAAAATCTTCTTTCATAGGGCAACAGTAAAGTTTCAAAATCAATTTTAGGTAAGTTCCATCTTTTTTGTTAATGTCTCGACCTCGTTCCGTATTTCAGAAATTACAAAATAAGTACGGTGTGGTGAGTTTTTATAGAAGCCTCTATTGTTATTTTAACGATCGTAGAAGTCGTTTGATCGCGTTGAGGTGTTTTAATAGTGTCCTGAAGTACGACCTTGATATTTTTCAATGACCTAATTACCAGTTGTTTATGGAATAATTTAGAGTTTCTAAGGTCCTAAGTTCAAAGACCAGATATGGATTTTATTCTTTTAAGTCGTAATGAAAAATAGACATGGTAAATTCCGACGGAAATGAAGGCTATTCCTGTCCAAACGGTTATGGTTATTCCTTTTGCTGTAGGATTCCAAAGCAATAAGAACGAAAATAGAAAGGCTAAAACCCCTACAAATGTCAATGCCCACCAATCTTTAATTCCATGATGCTTTAAATCCATGGAGTGTCCAATGGCGCTGAAAGCACGAAAAAGTAAAAGGAAGCCTACAAAAACCGGCAAGACCGTTCTGGATATTTGAGGGCCTATCATTAACCATATGCCAAGGGCAACATTCAAAATTCCGGATAGTAAAGCCCAGCCCCATTTGCCGATATTTTTGCAATTCACCAATGAAAATATGGTGTCAAATATCCCAGTGATTAGAAACGACCAGCTAAAAATCACAATTAAATTTGTAAAGGATTCCAAAGGTCTGGTAAGGGTATAAATACCTACCAATGTAAAAATGATTCCAACTAGTGTCAGCAAATACCAGTGTTTCAAAGCACTTTTAACGTTTATAGCAAAGATGGATTCCATACCTCTGGTTTTTTTAGAATAACACGGGTTTTATAGCACTAAAGATTTCAATTCTTTTTGTCCTTTTCACTGAATAAATTCAATAATGTAATCCTCGGAATATTAATAGGATACCTTAGTGATATGGGAATTATGAAGTACTGAGATCGGAAGGATGGTCTTGTCAACGAATTTTACTCAGCCATTCAGCCGAAACTCCCATGAATTCGGCGATATATTTGGCTGGTACTTGTCTTACGACCTCATTGCAGTCTTCCAAAAGATATTGGAACAAGTCTTTACTGCCTAGGGTGAGTTGATTGGTATGAAATTCGTGAAGGGTCAAAATAACATATTCTCTTTCCCGGGCATAAGCTTCCTTTAACTGAACATCCTTTTCAAGGGCATCCATTATGGCTTTTTTCTTTACAACCATTACCTCAGATTTCATAACAGCTTTCAATTGACATTGTGACAAGGAATCACTGAAATAACTGCTGAGAACCGTCATCATGGGATGGAACTTTTGGAGGTAGAAATTTATAGTCCTAAATCGTTCTGTTTTCAGGCTGTATTGCTGACATACAAACCCTCCTTTTATTACTAGAAATACTTTATCGCTTTTTTCCCCAAGATGAACTGCACATTCGTGAGTTTTAAAGGTCAGTCGTTCGCCATTTTTTCTGATGAATTTTATCAGCTCATGATTACAATATCTACTTTGGTCGGGCACTTTAATAGGTTTCTTTAAGGGTTCGATACGTAGTAATTTTCTATACAGGTATCAATTTGAATCAAAATTAGTATTACCCTGACCTTTTCAATTGAATTAATTCAATAATTGAATTAATTTAACAATTCGTAAAAGAAAATTCATTAGAATTTTGGTCCAACTCAACTCCCAATGGACCATGTACTTAGGCTATTTTATGAGTGTCGAGTATTAACATCCGAAAAGCAATAAGATTTTTGTTTGATCATATTGTTGTTTATTGAACAATTTCAACTTTAATATTGAACAAACACAATAAGTTTGTCCATAATATTCTAATGAATGAACCGCGATTCTCGGACATACAGGCGTTTGCAATCTAGAATTAAGACTTCTTTAAAAAAGTCTTCCGGGGTATGGCAAGAAATCTTTGAACATTCTCAGGAAATTGAACTCGATCGGGCAGAAACCCTTGTTGATCATCTGGAATTGAACAAGTGCGTTTACATAGTTATAAATGGGGCATTTGAGTGCATCCTTAAAACAAATGGTACCACGGATAACTTAGTGTGGTTTTTTTTTGATAGCTGCTTTGATATCATACCTAATATGGATAGTTATTACAAAAACCATGCGGCTAAATATAAAATTGTTGCCTTAGAACCTTCCACAGTCATAAAATTTGAAATGGAGAAAATTGAGCATTGGCAGGGTTCTTTCCAAGCCTTCGAAGGATTCTTAAAGAATGAAATTATCGAATGGTTTTTCCATTATTTCGAAATAAGGAACAATTTCTTAGCGCTTTCTCCCATCGATTTTTTAGGCTATCTTGAAACAAATTACCCAGATATTCCGAATCGGATTTCATCTCAAAAATTGGCCAGTTTTATGGGATTAACTCCGGAGTGGCTAAGCAAACTAAAGAAAAGAAAACAGTCAAAGTCAATGGCATAGCCATAAGTAATTGTCTTATCCCTCTTCCTCAAAAATTTTCCAAAAGTTGAACTAATTCAATTTTATTGTTTGGAATCGTCAATATTTTGCGCCTCTATAACAGGACGTTACGTAAATCCAATAATGGCTATGGTAGAGGCATTTAAAAACAAAATAGAAAAATATGTTAAGGTAAGTGATACGTTTCTAGAGGATCTAAATCAAAGTTGTAAACCTATTGTACTTAAAAAAAATGCGGTTTTAGTGAGACATGGCGGTATTTATAGGAAGGCCTTTTTTATTGTAGAAGGAAGTTTTAAATCGTCATTGCTGACGCCAGAGGGCTTTCTTAAAACCACGTGGTTTTACTTTGATGAACTTTTTAGCATCATCCCTATCAAAGACAGTTTTCTATCGGGTAAGGCAACCAAGTACGAAATAACGGCTTTGGAAGACTCCAAGGTACTGGAACTGGATATGGCAGCGGTCAACGTATGGTTACACAAATTTCCGGAATTCAATGAATTCTTTAGATTGGATATGATAACCGATTTTATCATGGGTGAGGAAATTAGAACACACCTTATAAGTTATTCCAAAAAAGATTTTCTAAAATATTTGAGGGAAAACTACCCAATAATCATCACCAGGACCCCGTCTCATGCTTTGGCAAATTTCATGGGAATTACCCCGGAATGGTGTTCAAAATTGAAAAGGTTGTATTAATCCAAATACCAAAATAGCCTTTTTATGATTGTATTTAAATAGTACTTACCTAATTGTAATAAAAAGGAGAAAACCTAAAAAGGCACATTTTAATGGTGGGGGTTGCTATTTACACCTAGCTAGATCTCATAGGTGATATGGGCCGAAGGTCATTGTAATGGTACATGAAATTTAGCTAACTTACAAGGGATATTAGCTTTGCAATATGCTAGAAGTGTTAAAAACAAAATTAGAGGGTAGATTTGAATTGTCTGCAGGGTTATGGGAGGAGATAGCTGCCAGTGCGAAACAGATCAACCTTAAAAAAGGGGAAGTGTTAATTCCTTATTGTAGTTTACAAAAAGCAGCTTACCCAATAATATCTGGATCCCTGAAACAGAGTTTGATACATTCTAATGGCACTAAAACGGCCACATGGTTTTTCTTTGAGCACATTTTTAATGTCTTGGTTTGTTTTGATAGCTACTCTTTAAATGAGTATACCAAGTATGAGGTTACCGCACTTGAAGACACAGTCGTCTTTGAGATCAAGAAAGATAGAGTTGAGGATTGGGCAGAACGATTTCCAAGTTTTAGTAGATTTTATAGGAATGATTGCATAGGTTCTTTTTTTATGTTCTCCGAAATCAGAAACCATATGGTATCCCATTCTGCTCTGGAGTTTGTTCAATATCTGAGAAAATATTATCCGAACATCATTAACAAAGTTCCATCAAAATACCTCGCAGAATTTATGGGGATAACCCCAGAGTGGTTGAGTAAACTCAAAAAAAGAAGGCTACTGGAAGCTACCGGGTAGCTAGAAGAACATTTTTGCTTTACACAGTAGTGAATAATTAGGCTCGAGCATACGCATTTTGAATTTCCAAAAAATTGAATTAGTTCAATTCCGAAGTAAAGCATTGGTAATAATTTGGACTTTCCAATAGTCTTTTTTTGTTTGGATAATATGGAAATTCAAAAAATTTGAAGAATGCTTAAGGAATACTGAGAAGTTCTCTATAGAACTCCACCTGGACGGTTTTTAAAACGTAAAGTGAATTAACCTCATTTGAAGTACCGGTTATGTTAGAGAAACTAAAAGCCAAATTGGAAAGTCGGTTTCCAATGTCTGAAGAATTCTGGAAAGAGGTTGAATTGCACGCCAAAAAACACGTTTTAAAAAAAAATGAGGTATTGATTCCTTACAGCAGCCGCCTTAGGACTGCCAGTATTGTAATTTCGGGGTCATTTAGGCAATCCATTATAAAATCAACGGGAGAACAAATTGCTGTCTGGTTCTTTTTTGAAGACCTTTTTGATGTAATCGTTTGTCTTGATAGTTTTGTTTTAAACGAACATACCAAGTATGAGATTATTGCCCTTGAAGATTCCATTGTATATCAATTTAAGAAGGAAAGGGCCGACCAGTGGGCGGAAAAATTTAAAGACTTTTCCGTTTTCTATAGGGAAGATATACTAAGGACCCTTTTTTTAACGACGGAAATTAGGGCTCAAATGACTTCTATTACCCCTGCAGAATTCATTCACTATCTTTGGAAAAACTACCCGGAAATTCTTGACAAAATCCCCTCAAAATATCTTGCCGAATTTATGGGCATTACTCCAGAATGGTTTAGCAAACTGCTCAATAAAAAGATATCCAATGATTAGTGCCTTAGGTGCTTAAATACTGAACGTCAAATGGCTCAGGAAGGCCAAAATAATTGTTCCCAAAAACTATCATGATAAGGCCATTTATCAATTATTGAATTAATTCAACCATAGTTAACAGCTTTCTCTACAACTTTAACTGGTCCATATAACTGAATTGCTCCCTCGATAAATTACTATCAATAATGGTGGTATGTGCTAAAGGATTTTCTTTATCGACTTTGGAGATGGTTAAGATGAAAAAATAAACTGGTATGGTTGCCTTGGGATAGCAGATTATTAGGACCCAAAATTAAGTGTAGAATTTAAGTACTATGTTAAAGTCGATAAGGAAGATCATAACCGCGGAAAAAAGACTTTTAGGTTCTGTAGAAACCGACCAGGTTTTGCCTACGGAGGTGATAGGTGCTGTAGATCCATTTCTCTTACTACATCATATTAAAGTAAGGGTGCCTGCAAATACCGATGAAAAAAGTAATGGGATTGGACCGCATCCGCACCGTGGGTTTTCAGCGGTTACCTTTATATACAGAGGTTCCATACATCATAGGGATTCTTTGGGAAATAGCTCATTAGTTTCTGATGGCGGAACACAATGGATCCATACCGGAGAAGGTGTCATTCACAGCGAACGCCCAGGACGGGAGTTTGCCAAATTAGGAGGGATACAGGAAATAATTCAGTTTTGGGTCAATTCTCCAGCGAAGTTTAAAAAAGACAAACCGTATTATTTTCCGTTGTCAGAAATTTTAACCCCAAGGATTGAGCATAACCAAATTTCAATTTCAGTGGTTGCTGGGGAATATATGAAGGTTTCTGGCCCCATTAAAACATTGACTCCACAAACCATCCTTAGAATAACTATTTTAAAAGGTGCCACATTTCCATTGCAGATACCTTCAAATTATAACTGTCTGATTTACTTGTTGGACGGTGACTTAAAAGTCAATAATCAAAAAGTTCTTCCTAAACAAATGGTGGTATTTGAAAGAAATGGGGTAATCACAAATGTTGTAGCCGTTAAATCCACCAGGTTTATTGTATTGTCCGGGATACCTATCAATGAACCCATAGTATCTTATGGCCCTTATGTTATGAATTCAGAGGATGAAATAGAACGGGCCATTTCGGATTACCGCAGAGGGAAAATGGGAAGTCTTGATGAAACTTTTTAAAAATAGGGATGGTAATCTTTGATCATATCTCAAGGGATTAAAAATGGAGCATAATATTGAAAAATTAAAGGAAAGGATACAAAGGGTAACCGAAATAAGTGAAGAACTCTGGGGCGAAATCAATGCAAATTCCAAAATCCTTGAGTTAAAAAAGAATGATGTACTGATTCCTTTCGGAGATCATAATAAAGACGTTTACATTATTCTTTCCGGATGTCTTGAGTCCTCCTTAAGCATGCCCAATGGAGAATCTCGGGCTGTTTGGTTTTATTTCGAAAACTTTTTTGATGTCGTCGTTGCCATGGATTCGTATTTTATGGATGAACCAACCAAATATCAATTTAAGGCACTTGAGAAAACAATTTTGGTCGCTCAAAAAAAAGCATTGGTCGATTCCTGGCTGGAAAGCCATTTGAACTTTAATAGGTTCTTTAGATATGATATTGCCCACCATCTTACGCTGACTTACGAGATTAATGCCTATAGATTGATAAATACTCCAATGGATTTCTATTCATACTTAAATTCCCGCTATAACGAACTGTTCCATAGGATTCCCGCAAATAAAATGGCCAATTTTATTGGCATATCCCCAGAGTGGTTTAGTAAACTGAGGAAGAAAAATAGGCCTTAGCCAAGATGGAATCGTAAATGATTTTCTCAGAAAAATATCATATAAATAGGCACTTATCAATTCCGAAATCTGATGTTTTTTTATGATTTCTTAAAATCTTGAATTAATTCAAGGAAACTCCCCAGACAGGTCTTTAGTTTTAAACATCTTAAAATTTCACAAAGAATTTTAGGTGTCCAATGTAAACTAAAGACCGACCAATGAATCTTAGAACCGTATTTCTATTCCTTTTTTTTGGCACGATTTCCTTATTGGCCCAAGAAAAAAAGACGTACAAGATTGGTGTGCTTGTTGATTATAAGACCGAGGAGGTCCTAAAAGCCTTGGATAATCTTAAGGCCGAAGTTTTGGCCGTGGTAGGTGAAGATGCCATTGTTGAGTTTCCTTCCAAAACTATTTTATCACATAATTCCAGTTTGGAAAAGGCAAGAATCAATTATCAAAAGCTACTTGACAACGATACTGACATAATTCTGGCCTTTGGGCCTGTAAATAGCAAGATTTTAGGAGAAAAAGGTACATTCCAAAAGCCCGTAATTCTCTTTGGTGCCATAAATAAAGATGTTTCTCAATTTGACCTTGATATTGAAAAGTCTGGTGTCGAAAACTTTACTTTTTTGGTTTCCTCCGCCTCATACCAAGAGGATCTAGGAATATTCAAGGAGCTGTCCAACTTCAATAATTTAGGAATTCTTGTAGATCAGGGTATTGAGGAACTATTGCCCTTAAACCAAACCTTTGACGAACAGCTTGCGAACTTGGCTGCCTCCTATAAGATCATTCCTTTTGAAACCGTGGAGGACATCACCTCACAATTGGATGATGTTGATGCTGTTTATATGATCGGTGGTTTTTTTCTGACCCAGCAGGATAATAAAAAATTAGCTGACACACTAATAGAAAATAACCTGCCGTCTTTTACGGTCAATGGGGTAAATAGTGTTAAAAGTGGTTTTCTGGCCACTAACCAATCCGAGGAGAGTCTAAATAATTTTTTTAGACGTATTGCCATGACGGTGTCATTATATATTGAAGGCAGCCCATTATCGGAACTGCCTGTATTTGTGGAGTACTCCTCCAAGCTTACTGTAAATTATAATACGGCTCAGCGCCTGGGTATACCTATTAAGTACAGTCTTGTTGCCCAGACCAATTTTGTTGGAGATTTCAACAACGTGCTCTCTCAAAAAAATTACGACCTATTGAGCGTCGTTAATGAGGCAATCACAAAAAATTTGTCATTACAATCTGACGCAAAAGACGTGGATTTGTCCTTGCAAGATCTTAAGACGGCCAAAAGTGATTATTTGCCCCAACTCGATGCCAGTACAAGTGCCATTTATACCGATCCCGATTTGGCCGAGGTCAGTTTGGGCAATAGTCCAGAATTTTCGACTTCGGGGAATTTAACCTTGGACCAAACCCTATTTTCCGAGCAAATCAATGCCGGGATTAATGTTCAGAAAAATTTGTTGAAGGCACAGGAGGAAAATTACAATTCTGCGCTTTTGGATATCATTTTTGAGGCTTCCAATAGCTATTTCAATGCCCTAATCCTCAAAGCAAGTTTACAAATCGAAGTTCGAAACGTGGATTTGACCAAGGCCAATCTTGAAATCGCCGAGTTAAACTTTGATGCAGGGCAAAGTGGAAAAACGGATGTCCTAAGATTTAGGAGTGAATTGGCACAAAATACCCAGACTATGATTGAAGCCATAAATCAGTTGGACCAAGGATTTATCGATTTAAATCAAGTTTTGAACAATCCCGTTGATTTTGAAATTGACGTAGAAGATGCCGTATTGAACCAAGGGGTTCTTAAGCAATACAATTATGAGGAGCTATTCAATTTGTTGGACAATCCCATTTTGAGAAAACCCTTTACCGAATTTTTGATTGACGAGGCCATGAAAAATGCGCCAGAACTAAAATCCCTGAACTACAACCTAAAAGCTGTTGAAAGAGATATCAAATTAAACCGATATGGAAGACTGGTACCAACTTTGGGACTACAGGCACAATATGACCGAACGTTTAGCCGATCTGGCGAAGGAAGCTCCGCGCCTGAAGGGTTTGGCCTGGTAGATGGTAGTTATAATGTGGGCCTTAGTCTCGGGATACCTCTAGTTAACCAAAACCGCTCAAATATTAATCTGCAGACATCACGGATTCAAAAAGAGCAATTAATGATCAATGAATCGGAAATAAAGCAAACCATTGAAGTTAATGTGCGCAAGGGGGTATTGAATTTGGTTAATCAGATATCAAACATTAAGCTTTCAGAAATTTCAGAAAAAGCTGCGGAAGAATCCCTCTTGCTCACCCAGACTTCTTATTCCAATGGGGCCGTAAATATTGTTCAATTGCTTGACGCCCAAAACAATTTTTTCGACGCACAGCTCGCAAGGGCGAATGCCATTTACAACTATATGATCAACTCCTTACAACTTGAACGTTTTATCGGATACTATTTTCTGTTGAAAACCCCAGAGGACAACATCCTTTTCCGAAAACGCTTCTTTGAGTTTTTAGAAAGCCAAAAATGAATTCTAATTAGAAAATGAAAATATGAAATCTAAAATCAGCAGCTTAATTTTTCTTGTTTCATTCCTAGTCATTTGTTCTTGCGGTGAGCAGGAAAAGATAGAGGAAACGGTCCTTCGTCCAATAGAATTTGCAGAAGTTGGGGTTTTGGGAGGTGCTACAACAAGAACTTTTTCCGGTACTGCAAAAACAGAGAAAATAATCAACTTAAGTTTTAGGAATACAGGCATTATAACCGTGTTCAATCTAAAACTTGGCCAAAACGTAACAAAGGGGGAACTATTGGCAAAATTGGACAATGTCCAATCCCGTCTTTCCTACGAACAAGCTGTTACTACGCTAAATAGCTCAGCTTCCCAAATGAATACGGCAAAATTGAATTTGGAACGGGTCCGTACTTTATACGAAAGGGGGAGTAGTTCCTTGAGCGAATTTGAATCAGCCAAAGACTCCTATAAAACGGCTAAAGAGAGCTACAATTCGGCAGAAAGGGGCGTGGATATTCAAGAAGAACAAATACAATATGGGTACATATATGCCCCCGAAAATGGTACCATAGCTTCGATTACTGCTGAAATAGACGAAAATGTCTCAGCTGGACAGAGCATTGCGATCTTGAATTCCGGTACTGACATGGAAACTTCCTTGGGCATTCCCGAAAGTGTTATCAATAAAATACGGGAAGGCATGGGAGTGAAAGTGGTTTTTTCAGCCGTACCATCCAAAACGTATGAGGGGTTGGTAACCGAAGTCTCGCCATCTGTAGATACCAATACGGCAACCTATCCGGTTCTGGTAAAAATTACAGATCCAAGTGAAGAGATACGAAGTGGAATGGCCACTAACGTCACGTTCGATTTTAGCGCTGAAAATGAAGGGAATTTGACCAAAATACCGGTTGTTCCGGCAAGTGCGGTGGGAGAGGATACAGAGGGGCAATTTGTTTTTTTGATAGAGCCGGATGGTGACAATAGCACTGTGAGAAAGCATCGGATTACGATTGGAGAACTAACCAATGAAGGCTTTCCAATCCTGTCTGGTTTAAAGGTTGGTCAAAAAATAGCTACGGCTGGCCTGCACACCATTTTGGACGGTCAAAAAGTGAAAATTTGAAGGTCTAGGAAAAACTCCCGTCACTAATTGAATAACGATTTTAAAACCAACTAAAATGAATTTAGCCAAATTTTCGATTGATAATGATAGGATTACCTGGATGGTCCTCATTACAGTAATCTTATTGGGAATCTCGGCTTATTTCTCGCTGCCACGTGATAGTATGCCCCCCTTCGCCATTAGATCGGCCACAGTAGTAACTGTCTTCCCTGGAGCCAGTCCTGAAAGAGTTGAACTGTTGGTAACCGATAAGGTAGAAAAAAAGGCCCAGGAACTCCCGGAATTAAAAGAAGTTACCAGTACCTCCAGAACTGGTCTCTCCGTTGTTCAGGTAAAATTGAAAGATGAGGTTAAGGAAGAGGACATGCAAGCGGTTTGGGATCGACTGCGGCGTAAGCTGAATGCTATTGATGACCTCCCCGAAAATGTCTTTCCCAATCTGGATGATGATGGTATTGGTGATGTGTATGGTATAATAGTAGGCTTGACTTCAGATGGATTTTCATATGCTGAGATGAAGAATTATGCTGATGAAATAAAAGACGACTACATAAAACTCAAGGACGCGGCCAAGGTTGAAATTGGGGGCGTACAAGACCAACGCGTATTTGTTGAATTTGATAATTCTAGATTAAAGGAATATGACCTCTCGGCCTCAAAACTTCAACAAATCATTTCAAGTACCAATATCCTAAGCACGGGTGGTAAAATTAATGTTGGTGATGAGCGGATAATTTTAGAGCCCACCGGGAACTTTGATAGTCTGGAGGAGATAAAAAATATGCTTGTACCTGTTGGTAATGGGTCTGATTTGGTGAGGCTTATGGATATTACAACAATCAAAAGGGGGTATGTTGATCCACAAAACCAAATTGTAAAAGTAAATGGAAAGCAGGCATTGACACTGCATATAAATTTAAAGGACAATAGTAATATTTTGGATTTGGGATCCGAAGTGGACAGGATTACAAAAGAATGGGTAAATAGATTGCCCATTGGAATGGAACTGACCCGGGTATCCTCACTGGACGATTATATCGACTTCAAGATATCGAACTTTGTTGGAAACCTGATACAGTCTATATCAATTGTGCTTTTGGTAATGCTGGTTTTTTTGGGGTTCAGGACGGGTATCATAATTGCCAGTTTAATTCCAATAGTTACCATAACCACGATTATGATTATGGGGCAAATGACTATTGGCCTTAATCAAGTTACCCTAGCAGCATTGATTATGGCCTTGGGGATGATGGTTGACAATGGCATAGTTGTAGCGGAAACCATTATGGTGAAGTTAGATCAGGGCCTTGCCAAAAAAAGAGCAGCTGTTGAAGCCTTTACTGAATTGTGGAAGCCTTTATTGATTTCTACATTAACCACCTCAGCTGCTTTTCTTGCCTTCTATTTGTCCCCCAACGTTATGGGGGATATTGTAGGTCCCATTTTTGTTGTCATTACCATAGCCCTTGGTTCTTCATGTCTCATTTCCCTGACCATTATTATCATGTTCTGCTATATTTTCCTAAAGGAAAAAAAGGATGGTGAAGAAACCAAACCCTCTTTTATCGATAGATTGATAGGAACATTAAAGGGGTATTACAAGAGCCTTATTGTCTGGGCCTTGTCCTACAAGTATCTGGTTTCCCTAGCGCTTTTAGCTGCGCTATTGGTAGCATTTTATGGCTTTACCACTATTCCGTTTTTGTTTTTTCCCGATAGCGACAGAAATCTTATCACCTTGGATGTGAATCTTACGGAAGGCAGTAAGATTGAAGCAACGGAGGACGTTATAATCGGTCTTGAAGAGTTTATTATAGATTCTCTTTTACTCAACGAAAGTGCAGAAAACCCGGAGGCCGTCATGGGGGTACTAAGCTGGTCTTCCTATACGGGCGAAGGACCGGAATCGTATGACTTGGGCTATGATCCGGATGAGGCCAATTCAAATTACGCGCATATGCTGATAAAAACCTCGGCCCATCAATTTAACAATCCAATTATCAGTAAACTGGACACCTATGCCTTTAATAATTTTCCAAATGCCGATATCAAGGTATATGCGTTAGCTGCTGGGGAATCCGGCCCTCCAATAGAAGTAAAGGTATCTGGCAAAGATCCCGATGAACTTTCAAAGATTGCGAATAGGGTAAAATTGAAATTGGCAGCTATTCCAGGCACAAAGAATGTTAAGGATGACTGGGGCCCCAAAAGTAAGAAGTTCATTGTCCAAATCGATCAGAATAGGGCACAGAAAGCAGGGGTGACAAGTCTTGATATTGCCAACTCACTTGAAACAGTACTCGATGGATTTAACACCGGTAGTTTCCGTGAAGAAGATGAGTCCATTCCCATAGTGATGCGAAACAATGCCGATCAACAGCAGACCTTCACTTCCCTTGAAACGTTGAATGTTTATTCCCAAAGCACAGGTCAAAATATACCCTTATTGCAAGTGGCTTCAGTTGGAACCACTTGGCAATATTCCAAAATGCAGCGCTTGGATCGAATCAGATCTGTAAATATAGAATGCGAGCTAAAAGATGGGGCCAATGCTGCGGAAATAACAACAGTGCTTGAAGCCTTTATGTTGGAAGAATCCAAGAGTTGGCCAGACAGGTATGTCTATGAATTCGGTGGGGATGCTTCTAGAACTGAGGAAGGTATGGGTTCGGTTATAGGATACTTACCCGTATCAGCCTTCATTATTGTGCTGCTTTTGATTATACAATTCAATTCAGTACGGAAAATGACTATGGTGGTGTTGACCATTCCATTAGCCGTAATAGGTGTAGTAATCGGATTACTGGCATTCAATGAAGAATTTGGGTTTATGCCCTTTATGGGGGTCATTTCATTAGCCGGTATCATTATAAACAACGCTATTGTTCTCGTGGATCGTATGGAGATTGAGCAAAATGATTACGGCCGAACAGAAAAGGATGCGGTAGTCACGGCATGCATACAACGCTTCCGGCCAATATTGTTGGCCACATTCACTACGGTTTTTGGAATGATTCCGCTTTACCTAAGTGGCGGTGCCATGTGGGAGGGAATGGCTGTTGTTATTATGGTCGGCTTACTTTTTGGAACCATTGTCACCCTCGTTTTCATTCCTTCATTCTATAGTATTGTCTATAGGATAGACTATAAGGATTATGTGTTGGATGAGCGCCTTTTTGAGTAGTCATTACCCTTAGATAATAGGTTTGTATTTTTTTTATTTATCAGTATATCAATGAATTACGATATTTTTTACTAACTAAACTCCCTTTAAAATGGAAAAAGTTGACAATGAAAAAATAAAAGAAGATAAGTCGGGGGAATTGTTTTGGACCAGAAAGGAACCCCGAAAATCACTCGCCACTTTTCAAAGAAACCAAAACAAGTTTTTGGTCAATTCTCTAAATCAAATGGATAGGAAGGCAGCGATGATGATACGTACCAATACGACCTTAATTTCTGGAGTAGTTGTCTTTTTCGAGTATATCTCGGACATAAAAAACGGGGCCCTTATTGGTGGCGTTTTGGTGGTATGCTCCTTTATTTCCTTGATTCTTGCCCTTATTGCTGCAAAGCCGCCAATCTCAAAAATCATGGCCGACCATAAGAATAAGGTGTTGTCGAAATATCCCAAGCCGATTCACAATCTTTTTATTGTTGGGATGATGGGCCATTTAAGTCTAAAGGACTATGAAAAGGCGTATGATGAACTTGTTCAAAACCAAGAATTACAGATCGGCAATCAGGTGCGCTCAAATTACGCCATAGAGACCAACCTCGTCCGAGGTTTTAGGCTACTGGAGTTCTCGTATAATTCATTTATAACAGGTTTTGTATTCACGGTACTCGTGTTCATTTTTTCGAATTACAAAAAAATATTCTGATGATTGCTTTAAAACCAACCACCAAGTTCATTTGTGGCCTTATTGTTACAATGCTAATTTTTAACGGCTGCGCGACTTACGACTTACAGGTAAGTGAAGATATTAAGCCAACAAAAGGAACAGGAAACGAACAACTGGACCAGAGTGTTTACATATGGGGCAACTTGGCCATGGCCGACCAAATACAACAGTCAAAACTGTTGGACGCCCTAAGTAGCACTTTGGTTGATCATTCAGAACAAAGCACGCATGTCTTTTTGGGTAATAATTTTGATTCCTTTAAGGACCTGAACACTGATTTTGGCAAGGAAATGATGGCACTCCTCAAAGATTTTGAAGGGAAAACAATATTTATCCCTGGCGAATTGGAGTGGAGCGGGAACATAGATCATCTAGAAAAAATTGAGGACGCGATTGATGATGAGTTAGGGAAGAATTCGTTTTTGCCTGAAAACGGTTGTCCGGTGGACGATGTACAAATTACAAAAGACATTACATTGATAACGGTTGATAGCCAATGGTATTTATCCGATTGGGATAACTATCCTAAGGTTAATGTTAACTGCACGATTAAGGATAGGGAGTCTTTTTTTCTAGAAATCGAGGACATCGTCAAAGACAATGTGGGTAAAACCATTCTTTTTGCCATTCACCATCCAATGTTCAGTAATGGTCCAAAAGGGGGGTATTACTCGTTTGGAAATAGCATGACCCCATTACCTGTTTTGGGTACGTTCAAGAACATTCTTAAAAAAACAGGTGGCTTTAGTGCCAGTAGCTTACAGAATTCAACCTATAGGGTTTTTAAAAACAGGTTGACCACCTTAGCGCAATACAACGACAAGGTCATATTTCTATCAGGACATGAAAAAAATATGCAGTATTTAACGGGCAACAATGTTCATCAAGTCATTAGCAATTCGGGTGCGGAAACCACTCCGATAAGGAAGATTGGAGAAGGAAAATTTGGATTGGGAAAATCAGGGTATGCCCGTCTGGACATTTTGAAAGATGGTTCCTCCGAGGTGAGATTTTATGAAATTGAAGGTAGGTCTGCGGTTTATGAATCACAGATTTTTTCAGCTGATACGGGAAAGGTAAGCAAAGACTACCCATCCAGTTTTCCCGATTCCATTGCAGCCTCTGTATATGATAGTTCACAAGTGCAGAAAAAAGGCTTTCACAGGTTTATTTGGGGAGATAGATATCGAAAATACTATGGTACCAAAGTGAAGGCCCCTACCGTTGACCTCGATACCTTGTTTGGAGGATTAAAGGTGATAAAAAAAGGGGGTGGTCACCAATCCAAGTCGTTGCGATTGCAGGCAGGTGATGGAAGGCAATATGTAATGCGAGCTTTGGAAAAGAGTGCCGATGCTTACCTGCAGTTCATAAGAAAAGAGGAATTTATAATGGGTAAAACCAAGGGTACTGCCCCCAATACGGTGTTAAAAGATTTTTATACAGGTGATCACCCTTATGCGCCCTTCACTATTGGGGTGTTGGCGGATGCGGTGAACATATATCATACCAACCCAATATTGTACTATATACCAAAGCAAAGCGCATTGGGGAGCTACAATGAAGAATTTGGTAACAAACTCTTTATGATCGAGGAACATGCAAGCAAGGGGCATGGAAATCTAAAAAGCTTTGGGTATTCCAATACGTTAATAAGTACGGATGATTTATTCGATAAAATAAGTTCGGATGAAAAATATTCAGTAGATAAAAAAGCTTACATAAGAGCCCGGTTATTTGATATGCTTATTGGAGACTGGGATAGGCACAATGATCAATGGAGATGGGCTGAATTTAAGGACAAGGATACGGGAGAAATAGTCTATAGACCAGTGCCCAGAGATCGTGATCAGGCCTATTCCATTATGGGAGATGGCTTTTTGATGGGTTTAGCTACCAAGGCTATTCCATCATTAAAATTAATGGAAGGCTTCGATGAAGAGATAAGAAGTGTTAAGGGTTTTAACTCCTCACCGAAGACCTTTGCGCTAGACATGTATATTTTGCCGGAAACAATAGAAGAACAATGGATTTCAGAGGCAAAGTATATACAAAAGCACATCGATGAAGGAGTGATAGATGCCGCATTCCAATATTTTCCTAAGGAAGTTCAAGATGAAACACTGTCCATCATTAAAAAAAAGCTTTTGGCCAGAAAGGAAAGCTTACAGCAAACCGCTATAAAATATTTTGAGATTTTAAATAAGCGAATCATTATAATTGGAACGGACAAGGATGATTACTTTGTAGCTGAGGACCTAGGGGATGGAATTACCGAGGTAATAGGTTACCGAATAAAGAATGGGAAGAAAGCCGATGTTTTCTTTAAGAAGAAAATTGACAAGAAAATCACCAAGGAAATATGGATATATGGTTTGGACGATAAAGACATATTTGAAGTAATTGGTGGTAGCCAAATAGGGCCTAAATTGCGTTTAATTGGTGGTCAGAATAATGATAGCTATAAGGTAGATCGACGAAGAAAAACAAAGATTTATGACTATAGGTCACTAAAGAACACCTTCGAAGGAAATGCTGGAACCAAAAGTCTTTCTGATGACTATAGCATTAACACCTATGATGTTTTTAAGGCAAAGGCAAGTAATAACACGTTCCTACCTACCATAGGTTCTAATCCAGATGATGGTTTTAGGGTTGGTTTTAGCAATACATTTGTCCATAATGGCTTTATTCAGGAACCCTTTACCAGCCAACATAAGTTTAATGCCTCTTTTTACTTTGCCACCAGTGGATACGACCTTACTTATACAGGCGAATTTACTAGGGTCTTGGGCAAGGCGTCGCTAGTTTTGGACGCTAAATATACAGGACCGAATTTTACGAGGAACTTCTTTGGTTTTGGTAATGAGACACCAAACCCTGATGATGACCTGAACTTTGATTTTAACAGGGTTAAAATGGAGACCTTGGGAATATCCACATCCTTATTATGGAAAGGCAGACATGGTTCAGAATTTAGGATGGGAGCCTCATTTGAAGAAAT
>JBCBZA010000050.1:0-24798 GCA_039815575.1 Bacteroidota bacterium | reverse complement strand
CATCAAACTGCTGGGGCAGATTCACCAACAGCAGGTTGAGTAAAACCATGGTTAGCACTAGTACCAGAGGAACTTTAATCGCCTCTGGCAGTAGGATAGGCAGCCGTTTTTTCTGACAGAACTGAACAACGCCAATGAGTGCCGGGACATAAATCGCATCCTTGGCCAGCTGTAGCAGGGAATTGCCCCCCAGCATGTAGGTGACCGTACCGGAAAAAGGAATATAGATAATAAAGGCGTAGAATGCTTCGCGCTGATATTTGAATGACAGGACCAGGCACAGCAACGCCCCAGTGGCTGCAACGCCTAGGGTGGGCTCTACCAGCAGCCCCACCAGTAGCCCCACCACGCTGGATAAGACAAAGGACACGATCGTAAACTGAATCAGCTGGGAGCGAAGTTTAGCCGCTGCTCGTTCCTTGGCCCGTTGTTCCTTGCGACTCAGTGTAGGGACCGCCGTGTCTTCAGCTTGATGTTTTTGTTTTTTAGAGCGCTGCTTAAGCTTTTTAGAGAGCTTTTTGGAGGCCATGGGCGGATAAAGGAGGGGCAATCGGACGGTAGCGCATCTGTCCTGGCTAGGTAAGCCAAGGGTCAAGTCTAATTTACCCAAACCTGGTTTGATTGGTTGATAGATCCCGCCAGAATCGCATCAACCTTACAAAAAATTTGTGTACAAACGGATTCCCAACGACAAAATTCTGACTTTCGTACTCCGACGTCCAAACTCCGAACTATGGTCACCGGCCCAGACGATTGGGAATATCGCGACAGCCGCCGGGGATGGTAGCGCGGGTTTTGCTGCCACCCCACTGGCATAGGTAGCAGCGCTGACTTTCCGACAGCCGCTGCACAGTGGATAGGTCCATCCCTTCTATGACTGCCCCGGTAAATTCTCCAGTTTCGTAGTTGGGGGTCTACACATGACCCTACTACTTTGAACAGGCAAGGCAATGACGTAGGGACTCAATATCGAAGCGAGGTTTTTTATACCAATGAAAAGCAAAAAGAAATTGCAAACCATTATATTCAACTTTTGAAAAATGAAAAGGTGTTCCCTAACCCCATAGTGACTGCTGTTTCCGAGGCAGGAACCTTTTACTTGGCAGAAGAGGACCACCATAATTATTACAATGACAATAAATTGCAACCCTATTGTCAGATTATTATCAATCCAAAGCTTAAAAAGTTACAGACCCATTTTGCGGATAAATTAAGCACTGTTAAAAGTTAATATGGCGCCGTATCAAAACCTAGAAGAATATAATATTGAACTGACCAATGAAGTCAAGGAACGTTACAAAACGATCATTGATGGGATAGGGGAGGACGTTTCCCGCGAGGGCCTTCTTAAAACCCCGGAACGCGCGGCCAAGGCCATGTTGTTTCTTACCCAAGGGTATAAACAAGATGCTGAGGAGATTTTGAGAAGTGCAATGTTCAAGGAGGATTATGATGATATGGTCATCATCAAGGATATTGAACTCTATTCACTTTGCGAGCATCACATGCTTCCCTTTTTTGGAAAGGCCCATATCGCCTATATCCCTAATGGGTACATTGTGGGGTTAAGCAAAATCCCTAGAATTGTAGATGTTTTTGCAAGAAGATTGCAAGTTCAGGAACGGTTGACCCATGACATTTTGGAATGTATCAACAATACCTTGAAACCTCAAGGGGTTGCGGTGGTTATTGAGGCCAGCCATATGTGTATGATGATGCGTGGGGTACAAAAACAGAACTCGGTCACTACGACCTCTGGATTTCGAGGCCAGTTTGAAAAAATTGAGACGCGGAATGAATTTCTGAAACTGATCAGTTCTGATTTGTCCTAAGGCAAACGTGTACTGGTATTCGTTGTTTTTTACTATTTTTCCCAAATGTCCAAGAAAACTGACAAACGTACCCGCAATCTTTTACTGGGGTTGCTTTTTGATGCCATAGGAATGTCTTCCCTTTTAATTCCTGGATTGGGGGATTTGCTTGATGTGATTTGGGCGCCCTTGGCGGGTTGGTTAATGACCCGAATGTATAAGGGGAAAATAGGTCAAGCCGCTGGGGTTGTTACATTTATCGAAGAATTGGTCCCTGGACTTGATGTTATCCCAACCTTCACCATCATGTGGGTCTACACCTATTTCCTATCAGGTAAAAAAGCAAAACAGATACTGGGTTAAGCCCATGGGACGTTGCACAAAAATAGTACAAACGAACTAATTTTTAAGGCCTCCACCCTTTAGTAATCCGTAAAACTCATTTCGTAAATTTTCTTGCTTGAATTTCCCCCCATATTCCACGGTAGTGGTAAAGCTATCTTTATCTTTTATCCCACGTGAGGAGACGCATAAGTGTTTTGCGTGAATTATTATGATGACGTCATTCGTTTCAAGGGTCTCTTGTAAATCATTTAGAATTTGAAGGCAAAGGCGTTCTTGTACTTGGGGTCGATGGGCATAATAATCTACCAAACGATTTATTTTTGATAGTCCTACGACCTTGTCTTTGGGAATGTAGCCCACATGTGCGTGTCCCACAATCGGCAAAAAATGATGTTCACAAGAAGAATCAATGGTAATATCTTGCTCTACCAGCATTTTTTGATACCCATATTTGTTTTCAAAGGTGGATAGTTTCGGTCTATTTTCGGGATTCAACCCATAAAACAGTTCCTTGACGTACATTTTCGCAAAGCGATATGGAGTTCCAGACAGGCTATCATCGGAAAGGTCCAACCCTAGGGTTTCCATTATTTTTTGAAAATGCTCTTGGATGATGGCTATCTTTTTGGTATCGGAGGTTGCAAACGCGTCTTCACGCATTGGGGTTTCCAAAGAGGTAGCAACATGCTGGTCGCCTAAGGCCTCAATTTTTTCAATATCAAACATGCTATTGATTTTGGTTTCGGTGGCTCATTACGAGACCTACTGCTCGATACAATGATTACAATACTTTCGGTTATAAAGATGAAGAACTATTAAGCTCAAAGCTGGCATGTAGATGGCCGATTCAGGTAGCGGAACTACAGCTAATTTCTCATTAAGTACAATGACCGTAAGAACAATCCAGCTTATCCATAAGGCATAACGAATCCATGATTTGGTAGTGGTTTGTCCGGACCACCAAACGGCAAAATAGGATATGACTAAAAAAAACACATCTAAAAGCCCCCACCACATAGGATGGGCCTCCCCATGTCCAAGGATTTCTGCTTGGGCCACAAAAAGTAAAGGCGTTACCAAGCAATGGACCAGGCACAAAAAGCTTGCAGTACTCCCAATTATATCTGACTTGGATATCAGCCGAAAAGTGTTCATATAATTGTTAAATTTTGAAATGCAAAAATAGGTTAATTTTTAATAATGCAACTCAGTTGCATTTATATTTCTGTTAATTTTGTGAAATGGTTAAAACCGATAGTTTACATTTTCAATATCCAGGGGGAGAGTCTTTTAATTTTCCGGATATTGATTTAGGAGCCAAGTCTCATTTGGCCATATTAGGACCTTCAGGTGTTGGTAAAACCACCTTACTTCATTTGCTTTCCGGAATTTTACCCGCTTCAAGCGGTACCATTTTCATTGGCAATACGGAAATTACTTCATTGGATAGGAAGGCCTTAGATAAATTTCGGGGGGCACATGTAGGGCTTATTTTTCAAAAGTACCACTTTGTAAAGTCCTTAAATGTTGAAGAGAACCTTCAATTGCGACAGTACTACCCCGGCAAAATAAGGCAAAAAGAGCGGAGGGAAGCCATAGCGGAACGCTTGGGCTTGGCAGATTATTTGAAGAAGAAAGTGACAGAGTTGAGCCAAGGTCAGCAACAGCGTCTTTCTATTGCATTGGGACTCATTCATCAACCTAAAGTGGTTTTTGCAGATGAACCGACCTCCAATTTGGATGATACCAATTGTGAAAAGGTTTTAGGACTGTTAAAAGAGGAAGCTGGCTTATGTGGAAGTAGTTTAGTAATTATTACCCACGATCAGCGAGTGACCCAACATTTTAAAAAACAAATAGTATTATGAAACTGGGGTTTGTTGCATATAAAAATATGATATCAAAACCCTTGAATATGGTTTTGAGCCTGTTGCTTCTTGTGCTAAGTGTTTCCTTGGTCACTTTTGTGCTGCAACTGAGCAAGCAGTTGAACGGACAAATGGATAAGAATATTAATCCTGTTGATATGGTGGTTGGCGCAAAGGGCAGTCCATTGCAACTGGTTTTGTCGTCCGTTTTGCACATTGATACACCCACAGGAAATGTTAAGTTGGAGGAGGCGGAACAAATTATGAACCATCCCTTTGTGGGTTCTGCCATACCCGTCTCCTACGGTGACAATTATAAAGGATATCGAATTCTAGGGACCGAACCTGAATATCTTGAGCGCTATGAAGCGGTTTTGCAAGAAGGCCGTTTGTTTGATACCTCTTTTGAAATCGTGGCTGGAAACGCTGTTGCCCAAAAGTTGAGGCTTAAAATTGGCGATAAGATCATAAGTTCCCATGGTTTGGCAGCTGCTGGTGGAGAAGCACATGAAGACAACCCTTACACCATTGTAGGTATTTTGGAACCTTCGGGAACCGTAGTTGACCAATTGCTTATCTGTAATTTGGAAAGTATTTGGGATGCCCATGACCATGGTGATGAGGGGCACGATGAAGAAGAACACCATCATGATGATGACCATGATGATGAAGGACATCAGCATAGCGAAGAGGAACACGACCATGCCAAAGAAGAAGAACACCATCATGATGATGAACATGACCATGACCATGACGACGAAGGGCATCATGAAGGAGCCCATGACCATGATGATGAAGGGCATCAGCATGGCGAAGAGGAACACGACCATGCCAAAGAAGAAGAACACCATCATGATGATGAACATGATCATGACCATGGCGACGAAGGGCATCATGAAGAAGCCCATGACCACGATGATGAAGGGCATCAGCATAGCGAAGATGAACACGACCATGCCAAAGAGGAAGAACACCAACATGATGATGCTGAACATGGTCATGAGGAAGAAAAAGAAATTACTTCCCTATTGGTGAAATTTAAAAATCCGATAGGTTTGGTACAGCTTCCACGTTTTATCAATGAGAACACCAATATGCAAGCCGCCCTTCCTGGTTTTGAGATACAGCGCTTATTGGGCCTATTGGGTTCAGGCGTAAAAACCTTAAACGGCATTGCTATTGCCATTCTATTGGTTTCTGGCTTTAGTATTTTTATCAGTCTTCTTAAGACTATTCGCGAAAGAAGACAAGAACTGGCATTGTTGCGTACCTATGGGCTTGGGACCAGAAAATTGCTTTTTCTGGTTTTGTTCGAGGGTCTTTTCTTAGCTTTTATTGGTTTTCTGTTGGGATGGTTGCTAGGCAGATTGGCCTTAATCTTGGCTTCAAAGTACATTGAATCCGGATATGGTTATGTGCTGCAAATAAATGGTCCGGATTTTGTGGAGCTACTATTGCTGGGGGTTACTTTGCTTATTGCGATTATCGCAGTATTTTTGGCTTCCACATCAATCTTTAAACTCAATATTTCAAAAATATTAGGTGATGCATAAATGGTTATTTGTATGCTTTGTACTACTGATAGGTCAGAGCATATTTTCACAGTCAAAGTTGACATGGGATGATTTAGCCGATGTCGAATTTAAACCGGAGTACAATGAGAAATACGACGTCCATTTTTTAATGCCCACATTTGGCAAAAAAATCAAATCCTATCACGGAAAAAAAATTGAGATTACAGGGTATTTTTTGGATATCTCGGGCACCGGAGAGGTTTTTTTGGTTTCAGCAAATCCCATGGCTTCCTGTTTTTTTTGTGGGGGTAGTGGACCGGAGAGTATCGTTGAGGTTGATTTTAACGGGATTCCCCCTTTTAAGACAGACCAGGTAGTTACGGTTACCGGTGTTCTTGAATTGAACAGGGAAAATGTTGATCATTGCAATTACATTCTTAAAGGTGCATCTGGAGAACTTGTAAATTGACATGAAACGTTTGGTGTTATTCATCTGTTTGCTTCTTTCTACCGGAATCACGGCCCAAACGGCATTGGATTGGTCCGATTTCGAGAGTGGAATTTCTTGGAAAAAAGGTACTGAAGGATCTACTTTCCCGGGCTTCCTAGAAGCTGATTTTTCGGATAGATTGGAAGGATTGGAAGGAAAGGAGGTCTCATTAATTGGATTTTTGATTGTTTTGGATGGGGCACAATCCGTGTATATGCTCTCCAAAAACCCAATGGCTGAGTGTTTCTTTTGCGGTAACGGTGGACCGGAAACCATTTCGCAGATTACCTTTAAGGAGCAGAATTCCTTTCAAATGGATGATTTAATCTCCGTAACGGGTATTCTCCGCCTAAATCGGAAGGATCCCACAAGGTGCTATTATTTAATTGAACAGGCCGAAGCCTTCGGAATTTAATTCGCACGGGGCATGGAACAGATTTCTTTAGACCAAGTTTTTCAAAAAAGCAACATGAAGAGGACCAAATTGCGTATCGCTCTGTTAAGTTGCCTTATGGATGCCAAGCATGCCCAATCTTACATAGCTTTAAGGGAAAGACTAGGAAAGGAAGTTGACAAGTCTACACTTTATCGTAACCTGGCAGCTTTTGAAGAAGCTGGAATTATCCATCGCATTAATGACCATAGTGGTGTTTCAAAATATGCTTTCGGCAAAGTTGACCATCACGAAGGCAACCACGCCCATTTTGTCTGCGAGCAATGCGAAACGGTATATTGCGTTACACAAAACCCCAATTTAGAAATCAATGTTCCTAACGGTTTTAAGACCAAGAGTGTAAAGACCATAATCACGGGTATTTGTTCGGATTGTTAGCACGAATCCTATTCTTTTACCAAAACGAATTTTCCAGCATGGAAATAAGGGACATCCCTGCTGCCGCACCTGAAATAAATAGGTTCCACTCCCGATGTTTTACCTTCAAGAGGTTTAAGAAGAGAAAAGCCATGCCCACGATAAAAAAAACAATTAGGAGCTGCCCCAATTCAATTCCAATGTTAAACCCCAATAACGGAATTACAATATCCGAAGGGTCCATAATCAAGGCTTTAAAATAGTTGGAAAAGTCCATCCCATGAATCATTCCAAAGAATAGGGCCATGGTGTAGTTACGTTTCATTTTAATGGATGTCATTGCCTGATTGGAACCTATTACATTGTGCAAGGCCGTGACAAAAATGGTTAACGGAATCAGAAATTTTATAATATTGGATGGAATCGAAAATAACTCTAGGGAAACAAGAACCAGGGTAATACTATGACCGATGGTAAAGGCTGTCACCAGTATGAGTATTTTTTTCCATTCCTCAATACGATATATGGCGCATAGGGCCACTAAAAAAAGGATGTGGTCATAAGCGGCCACATCGGCTATATGCTCAAAACCCAATTTCAGGTAAAACTCAAACGGATGCATTTTAAAATTTCAATTGATGAATTGGAGTTTTCTTATTCAGCATCATACTTTTGGATGCACCATTAAAGTGAACATAAACAATGTTGTTTTGGTCAAAGAAGAGGTCTGTAAAAACGGCGTTCTTAATTTCTAAAGAAGATAAAGGTGTAGATTGGGCACACTCAAAATATATCCATAAGGCCGTATTTTCTCCTTCTCCACTCAGCCTTTTACTTTTAATTTTGAGGGTTACTTTTTTTTTGTTGGCCTTAACATGGAAAAAACGATTAATGTAGTCCAAAAGCATTTGGTTGGCCTTTGCTGATTCGTTGGGTTTGCAAAACGCCAGTTCCTTGCTGTAGGGGTCAAAAACAATAGCCTTATTGACATCGGTCAAAAACAGCTTCAAATTAATTGTGAGCAGTTGTTTTTTGGAGGAGTACTCAATCTCACATAAGGATAACCGCAGGGGATGGGCAAAGGAATACCCAGAAAGCACAAAAGCACATATCACCAACCATGTTTTAAACAAGGTTCCCACCCATTAAATTTTATGAGGCACTAGCCTGAATCTCTGCAGCCATTGCCTGCACTTCCTTGAAGACACGGATTAAGTTGCCTCCCCAGATTTTTGCGATTTCTTCCTCGGAGTATCCGCGGCGCACCAATTCTATGGTAATGTTCATGACTTCACTGGCATCAAAAACGCCTTCGATGCCCCCACCACCGTCAAAATCACAGCCAATTCCGACATGATCAATTCCGGCTATTTTCACGATATGGTCAATATGATCGGCCACATGTTCTACAGTTGCTGGTGGGTTTGGGAATTTTTCATTCAATTCCTGGAAGGACTTTCGAATATCGGCACGTTCTTCGTCAGTCATTTCTGAGATGGGTTTCATATTGGCTCGAAGTGCTGCAACGGCAGAGTCCCTTGCAGCGTTTGGAGGGGCCTCCCTAAGGTAGTCAGCCAACATGGTCAATTGCACCACTCCGCCATTTTCCGCCATTAGTTTTAACATCTCATCAGTCATATTACGGCGATGATCGGTAACGGCTCTCGCATTGGAATGACTCGCTATGATAGGGGCTTTGGATAGTTTGATTGCATCATAGAATACACTATCGTTTCCGTGGGAAATATCGACCATAATGCCCAATCGGTTCATTTCGCCCACCACCTTGGACCCAAACTCACTAATACCGCCATGTTCGGTGCCATTCTCATCGGTAGCGGAATCGGCCAAATCATTGTTCGAGGAATGGACCAACGTGATATATCGTATCCCCTTATTATAGTATTCTTCAACATTGGACAGATCGTTTCCTATTGGATAACCATTCTCAATACCGATATAAATAGCACGCTTTCCCTCTTTTTCAAGGGCATAGGCATCGTCAGGATTTAGTGCAAGTCCCACAACGTCCGAATTTCTTTCAGTTGAAGCCACAACGGAATCTATCATTTGAAGACAAAGCGCTTTTGCTCGGGTATTTCCATCGTCATCCCGAATATCTTGGGCGACAAATGCTGCGAAAAAGATGGCATCCAAATCGCCTTCCTTCATTCGTGGATAGTCCACTTTTGATCCTGTCTCATTGGGGTCATGCCGTTCTGCCATGTCAAATCCAGGTTCAATCATTCGAAGCGGGGTATCTGCATGGGTATCTACCGTAAGCACGCGCTTATGAATTTCCAGTGCCCGTGAGACCAGTTCCTCTTCGGTTTCGGTCTGGGTATCACCAGGAGCAGACTTTTCCTTACAGGCACTGATGAGGATTACAAACAATAAAAGAATAAGGTAATTTGAATTGGACATATGCATGATTTTGGTTTGAAAATTGAGTCGATTTAAAGATACGACATTGGATGAATCCATACCTAAATAAAATTAGTGGAAGATAGCTCTTTAACTAGCCTTTGCAACATTTCTACTCCTTTTACTAGCTGGTCTTTTGCAATAAATTCGTCCGCTCGATGCGCTTGGGCGATTGAACCTGGTCCACAAATGGCGGATTGAAAACCCTCATTGGCAAATTGTCCTGCTTCTGCAGCATAGGAAACAGTGTCCCATTTTGAATTTCCAGATATTCTTTTGATTAATTCTACGACATGGTCATCTGCTTTAGTATCCAAATGCGGAACGGGAGGATGGTGTTCCACGTTGGAAATGGTAAATCCAGGAAAAATCTTTCTAAGTTTTTCTTCCCGCTGTCTGCAGTATGCTTCAAATTCGGCTACAATAGCATCAATATTATCCATTGGAATAGTGCGTAAATCCCAATAAAAATAGGCTTTATCGGCTATGACATTAGGTGCGATACCTCCATTGACCAACCCGATGTGAATGGAGGAGTGGGGGGGATGAAAACGTTGGTCCAATCGATTTTCCTCTATCAACCGATTCATTTTGTCCTCCAACCAGAGGATAAGTCGCATCGCTTCATGAATAGCGCTTACCTCTTGTTTAATACGACTACTATGTCCAGCGGAACCGTTGACAGAGGTCTCCATGATATAAATCCCTTTTTGACCAATAATAGGTTCCATCATTGAGGGTTCTCCGATGATTGCATATTTAGGGCTTTCCGCATAATGCGCTTTAATGGCTTGAGCTAATTCAGGAGCGGCCAAACAACCGATTTCCTCGTCATAGGAAAAGGCAAAATAGATGGGCTTTTGTAAGTTGGCTTTGACCATATCGGGCAGTGCAGCCAAGCAGCAGGCCAAAAAACCTTTCATATCACAAGAACCCCTTCCATATAATTTACCATCACCTTTATCAGTTAGTACAAATGGGTTGGTGGTCCAGTCCTGTCCTTCTACGGGTACTACATCCATATGCCCGGACAGGATGACCCCTCCGTCAGTTGCTGGACCAATTCTGCAATGCAAGGAAGCTTTGGTTCCTTCTTCATTAGGAACCAAATGCACTTGTATTCCATAGGACTCCAGATATTCTTTTATCCAATTTAAGAGGTCTAAATTGCTCTCACCTCCCAAAACTGGAAATGAAACGAGCTTAACAAGTACTTCTTCAACATTCATATGCAATTAACTATAATGGGTTGCCACCGCTACGATAAGGGCCAGAAATGCTAGAACCAGCAGCAGTAATAAAACAGGAAAAATAAAACGAATCCATCGGTCAATGGGTACACGGCACATACTTAACATGGCTATGAGCCCACCAAGGGTAGGATTCATGAGATTGGAAAGTCCGTCCCCTATTTGAAATGCCAAAATTGTGATTTGTCGGGTTAAACCCAGCGATTCCCCTAAAGGTAGCATTACGGGCAAAGTGGCCAGCGCTTGTCCACTTCCCGATGGAATAAAAAAATTGATGACGGATTGTGAAATGGACATACAAATAGCTGAAGCATATAAGGGCAAACCTTCCAGGACGTTAGAGAGCTGATAGGAAATAGTATCCCCTATATTGCCCATTTCCATCAATACTTTAATTGTTGTGGCGAAGCCTACCATAAATGCCCCCGGGGCGGCTAGGGCGACGGCACTCAGCACGGTTTCGCTCATTGTGGTAGCACTCATCTTTGATACTAAGCCACAGAGCAGTGCAATAATCAAAAAAACCGCTGAAAGCTCATTAATATGCCAACCCAAATTGAAAACTCCGTACACGATGGCCATTAGCCCCAAAACAAAAATTCCAATGACCAACCAATTTTTTAAACTTAGGGAATAGTCCGGTATAGGTTTTGAAAGGGTCAGATTATTGGTGTCCAGACCCTTTGCCAAGCTTTTTTTCGGATCTAATGTTATTTTTTTAAAATATCGGATGTTGTAGAATGCCATTACCCCCAATCCTAAAAAACATAATACGCTGCGTAAGGGTGCTCCAGAAAACATGGGTAGTTCGGCTAATTTATGACCTGTACCCACCGTATAGGGATTGATAGGGGACAATCCAAAACCAATGGTCATAGCACCTACGGATATTCCTGCTGCTAAAATCAAATCTCCGCCCAATGCCAGACTAAGCACTGCAGCAATAGGTACCATGGCAATGTTGTTTTCATAACCTACAGCGACTCCTAACAGTCCATAAATGAAGGTCATGATAATGATAATTAGGTTTTTGCGCTGCAGTCCTAAATTTTTAATCAATGTGCCTACGGCATTTTCCACTGCTTTTGATTTCTCCATAAAACCAAACATGATACCACCGGCCAAAACAATAAAGATAATCTCCACCGCTGCTTTAAAACCAAGTGGTATTGCTTTGAACATATCTAAAATCCCAATTGGGGTTGATGAAATAGTTCGGTATGAATTGGGTATTACGGTACTGCGACCATCTACCAGTATTCGTTCATAAGTTCCTGCCGGGAGGATATAAGTGAGGATTGAAACCAATACGATGATACCAAATAACATGGTAATGGCATGGGGAATTTTCTCAAAAAAAGAGAGGACAGCGGTTTTTGGTTTGGTCATTGGCAAAATACCTTTGCGTTGAAAGTTAAAGCTACCATTTGTTTTTAAATATCAAATTATAAAACCCCATACTTAAAAAGAAAGCAGTGAAATTTCATATTTCACTGCTTTTCAACATGGTATTATCGAACGTCTAAAGCGTGTTTAAGTCAATAACTTCGAAGTTTTTGGCCACAAAATAATCGTCGAGCCCATAATCCGTATTAATGATGATCCCTCCCAATAGCGTAACCTTATCTACAGGAAATTCACCTTTACAAGATTTTATATGGTCATGGATTTTTTTATCAATGATATCATAGGTCGCTTCAGTAATTGCTTTTTCCTTGTTTTGGCTACTTAGTATATCCTCACGATAGGGCAATAGACTTTCCTCTAACTTCATTTGTTGATAATCATCGTCATTCAGTACTGGTTGATATCCACCATCATGAAAACGGCTTAACGCCAACATCAGTGCGCCACAAGAGTTCCCCGTTTCCTCTTGACGGGGTCGGTACATTTTTCCCAAATCCCCATCCAAGGTAATCCCAATATGCGGGCCATAAAAAATAAAGGCACTCCCTCCATCTGGAATATGATGTGCAAATGCCGTCATACCTGTTTGACCGGCAAAAGGCAGTCCTCCTAACCCTCCCATGATAAAGGGACCAAATAGCACATTAAAAAATGTGGTGGAGGGGACATTGATATCATCGGAACATACCGAAGTCGCCATAAGTACCTTAGAGATATCAATTTTGTGTTCAATTTGCATTTTCCCAAGATAATGGATGGAAGTGTCCTTGGCATCCATCGCATTTGGAAAATGACCTTTGACTATATCATCAAATTTTCGTTGTAACATAATTCTTCGTTTCTATTTATGGATTTTAAGCAAGCGATTTTAGTTCTATAAATATAAGATATTCCAACCATACGTTTCTAGAAATCCCATATGGACTACCACCCGTAATACCCTTTGGGCACCACGCCCTTTAGTCGTAAATACACCACACATTGCCCGCGATGGTGAATAATGTGATTTTCCATGGCATAGAACAATCGCCAGACAGGCATGGTTTCACCAGCAAAATTACAGTTGGAAAGTAGTTTCTCATCGGACAGCTCTATGACGGACTGGCAAACATGGCGATACATATTTTTCAATTCCTGTATAATAACCGCTTTGGGCATCTGTACTGGAAGTTTTATATTTTCGTAGGGATTTTTAATTTCTGCCCTCCCGGCCAGTTGGCCGCAAGTATAGATGATGCAATGGCGCCATTGCTCAGAAAAGCTCATCGCCTCATTGGTATATTTAAAGGTGAAATATTCCGCGGGCATCTGCTCTATATTGGCCATGGTCATCTTTTCTGACCTTTGCCATGCTTGGATAAGCTCCTTTCTAAGCCGTTTAGGAGTTTCCTTGTTTTGATCGGAGTCAGCCTCCTCCAGACTTGAATTAGCTTGTACTTTGGCAGTATCCATTTTACAACCAACAGCAGAAAACAACCCAATCCCAAGAAGATGGTGTACAAAACGGATTCTCTTCATAGTATTCTTTTAGGATTTTTGTACTATTCTAAGGTATATGAGCGTTCTACGGGCCATTCGTCAAAATAGCCGTTCCTCCAAAGGTCCGACTCAATTTCATTATCTGTTGCTAAACAAGCATCCAAATTCTTGCGAATGCTTTCTTCATCCATATCTTGACCAATAAAAACAATTTCATTCTTGCGATCCCCAAAAGTTGGATCCCACGCATTTTCAATATCATCTTGGTTTTCCAAAAATGCGAGATATTGTTCCCTCTTTTGGACCGGCATACTACTCCACCAAACTCCTGCACTATCCGCCTGGAGGGAGCCACCAGCTTGCCCCCAAATCAAGGCCTGTTCGGGGCGGGAAGCCAACCAAAAAAGGCCCTTGCTGCGGATTATGGAATGGGGAAATTTTTCTTGTATAAACTGCCAAAAACGTTCAGGGTCAAGCGGTTTTTTGCTTCGATAAACAAAAGAGCTTATGCCATATTCCTCGGTTTCAGGAGTATGCTCCCCTTTTTTTAGTTCCTCGATCCAGCCCGCACTCTGCTCGGCTTCCCCATAGTCGAAAAGCCCGGTATTTAGAATGAACTTTGGATCGACCTTACTGAACTCGGATGTTATAATTTGTGCATTGGGATTCAGTTTTTCGACTATTGCTCGTAACATACTCAAGGAGTCTTTGGAAACCAAATCCGTTTTGTTCAATATAATAACATTGGCAAATTCAATCTGATCGATAAGTAGATTGACAATAGTACGATAGTCCCCTTCCATATCCGTAAGCTCCCTATCCATCAAGGTTTCTAGACTACCAAAATCCTTAAAAAAATTGAAAGCATCAACTACGGTGACCATAGTATCCACATAACTAAAACGAGAAAGGTCAATATTGTTTTCCTCATCTACGAAGGAGAAGGTCTGTGCGACTGGAATAGGCTCACTTATCCCTGTACTCTCAATAAGTAGGTAATCAAAGCGTTTTTCCATGGCCAAGCGCTCCACCTCAATCATTAAATCTTCACGAAGCGTACAACAAATGCACCCGTTGCTCATTTCCACTAGTTTTTCTTCCGTTCGGGATAAAGTGTTTTCATTTTGTACAAGGGCGGCATCCACATTGACTTCACTCATATCATTGACGATGACTGCTACTTTTATGCCCTCTTTATTATGGAGGACATGATTAAGTAACGTGGTTTTTCCTGCACCCAGAAAACCACTTAAGACGGTAACTGGTAATTTTTTTTCTAGTTCCATTTGCTACAATTGATCAGGAAATTCTAAAAAGCAGAATTCTCCCAAAAATAGCATAATATCTGTAAATGCAACTCAGTTGCATTTACTTTGTATTTAGAATTTAGTGCGAGTCGTATTTGGGAGTTACCTTAAATCAAAATCCATTTTATCTTTACGGTCAATGAGGATGTTAAAAAACTTTAAATTAGCATATTGGGGTATCAACAAAAGATGAGGAAATTAGTTCCATTTTACGTGATTATTGGCGTTTTGAACATTGCTAATGGTCAAAAATTCAGAAATGACCAAGGCAATACCATGTATTTATATGAGGATGTCACAACAAAGAATTTGCCGTTTAAAGACCTACAACAACTGTCCATGGATGCGGGAATTGCAGATTTGGACCAAGATGGGGATTTAGATATTCTAATTGCGAATGAGCATAGACCTAATATCCTATTAATTAATGATGGAAAAGGAAAATTTACAAATGAGAGCGGCTCACGCATACCCCAGGTAGATCATGACAGCGAGGATATAGGGATTGCAGACTTTGATATGGATGGAGATCTGGATATTGTGATTGTTAGTGAAGATGATAAAACTAACGAATTGTATCTCAACGACGGCGATGGCATTTTTACGGATGGTGGGAGCAGAATTCCGGTTTCTGGCACCTCCAATTCCGTCGTGGTAGTCGATATTAATAATGACGGGGCACCAGATATCATGATTGGAAACAATGGACAAAACAATATATTGATCAACAATGGCAAAGGGTTTTTCAAAGATGAGTCGATTGAGCGATTTGGGATATTTCAGGATGTGACACAGGACCTCACCTTGGGGGATATTGATAATGATGGGGATTCGGATATTCTGATTGGCAATGAGGACGCCAATCGAATATTGATTAATGATGGAAATGGTTTTTTTAAAGACGAATCTTCGGATAGACTGCCGCTTAGAGCAACACCTGAAGAAACAAGGGAGGTAGATGTCGCTGATATTGATGGCGATGGAGACTTGGATATTTTATACGGTAACGTCCAAGCTTTTGTGGAAAATGCAGTTCGCCAGAATCGATTGCTTTTGAATGATGGAGATGGTTTCTTTTCGGATATTACCACCACCCATTTGCCCAAAGATAACAACCGCTGTTTTGGCGTAGCCTTCTTGGATATAGATCATGATGGTGATATGGACATTATGACGGGAAATACCAATGGGGTAAGATTTGGGGGCCTTACCGCCTTTAGTATCTATCTCAATGATGGGAAGGGTTCGTATAGTGAAGTGATTGATGAAATTATCCCAGAAGGGATAACGGGAAGAGGTTTTGATATCGATTTTATGGATCTGAACGGGGATGGCATTGGTGACCTTTTTCTCAGCAACCGGGGTACGCAGGACTTTTTGCTTTTTGGGATTAAAAAATAAGCGATATAAAAAATGACCGCTCGAACGGTCATTTTAAAATTATAGAAAGTAATTTTATTGTCTAATATCCAGCTGCCTGTCCATCTTTTCTACTTTCTGAAGCCCCGTGATAGACCTTGTTTTCATCATCCCATAGAATAGCTTGATAGCCCCCATAAATACCCCTTGCCGTACCTATCCGATGACCTTTGTCCATTAGACCACGAATAGTGGAGTAGGGGATTCCTGATTCCGTTCGAATTAAGCCGGTGTTTTCTGTGGTCCTGCCCATGGGACTGGCTCCCCCGGTATGGTCCCACCTTGGAGCGTCACCCGCTTCTTGAATGTTCATACCAAAATCCACGAGGTTCATTACGATTTGTGTATGGCCCATTGGCTGAAAATCACCCCCCATTACCCCAAAACTGAGAAAGGGTTTTCCATCCTTGGTCATAAATGCAGGGATAATGGTATGAAAAGGCCGTTTACCTGGTTCAAAGGTATTTGCCTGCCCACGTTTTAAACTGAACAATTCTCCACGGTCTTGAAGCATAAAGCCTAACTTTGGTGGGGCCATGCCTGAACCCATGCCTCTGTAATTACTTTGAATTAAGGAAATCATGGTCCCTTCCTTGTCGGCTACCGTCATATAAATGGTTTCTCCTGCTGAGATTTCCCCTGCGGAATAAGTTCCCGCACGTTCCTCAATCAATTCACGTCTTTCTTGAGCATAACTGTCTGATAATAATTCCTCAACAGGAACATCAAAAAAATCCATATCGGCATAGTATTTGGCGCGGTCTTCAAAGGCCAATTTTTTTGCTTCGGTAAACAGGTGGAGATGTTCTGCACTTCCAAATTCTATGTTAGAGAAGTCATATCCTTTAAGTATTTGCAGCATTTGCAAAGCAGCAATCCCCTGTCCGTTGGGAGGTAGCTCCCAGACGTCATAGCCACGATAATTGATGGAAACCGGCTCTACCCATTCCGATTTATGGTCCGCGAAGTCTTTGGCGGATAAAAAGCCACCCTGTTCCTTGATAAATTTACCGACAGTCTCGGCAATATCTCCCTTGTAAAAGCGATTACGGCCTCCTTCCGCAATTTTACGATACGTATTTGCCAAATAGGGATTTTTATAGATTTCCCCTTCATGGGGCAGTTTCCCTGCATTCTGGGATTTGTAGGTGTCCTCAATATTAGGAAAACCCTTGGATTCAAAGAAAGGGACCGTACGTTGTATGTACCATGCAATAAGCTCGGTCAAGGGAAAACCTTTTTCCGCATAATCAATGGCTGGGGCCAGGATATCCTCCATAGGTTTGGAACCGAATTTGCTGTGTAATTCAAACCAACCATCAACAGCGCCAGGAACGCTAACGGGCAAAGGTCCATGTGACGGAATTTTTTCCATCCCCTCTTTTTCAAAATATTCCAAAGTCAATTTTTGGGGGGAACGACCACTGGCATTCAAGCCATAGAGCTTTTTGGTCTTTCCGTCCCAAACAATAGCAAAAAGGTCTCCTCCAATACCACAACCTGTAGGTTCCATAAGTCCTAATGCGGCATTGGCTGCTATGGCTGCGTCAATGGCATTACCGCCATTTTTGAGCATATCGAGTCCAATTTGGGTAGCCAAGGGATGACTGGTGGCCACCATCCCATTCTGGCCTAGAACTACCGATCGCGTGGCAAAAGGTTCACCAGTAATTCGGTCTTGGGCACTGATAGGTAGTATGGAGAAAAAGAGTCCAATTAAAGCAAAAACAACGTTTTTCATTTCAAATTTTTAGAATAGGGAATTTACGAACATAACCAATAATGTAAAAGCATCTTCTAACCGGAACATAATTGGTTCTTTCACAATATTATTTATTCCTTTTCGAGAGTGATCATTTCCATGTTATTGTCAGAGACGCGCCCATTTATTTTGGCAACGTAATCGTCCATTAAACGATTCAATTTGTTGATTTCAATATCCAACTCCTTAGTGACTTCAACAAAAAATTCTTTTGACTGCTTGGTCGGAGGATAATCCCCGCGCTGGGAATCTGCCATTAAGAAGGCCAGGCGATTGTTGATTCGAATACCATAGTTCAAAGGATCTTGTCTACTTTGATTTTTAGTCATATGAATGTTGTTTTCAATACTATCAAGCTTTGATTCAAAGTCTGAAATCATGTCCTTCATATCTTTTTTTATGGTCTTCTTTCCTTTGAGATAATCCAAATCTTTTTTTACGGTCCTAATATTAATTATGGCAGTATTTGCCTTACTCACTTGGTCGCTTACGGCCATTAAAAAATCAAATTGGTCTTGATAGTCTTTCTCCGTATTTGGAAGCCTGGGGTCTTTAATGATAGTTAGGACTTGCTCGGAGGTTTTCCCATTGTAGGTCATCCGCACCTTATAGTCTCCAGGAACGGCTTTGGGACCACGATTTGGGGAGGAATAGAAAACCATGCCCTTAAATTCCTGAAAACCGGGATAGCGCATGTTCCAAATTAATCTATTACCACCTGAGGAGATTTTTAGGGATTTGTCTGCTTTAGGATTCAATTTATTGGCCCTAGCTTTATTGCTAAATCGCTGAATCAACGTTCCATCCATTTCCAAAATTTCAATGGATACCGTATCGGTTTCTTCAAGTTTCTTTACGTAATAATTGATAATCGCACCGTTGGGGTGATTTTCCCCAACCAACTTCATGTTGGGCCTTCCCCATCCCCCAGACTGGTGCATACGATATGCCTTGTCCGGTTTGTACAAATAAAAGTCGGAATTAGCTATCTCTTGTGATAGTTGGTGTAATGGGGTAAGGTCGTCAATCATCCAAAAACTACGTCCATGGGTAGCGGCAATCAAATCATTATCACGAACATGCAAGTCACGAATTGAAGTTATTGGTAAATTCAATTGGAAAGGAGACCAACTACTGCCGTCATCAAAAGAAACGTACATACCCCATTCCGTACCGGCATAAAGTAAGCCTTCCCGCACTTTGTCAGTGCGAATGGCCCTAGTGTAATGATTGCCTTTAATTCCTTTGGTAATTACTTTCCAAGTCTTCCCGTAGTCCGTGGTTTTGTATAAATAGGGTTTGTAATCACCAAACTTATACGAAGTGGCGGCTACATAAGCCGTTCCTTTCTGAAATGGACTCGGGTCAATGCAATTGATCATGTTCAATTTTGGACTTATGCTTTCCGGGGGTGTGATATTTTCCCAGTTTTGTCCATTGTCCCTAGAAATGTGAATCAAGCCGTCGTCACTTCCAACCCAGATGACCCCCTTTTCTGTTGGGGACTCGTTAATTACAAAGATGTTGGAGTAGAATTCCGCCCCGGTGTTGTCTTGCGTAATTGGGCCTCCAGAGGATTTTATGGTCTCTGGTAATCCACGGGTAAGATCGGGTGAAATGGTCTTCCAACTTTGCCCTTCGTTGGTGGTAACATGCAAATAGTTTGATCCGGCATACAGCGTTTTATCATCATGAATGCTGAATTTTACGGGAAAATTCCAATTAAATCGATATTTCATGACTTCGGCCCCTGATCCTGCGGGATTATCGGGCCAGACATTGATGGATCGTGTTTGGTCCACAAAATGGTCTTTTCGCATCATATATCCTTTGAAGGTACCCCCATATACAATATCACTATTCTTAGGGTCTGGGGCCAAATGGGCACTTTCACCACCCGCGGACGGTTCCCAATCCCTTTCTGTAATGCTGGAACTGGCATTGCGATGGGCAATACGTACTGAGGTATTATCTTGCTGTGCACCATAAATACGATAAGGAAAATGATTATCCGTGGTTACCCTATAGAATTGTGCAGTGGGCTGATTGTGGTATGTGGTCCAATTTTCACCACCATCATTGGACACTTGCGCACCACCGTCATCAGCAATTACCATCCGATTGTTATTCTCAGGATCAATCCATAAATCATGATGGTCCCCGTGCGGGGCATTCTTTAGTTTGAATGTTTTTCCTCCGTCTGTAGAGACCCCGTAACTGACGTTCATTACATATACTTTGTCCTTGTTCTGGGTGTCCGCATAGATTCGGCTATAGTACCATGCCCGCTGCCGTAGCGCTCGATTTTCATTAATTTTTTTCCAGGTCTTTCCGGCATCATCCGATCGGAAGACCCCGCCATCTTCTGCTTCAATAATCGTCCAAACCCGATTGGAATCCACTGGAGAGATGGCTATGCCCACAATGCCCCAGACCCCGTCAGGAAGACCTTTGCGTTCAGAAATATCAGTCCATGTATCTCCTCCATCCGTGCTTTTATATAGTTTACTATCAGGTCCGCCACTATCCATGCGATAGCCGTTTCTTTTCATTTCCCATGTTGCAGCATAGATGATTCTAGGGTTATTGGGATCAAGAATTAAATCACCAGCCCCTGCCTTATCACTTTCATAAAGGATCTTCTCCCAAGTTTTACCCCCATCTTTGGAACGATAGACGCCACGGGTCTCATTGGGCTTCCATAGGTTCCCAATGGCAGCCGCATAAACCAAATCAGGGTTACTTGGATGAATACGAATTCTTGCAATATGTTCTGAACCTTTAAGCCCAATAAATTGCCACGTCTCTCCGGCGTCCAAACTTTTCCAAATACCATTACCCGAAGAAACATTTCCCCGTAGGGTCTGCTCTCCCTCACCGACATAGATGACATTTGGATCGGATTCGGAAACGGCGACAGCCCCAATAGATCCCCCAAAATACCCATCGGAGATACAGCTCCACGAATTACCGGCATCGGTCGTTTTCCAAACCCCGCCCCCCGCAGTACCCATGTAGTAGAGGTTGGGGTTGCCCATTACGCCTGTAGCCGTCCCTGCACGCCCTCCCCGAAAGGGGCCTACAAGACGCCATTCAACGGCGTTGTACAAAGATTCTGGGTAATTTTCAGTGATGGCTTTTGTGCTTTTTCTTCGCTGGGCGTCCAAATCTTTAAGGGGAAGCACAAAAAAAACCAATAATGGAAGTAGAAAATATGTTTTCATATAGTGTGTGAATTAGTCCCTTAAATGTAACCAATTTTATACTTAAAAATAGTATGAAAAGTAATGTATTGACATACGCTTGATCCTTCCATAATTTTCTTCTTTATTCGTCCAATTTTGGTTATTTTCAAGGACTTTATTCTTAAGAACTACTAACAACCAACTCTACTGCGATGAAACGTTTGAACTTCCGCTTACTTTTTTCGACATTCCTTTGCGCCACCATTGGATTTTCACAGAATAACGACTACACCAAAGCCATACAATCCATGGAATGGCGGGCCATTGGTCCGGCCAATATGGGAGGTAGGGTGACCGATATTGATGGTATTCCTGGGGATCCCAGTACCTTTTATGTTTCTGGTGCCGATGGAGGCATCTTTAAGACTACAAATGGCGGTGTCAAGTTTACGCCCATTTTTGAGGGGCAACGGGCATACTCCATAGGAGCCTTGACCATAGCACCTTCCGATCATAATGTACTTTGGGTGGGCACTGGTGAAGGAGATCCCAGAAATAGTGTGGGCTACGGATGGGGTGTATATCGCTCGGTAGATGCCGGAAAAAACTGGACCCATCTTGGGTTAAAAGAAACGGAACGCATTAAACGAATCGTTGTAGACCCCAACAACCCTGATGTGGCTTGCGTATGTGCCCTTGGTAAGGAGTGGGGGGCCAATACCGAAAGAGGCGTTTTCAAAACCACGGACGGTGGCAAAAATTGGAAGAAAATACTTTACATAGATGCGGATACAGGTTGTTCGGACATTACTATGGATATGAGCAACCCGCGTATTATGTATGCCGGCATGTGGACGTTTAGACGAAGGCCATGGCGCTTTGATGACGGAGGAAAGGAAACAGCGATATACCGAACTATGGACGGGGGTGAAACATGGGAAAAAATTATGAATGGACTTCCAAAAACTCCAATGGCCAGACCCGGCATTCACATTGCGCAAAGTAATCCCAATATTATTTACTTAATGACCGAGTTTCAAGGCGGGGGAACCGCATTCCGATCGGATGACCGTGGTGATAACTGGGTGATGGTGAATGATGACCCCAACATCAACTTTAGACCGTTCTATTACAGTGATGTAAGGGTAGACCCAAATAATCCTGATATCCTTTTCTCCATATCAGGTAGGCTGAGTCGATCGGTTGATGGTGGGAAAACTTGGAAGAGGATTGCAACCACTGTCCATGGTGACCACCAAGCCTTATGGATCGACCCCACAAATTCGAACTACATTCTGAATGGTAGTGACGGGGGTAAACTACACGCACGCGTTGGGGAGCGTTTTGCGAGACCGGTAACGACTTCGGATACTCTGACGCCCAACCAAAGTGCCCTCTCGTGTGTGAGTACAATGTACCACCAACCGTGAAATTTACTTGGGCCTATTATTGGATTGTGTACCACGAAGGATGTTTTGGGGAGACCCACTACCAAGCTCCGCGTGTACGTCTCGGCAGGAAGGGACGATGCAGGGATCACACGGAATCCGGGCTTTCCCCTGGGATATTGTCACCGGCAGCACGTGTGCAAGAGTAACGGGAGTGGCAGCACCTTGTAGTACCCCAGAGCCTCTGATGCCTGCCCTCGCGTCATTAAAGTTTGCGCGCATGTTTCCTTCGCAAGTGCTGCCTCCCGTGAGCGCTGCATGGAAGGAAAGGTTGGGGCAGTTATGAGGGGCATGGAGCGGTCGGTGAGGAACATCGCTCAGGGATACACTAACTGGAGTTGAGAACGACCCCAGCGCCATCGTCGGTCCGTGGACCATGCGAGAGCACCGCACTTTCGTCCGCATATCATCGGTCGATGGGATTGCTGCCATTCCGGTTTGTGCGGTATACCCCGAAAAAACGCCGGCGTGCCCTCGTTGACGAGGAGCGTCCGGGGTGGGGGACGGAACTTCGTCACTTATGTTCCAAACTGAAACTCTGACGCAATCGAAGCATAAAACCGAGAGTGAGTGTGAGATGAAGAGACGAGAATTTTGGTGAATAAAAAAGCTAGAATTTGCGACTGCGATAGCCTGTTCGCGAACGAGACGAGGATTCATCTCGACCTTCTGCAGGCACCGTGATTCATAGTCAAGTGATACGTTGTGGTCCGAGACTTGCAGACTTGCAGAGGGTTCGGGCGGTTCTGACCGTACCGTCAGCTCACCGGCCATCGAACCAGGATCGTTGATAGCGCGTTGGCCGCTCTCTGCGTCTCGTTCAACTTGAGGTATACAGATGTCACCTGCAATATTGAACGGAGAAGCCCCACGGGGATCAGAAACTCATCTCGATCAACGAAAAACAGGTACGAAGTACGATAGATGATACACACCAGCAACTACTCTGAAGAACGTGTTTGCGTCCTTCTCTACCCGTGCCTTCCATTCCTCCTCGTCTTTCCCTCTTCTCCTCCCCGCCCACCGTTCGTTCCCGTGCGATCCCCATCCGACCGTTTCCTTTTTGTCACTCTTTGCGTTTAGTGTCGTGCCCGCTGGGTCTTGTTTTCTTTTGAATCCTCCCGGCACTGTGATGCCACGTCTTCGTTTCTGTCCAAAGGTTTAGGTTCTGTCTCAATCCTAGACCGTGTGTGCCTTTGAACCCTAACTTCGTGGAGCCTTCTCACTCCAAAAGCCATAATTTGGTGTGTGCTCCCTACGTCGTGTTGTCGACTCTTCTCCCAAGAATATATGTTTGCTAGGATGGTCGGCAGTGGGGGAACCGAGAAATTTGATGAGCGCTAGAGGCGTATCAACCGACCTAACCTTCGCCTTTTGCCTTCTGCTACCTAGCGACACGAGCAACACGCGGTCGTGCATTTACAGGATGACAGAGAAACGTGCTCCGCACTACTACACGTAAATACGCCAAGAGAGCTTACTGCTGCAGCTTAGAGCATAGACTACGTTGAATGCACGGCTGACCTCAAGGTAATGGATGGCCTTCGATGCGACAGTCTCGAACTTCATGGCCTCGCTGAAGGATGCGAGCGCCGCGTTCAGGTGTTTCTGAGCATGGGCGGTGTCAACCTTGTGCCTCCGCACGTGTATGCGAGCCAGCCGCAAACGCATGCTCCCGTCATCTTCGTGGCCGAGCTCCAGAGCTCGCCCGATTGATTTCTCCGACTCATTGTAAAGCCCGAGGTGGTATTCCAGATGTGCTGAAGTTTTGGACGCGCAGATGAACGCACAATGGTCGAACACGTGTGGAGTACTGTCTGTAGCAGCGGGGTACCAGCATTACTATCGCAGCTGGCGCAGGATCCGCGGAAACGTGTAGACGCGTGGTGACAAGAGGCCTACAAAGCTGCCTTCTTGTTCTGGACGGGGAACTGCCTGTTCAAGAACGGGCACATGCCTTCATCGATCCCGGGGTACCGTTGAAAATCTCCTTCCAGGGCCAAACAGGCATTCTCCTCGAGTGTACAAATCCAGGTACGAGTAGTCTTCCTGGTGGACGTTAGATCATTTTTTGGTCTTGCCTGCAAGAAACCAACCCCAACCTACCCTTTCATGTGTTCTCACCGACTTGAATCGAAGCATGAAGATTGTTAGGCCGATCTTCAAGGCGTTCGCGTAACGTAGACAGTCGGATCTCGTCTTCTAGCACGATCCCCATGGGCTGAAGATACGCTCAAAGCATGGATGCCGCACCTTCACTGCAAGCATGGACGACGTG
>JBCBZA010000065.1:0-21012 GCA_039815575.1 Bacteroidota bacterium | reverse complement strand
TCCAGAAACCAAAATGATGGAAACCGTAAATTGTACTACGACCAAAACCTTACGGAACGATACCGCTGATTTACCGGCACTGATTGTTCCCTTCAAGACCTTTACAGGTCGGAACGCGGAAAGATAAAGAGCAGGATAACTTCCGGCCAAGAGGCTTGTAATCATTACCAAACCCAATCCAACAATCCAAAATAGGGGTTTCGCAAAAGGAAATACAATCTGTTTTTCCGCCAAAGGGTTGAATACGGGTAAAAGCAAACCAATTAAGGCACAAGCAAGGATAAAGGCGCAAAATGTTACCAATAGGGATTCAAATAAAAATTGACCTATCAGTTGGTTTTTGTTTGAGCCCACTGTTTTACGTATTCCCACTTCTTTGGCCCGTTTCTGTGCCCTCGCCGTACTTAGGTTCATAAAATTGATACAGGCAAGGAGCAAAACAAAGAGACCGATAATACCGAACATGCGAACATATTGAATGCCCCCTCCATGGGATACCCCATTTTTAAAGCTTGACCGTAAATGCCAGTCTTTCATGGGGTGGAGAAAAATTTGGGGATCGGTTTTTTGCGTGACCTCGGGCACATGGCTGTAAAGGGTATTCTTTATTTTTTCATTTATGGAAGCCATCGTAGAACCATTGGCTATTTCCACGTAGATTTGATAGGAATTGTTGTCCCATAGTTTTCGATCGCGTGCGATTTTTACCCATTCATACATGGATACGTAGAGGTCCCATGGGGCAACGAAATCAATCCTTTTGGATTCTGAAAAAGCCCCAAGTGCCTCAAATACATTTGCATTGGAGGGCAAATCCTCAAAAACACCTCTTACGGTAACCACGGCATTGTTGTTCAACTTCATGGTTTTGCCCAAGGGATTTTCATTGCCAAAGAAGGTGTTTGCGGCAGAGGCGGATAGCACAATGGCATTGGGCTCGTTGAGTACATTATGGTTTCCCTTTAGCATATTAAATGAAAACAAACGGAGTGCATCTTTCTCCATAAAGGCACCATGTTCATTTAAGTTTTTTTCCTCATAGGACAGTACATTGTCCCCTGGGAAAGAGCTCATGACCACATACTTAAAATCATTTCCATAGGTGTTGCGCAATTCATCGGCCAAAGGGTAGGGTAGGGTATATCGGGTGCGCACTTCCCCATTGTTGGTTTTGTTTATCAACACCTGGGCAATTCGGTCATAGTTTTCAAAATTGGTATTGAAAGCAGTTTCGTCCTGTATCCATAGCCCTATGAGCATGGACACCGCCAGGCCGAAGGCCAATCCTCCAATATTGATGAATGAATAGGTTTTGTTTTTGAAGAGGTTCCGAAAGGCGATTTTAATATAGTTTTTAAGCATGATGATTCGTTTTTGATTATTCGTCTCGTAAGACTTCTACTGGATTTATTACAGCAGCTTTAAAACTCTGCCAGCTGACCGTGATGAGTGCTATAACCAGAGCCCCAACACCCGCAAGGGCAAACACCCACCAACTTAAGGTGGTTTTATAGGCAAAACTCAGTAACCATTGATTCATGGCATACCATGATATTGGAATTGCAATGACAAAAGCCAGTAATACCCAACGCATAAAATCTTTGTTCAGCAAGGCGAGGATTTGGGCAATTGTGGCACCGTTCACCTTTCGGATTCCAATTTCCTTTGTCCTTCGGGCCATAGTATAGGAGGCCAAGGCAAATAATCCCATACAAGAAAGAAGTATTGCCAATATGGAAAACCAGGATATCAAGGTGTTTACACGTTTGTATTCGTGGTAGTAGACATTCAATTTTTCGTCAGCAAAGAAGTACGTCAGGGTTGCCCCAGGAAAGACTTCTTGCCATTTATCCTTTAATTGATCAATGACTTGAAGGGCGGTTCCTTTAGTTGCACGAATGGTTAGATAATCCCAATCAATTAGATTTTCAAGTTCAACGAAAAAATGGGCCAAAGGTTCTGTGGCACGCTGCACTCCCTGATAGCTGAAGTCTTCAATGGCCCCCACAACACGATACTGTGTGCCGCCTTCGCGTCCCTCAACCAAAATTTGCCCTTCTGCTGAGGCAAAGCCCAATAAATTCATCGCCGTTTTGTTCAGAACTACGGTATTGTGCAGGGCTGTAGGTTCTTTGTCAAATCCATGGCCGTTCAAAATTGGGATTCCCAGTGTTTTGAAATAGTCTTTTCCCACATAGGATTTTCTGAGGTGGATACTGGGCAGATTACTTTCGCCGATAGGGTAGAAGGTGTTATAATTTTCATCATAATCTCCTGGAACGCTTCCCGTAAAATTTACCGAGCCTACAAATGGGCTATTTAGCAACTCTTTAGAAATAACCTCCAATCTGCTTGATGCGACGTCTAGATCTTCATGCTGCCAAAAATCCGTTTGTGCTACAATGACATTTTCATTATCGAACTTAGGATTTTTATCTATCATAAAATTAATTTGTTTACGTACTCCAAGCGTACCGGAAATCAACATGATGGCAATTACAAATTGTATGATTACGGAAGAATGTTTGGCCAATCCCGGCTTGTTTTTTGATGAAAACTTTCCTTGAAGGTTCTCTGTGAGGTTACTCCTGGACCAGATTATAGAGGGTATGGAACTGGAAAGCAAACCGGTCAGTACCCACAATCCGAAAAGCAGGGCAAGCAACACATATGGATTTAATGAATTAAACGAAAAATGGGTTTCAAACAGCGAATTAAAAGTTGGAAGTAGAACGGTACTAAAAAGGATTACCCCCATAGTCAAAGCAATAAACCCAGTGGCGAAGGATTCAAATATGATCTGTTGGGAGATATGCTTTTTTAACGCCCCATGCACTTTTTTAACTGCAATTTCGCGCGTTCTGGAGAACGTATTGACAATATTGAGATTGACAAAGTTGACCATAGCTATGCCAATAATGCCCAAGGCGATAATGGACAAAATAATAATCAAGGTTTGATTGGACTCCTCCGCGGAGTGGTATTCTGAAAAAGGGATTAGACCAATTTTGGTATTGTTCTCACCCAATGGCAGGAAATTTTCAGCTACAATGTGCTCTAGCTTTGCTTCAATGCTGGATGGGTTAATTCCCTCTTGAAGTACCACATAGGTTTCTGAAAAGGTATTGTACCAATCATGTACCTCCTTTATCCAGGGCGAAATCGCTTCCCCACTTTCATAGGAGGTTACAACGTCAAACTTTATCGAAGAATTTTCCGGAATGTTGACCACTCCAGTTACTGTCAAAAAGATATCTTCAAAACCTATTTGCAATTGTTTGCCTAAAGCCGCAGTACTTCCAAAATACTTTTTTGCAAAAGGGGCACTGATAACAGCGCTGTATTTTTCTTTTAAAACATTGGAGTTGTTGCCTTCCTTGAAAGGAAAACTAAAAACAGAAAAAAAATCTGTATCCACATAGAATACATTTTCCAAAAACGCATTAGTACCATTGCTCAACCGATAGCCATCCCAGTCAAAAATCCGAGTTCCATTTACTACTTCCGGAATGTCCTGACGTATTTTTGGCAATAGGGGTCCTTTTGTAGCAGTGCTTGTTCCTTCTTCATACTTTTCTTGGACCCGATAAATGTTCGCAAGATTTTCATTAAAATGGTTATAGGTCAAATCATTGTATACGTAGACGACCAACACCAAAAAAGAGGCTATACCAATACTTAGACCAATAACATTGATGCTAAAAGTACCCTTGTTTCGTCTTATGTTCCTTAGAAAGAGTTTGATGTTGTGTTTGAACATGATGATTTGTTTTTGATTATTCGTCCCTTAAGACCTCAACTGGATTTATTACGGCAGCTTTAAAACTTTGCCAGCTCACAGTAAGCAGTGCAATGAACAGTGCAAGTAACCCAGATAGGGTAAACACCCACCAACTTAAGGTGGTTTTGTAGGCAAAACTCAGTAACCATTGATTCATGGCATACCATGACACGGGAATGGCAAGGATAAATGCCAATCCTATCCATTGGACAAAATCCTTGTTCAAAAGCGATAGTATTTGTGTTATGGACGCCCCATTGACCTTTCGAATACCTATTTCTTTTCTCCGTTGCAATACGGTGTAGGAAGTCAACCCAAATAGCCCCATGGAAGCTATTAGGATGGCTAAAATGGTAAAAATTTGAAATGCCCTACTAAATTTCCGGTCCTCCTTATATAGTGCTTCAAATTGTTCATCCAGGAAAGAATAGCTATAGGTGCTTTTCGGAAATATACTCAGCCATATCTTATGGAACTCTGCTAAAGCGTTGTCCGTTCCAGCTAATGTCAAGGCCTTTTGATTCAATCTCACCAGAACATTGTCCGTTTCTTTGTAATGCCTTATAATCATGGGGACCACAGGTGATTTCATTCCAAAATGATTGTAATCCTTGACAATACCACTTATAGGCCAATCCGTATTCCCAAATTTCACCGTTTTTCCAATGAGGCTTTGCATGTCATCAATTCCCATAAACTGGGCCATCTTTTCGTTGATGACTATATTGTTACTAAGGCCCCTTGCCGTTTCTTGAAAAGCTTCGCCCGCCACAAAATCCATTTCCATTAAGTCAAAGTATTCCGGTCTGGCGGCGTAATGGTACCAAATGTGTTTTTCGTCGGTATGACCATTTGGGAAAGTCAGCCCGATACTAGAATTTATTTCCAAAAAATCATCCCCTGGATAAGTGCCTGCCCCTGTTACGTTACTAACGTAAGGGCTATTTTTAAGTTTATTGATAAATATATTGATGTCTTGGTGGAAAAGGGAATCTTTTTCACGGTTGAACACTTGCCCACTAAGGGAAACGACCTGATTTAGATTTGCACCAATAGGCCTATTTTTTAAATAGTGAATTTGTTTATTGGCCACAAAAGTGCCGGTGAGCAAAGCAATGGTGGCAATGAATTGACAAACAATAAGCCCCTTCCTAAAGTTGAGCCCGCTCCTAGAGGTCTGGACCTTTCCTTTTAAGACTTTAGCTGGGCTATAACGGCTCAATACAAATGCAGGATAAAAAGCCGCCAATGTGGTCCCAATCAAAAGAATACCAAAATAAGGCAGGAGGCCTTTCAACTGTTTTGCGTCAAAGCCCAAATCCTGCTCAACAAAATCGTTAAATCCAGGGAGTAAAAGGTAGGCGGCGACAAGGGCCAACAGAATGGCAATACCATTCAATAAAGCTGATTCCAACAAAAACTGTAGCACCAGTTGGGCCTTTTGGGCGCCAACTACCTTGCGAACACCAATTTCTTTGGCACGTTCCAAAGATTTGCTGCTGGATAGATTCATATAGTTCATCCAACTTAAGACTAAGGTAATGAAAGCTATTATTGCCAAAAGCCGTACACTACTGCCACTTCCATTGGTTTCTGCCTCAAAAGGTTTATTGGAATACAAATGAATATCCTGTATGGCCTCAAGGTGATGCTTTTCATCAAATTCAAACCCATTGGGTCTAAAGTTCATCACTTTTTGATTGAGCAACTGGGCATCGGAATTTTTCGATAGCTTAAGATAAGTGTAATACACATTTTGGTTCCAGGTATATTCCCAATCCCCTTCAAAAACCTTCCAAGAATAAAAGGTTTTAAAGGAAACCAGCACATCGTTTTTAATGTGGGTCTTTCTTCCGCTATTATCCATTACCCCTGTTACCGTAAATGTTGCAGTATCGTCCCCAGCAATTTTTAAAGCCTGTCCCAGAGGTTCTTCCTTACCAAAAATCTTTTTTGCCAAAACCGTACTCAATACTATGGAATAGGGTTCATTAAGAGCCGTTTCAACATTGCCTTTGACCAAACCATGATCAAAAACATTAAAATATTCAGGATCCGCCAAAGACCCAACAATGTTATCATAGGGATAATTGTCCTTCAGCACTACCAAATTGTTGATGCGCCTAAACCTTACAAAATCCTTAATTTCGGGAAATTCCGCTTTAAGGGCAGGACCACTTGCTATATAGGCCTCAGCATCCCCCGGCACATAGTTATCGCCTTCCAGATAATCCATATAGACCCGATATACGTGCTCGGAACCTTCAAATTTGTCGTAGCTTTTTTCATGGTTCACATATAACATGATCAACACAAAAGAAGCAACACCAATAGCTAGCCCAAAAATGTTGATAAAGGAATACATTTTGTTCTTGAGCAGATAACGTGTGGCAATTTTTAGGAAAAGCTTGTACATGATGTTTCTTGTTACTCTGTTCGTAAACTTTTTGCTGGATTTATTTTGGCTGCCCTAATGGCTTGATAGCTAACGGACATAAAGGCTATTGCCAAGGCCAACACCCCTGCCAAACCAAAAATCCACCATGATAGCTCTATCCGATAGGCAAAATCTTGAAGCCATTGGTCCATGGCATACCACGAAACAGGTATGGCAATCAACAACGAAATTCCTACCAACTTTAGGAAGTCCTTGGATAATAGGGTTGTGATACCGGTTACCGAAGCACCCAACACTTTGCGCACCCCTATTTCCTTGATCCTATTCTGGGCCATATAACTGGCCAAGCCAAACAATCCCAGACAAGAAATAAGAATGGTCATTAGCGTAAAAAGGCTTGCAAGCTTCTCTATCCGTTGCTCACTGATGAATTTCTTGGCGTAATCTTCGTCAACGAATTTGTAATTAAAGGGATAGTTTGGGTTATATTTTTTGAAAATCTCTTCAGCAGACGCCAAATTATCGGCCACGGTATTGTTTGGGTTGAGATTTATATGAATCATGGTGAACCAGGCTTTAGCCCCTTCGATGACCATAGGCTCAATCTTCTGAAATGGGGAATTAAAGACAAAATCTTCGACCACCCCAACAATGTGCCAGTCCGTTCCATTGTCCTTTATCGTTTCCCCTAGTGGGTTTTCAAACCCCATGAGTTTAACGGCAGCTTCGTTTAAGATCGCCGCGGTGGAATCTGTTGGATATTTTTTTAGATCTAAATCCCTACCTTCTTTAAGGCGTAGCCCCAGGGTTTTGATAACAGCATCGTCGGCCACCATGCGGTGTACCAAGGTTTTGTTGTCAGGACTTTTCCCGGGCCATTCAATCCCCCAACTATTGCTCCAACTTTCCGTAATGGGGGAATTGGTTTTAGAAACCGATGTAGCAATACTACCGTCCAACAATTCTGCCTTTATGCTGGCGTAGTTACCTTCAACTTCTCCCTCCATCTCTAAATAAATGAGATGATCCTTGTTATAACCCAGTTTACGGTTTTGTACGTTACTGATTTGTTGCTTTACCACAATGGTAGCCGCAATCAAAATAATGGCAACTGAAAATTGTATTACCACTAAGACCTTCCGGGGGGTAATAAGGGTGTTGATTTTATTAAAAGTACCTTTTAAGACTGCCGAAGGTTTAAAGGCCGATAAATAGAGGGCTGGATAGCTTCCTGCCAATATACCAGTAAATAAGACAGTGGCCAAGGCCATCCCCCAAAACCATGGATTGTTCCAATCTAAAGTCAGATTGATGTTGATTAATTCTGAAAATGATGGGAGCACTAGTACAATAGTGATCAGTGCAACACTTGCAGCTAGGAACGAAATGAGGATGGACTCTCCTAAAAATTGCCATACCAAGGACTTTTTCCTAGCGCCAACCACCTTTCTTACCCCAACTTCCTTTGCCCTTTTTTCACTTCGGGCCGTACTAAGGTTCATAAAGTTGATACAAGCAATGACCAAAACAATAATGGCGATAATGGTGAATAAACGGATAGTGTCAATGAGCCCCCCCACTTCAACCCCATTTTCGAATTCGGAATACAAGTGGGAGCGTGTATAGGGATAAAGGTAGGTGACCATATTTGGGGCATCCTTGTCATACCTTTGCCGTAATGTTTTGATTTTTTCTGAAAAGGCCCTATAGTTGGTTCCTTCTTTTAAAAGTACATAAGTAGCTACGGAATTATTGCCCCAATAGTCATCATCCCACCCCCTTTGCTTAATGTAGGACCATGGTAGAAGATATTCAAAGGTAAACTCCGTATTTCTGGGGAGGTCTTTTAATACACCGGTTACCGTAAAGGTATCGGTGTTGTCCATTTTGACCGTTTGCCCTACGGCCGGTGCATCACCGAACATTTTTTCTGCAAAAGTCTCTGTTACTACTAAAGAGTTGGCATCTTCAAGAAGGTTTTCCAAATGACCTTCCACCAAGGGAAAACTAAAAATCTTCAAAAAACCCGGATCGACCACGGTACCTGTCGATTTGATGCTATTCTCCCCTTTAGAGAACAGAAAGGTATAGTTGTAGAAATATCGGCTGACCTCTTCCACTTCAGGGTAGTCTTTTTTCATTACGGAGGCCATCACCTTGGGGGTCGAATTCCAGGTCCAGATTTCGCCATCTACAGTATATTTATTGTATACTTCGTAGATACGGTCCTTTTTTTCATGAAACTGGTTGAAACCCATTTCAAAATTGACCCATAATAGAATCAATCCAGTTACGGTAAGGCCTATCGACAACCCTAAAATATTAAGCATTGAGAAGCTTTTGTTCCTTAGCAAATTTCTCCAGGCGACTTTTAGATGGTTCTTGAACATGATATTCGTTTTTTGCCCCGATACTGACCGGGAGATAATTTATTCTGTCCGTAAGCTCTTTACCGGGTTCGCCATAGCGGATTTAACCACTTGCAATCCCAGAGTAAAGGAGGTGATTAAGAATGCGATAAGCCCCGCTAGACCGAACATCCACCAACGTATCACAATACTGTAGGCAAATGTGCCCAACCACGTATTCATGGCATACCACGCCAAAGGGAATGCAATTAGGGCTGCAATACCTACCAACAGGATATAGTCTTTTGACAACAGTACAATGATTTTCATGACTCCTGCACCCAAAACCTTTCGAATTCCAATTTCCTTCACTTTTCGTTTGGCCATAAAGGAAATCAATCCAAATAGACCCAAGCAGGAAATGAAAATGGTAAGCAAGGCCGTAATGTTGACCGATTGTAAAATACCTTCTATGAGTTGGTATTGCGCACTGACTTTGTCGGTCAATCGCGATTGTTCATAACCACGCCGAGAGTCGATGTTGTCAAAAGCCGTGGCAATGAGACCTTCAATCTGATTTTCCTGCCCCGCTGTAACGCGTACCGTTAGGTACCTATGTGCATCGAGCATGCTATTATCCCGGTATATATGCACCAAGGGCTCCACCGCATTTTGAAGATCTTGATAGTGAAAATCCTTGACCACGCCAACAATGGGTTGCCCAGGACTATCATTTCCTTTATAATTCAAGCGCTTTCCTTCTATGTCATTCCAGCCAAAAGCCCTCATGGCAGCTTCATTGATGATTACGGGGTATTCTTCAGACTGGTCTATGTTTTTATCAAAGTTTCGACCCATGACCAAAGGGACCTTTAAGGTCGCTAAGTAGGAATCATCGGCATAAGATCTTTTAATGCGAACATCAGTGTCCGAAACAGGATCATAATAGGTGGTATAATTAAAAAGGTAATCAGAAGGAATGGCCTGACTAGTAGAAACGCTTTCTACATAGGGATTGGCGCTGAGGTCATTTAGAAGAGCGTTAAATTTTGATTTTGCGGCATCAATATCTTTATAATCCAAATCAATACTACCCACGAGAATATGGTTCCGTTCAAAGCCCAAATCGGCATTCTTCATGAACCCAATTTGTTGGTTTAAAATCACGGCAATGCAGATGAACAAAATGGCAATGGTAAATTGAAGGATGATAAAGGAGTTGCGCAACAAAAAGTTATTTCTGATCTGATTTATTTTTCCTTTGATTCCAAAGGAAATAGGAACCCTTATAAAGCGTAGCGTAGGAAAGATACCCACAATGAGGGTCGCTAAAATTCCGATAATAACCATACCCAATACTACGGGGTAGTCTCTAAAAATATCAAAAGAGATGCTACCAAATTCTGGCCCAAACGTATCGTTTAAACGGGGTAGGTTGACCAGTAGGAATAAGATGGACGAAATGATGATGGAAACAAATACCAAAATCCCATTCTCGACACAAAATTGGATGACCACATTTTTTTTGCTGCTTCCCAATACCTTTCTGACAGCAATATCCTTGGTACGCTTGAACATCGTAGAGGTGTTCAGGTTGAGCAAATTCACTAAAATAATAAGCAGAACAAAAAGCGAGGCGGCTATTGATCCACCAACAATAGTGTCCACTACAGGTAAAGCATCCGTTCGGAATTCAGTGTAGGGCATCAGCTCCATTCGAGAGATGGTGGAAGGGTCCGCATAGTTATCTTGAACCAGTTGTTGGACCTGGCTTTGTAGGGCTGCGATATCAGTCCCTGGCCTAACCCTAAAATAAACCGGAGAAAAGCTATTGCCCCAGCTTGTCTGTCTTATAAAGATGGGGTTGTTCTTCAAGAGGGTATTTGGGAGCACTACACCCAAACGGAAAGAAGAATAGGGACTTATTGGTTCAAACACCCCCGTGATTTTAAGGTTGAGTGTATCAGCACCTACTAGGGTCTTTCCTACGGGATTTTCGTTGCCAAAAATTTGTTGACTGATTTTATCGGTAAGTATAATAGAGTATTTTTCCTTTAATGCTGTTTCTTTATCACCATATTTCAGGGGAAGATCAAAAACCTCAAAAAACTCGGGATCTACATAGTCGGTGCGATGTTGAAATTCATCTTCCTTGTTTTCTAGCCAAATGTTGCCCCAACTGTGTAAATGTGTACCTGCCAAAACCTGTGGTGAGGTATTGATTACCTTTTCCATCAAGGGATAGGGTACTTCCCTATAACTGTTACCATCCTTCAAATGCGTTTTTACATAAACGATATTTTCTTGATCGGGAATAGAGTTATCGGCAGTGTAATACACGTAAACCGAAAACAGTAGGGTTAAGACACTGGAAACCCCAATACTTAATCCAATTAGGTTGAGCAGCGAAAGCGTCCTGTTTTTCCAAAGGTTACGAAGGGAGGTCAGCAAGTGAATTTTAAGCATGCTTTTCGATTTGAAAGATGAAACCTACTTACCTAACCGATTTTCGTGCCAAATTTTAAATAATTGATAAACAATATCTTACGGTATAACTTATAGGTTAGAGTGTAAAATAATTGGACAAACCCTGTACAAAATGTTTACAAGGCATTTGATCAATGATTATTCCGTCCTTAGGCTCTTAATGGGATTTGCATTGGCCGCTTGAAAACTCTTAAAGCAAATGGTAATAAATGAAATGCTTATAGCACCGACAGCAACCAATAGAAATACCCACCATTTTATTTCGGTGCGGTAGGCGTAGTCTTGTAACCAATTGTTCATCACATAAAAGGCTATAGGTATAGCTATCAGTATGGCCACTACAACTAGTCTAAGAAAGTCTTTTGCCACTAAATTCATGATTCCGATTACAGATGAACCCAATACTTTTCGAATACCGATTTCTTTGGTTCGTTGAATTACATTGTAAGAAACCAGTCCAAAAAGTCCCATTGCCGCTATGAAAAGGGCCAATACCGTAAATATGTTGAAAACCCGACTCAATCGCGTTTCTTTATCATAGAGTTGGGTATACGAATCTTCCATAAACCTGGCTTCAAAATTGACCAAAGGAACAATTTCGCCAAGTGTGTTTTCAATAAACTTTTTGGTAGACGCATAGTCTTGCATATCAACCTTCAAAATTACCTCTCCAAAATTATCGAGTTGAGCAATATTGGGCATGGTAATAAACAAGGGCTCTATGGTCAAATCAAAAGTCTGTAGGTGAAAATCTTTGACTACACCGATTACCGTACCATCTCTAAACCGTTTGCCCTCAGCCGTTTTCCATCCTATCTTTTTTACTGCAGCCTCATTCAAGATGTAGCTTGGTACGGAATCTGAAGGAAAGTCTTTTGCGAAGGACCGACCTTCAACCATTTCCATTTCAAAAAGATTCATAAAATGACGATCGACATAGCAGCGGTAAATAAAGAGTTCTTCGGCCCCATTATTTCCATCCCATTCGTTTACAATGCCCTGACTAGTTACATTCATGGGCAATTGGGTGCTGATAGAGGCCTTTTTGATTCTAGGGTGATCCAATAGCTGTTGTCTAATCAACTCCTTACGTTGCCCTATTTCTTCATTGAAATACGGAACGTGCACCACCTGTTCCTTGGAATATCCCAACTTCTTATTTTGAATAAAGGATAGTTGTTGATAGATAATGACGCTTCCGATGGCCAATGCAATTGCAACAACGAATTGCCCTATGACCAAAGTATCTCTTAAAAACCCACCTTCCTTTTGATTTTTTATAAAATTCCCTTTCAGGGCCTTTACGGGTGAGAGGGAAGAGAGAAAAAAAGCAGGGTATAAGCCTGAAAATACACCAATGCACAAAGCTATAAATACCATCAATGATAGTACCCACCAGCCACCCACAAAATCAAAGGGAATTTGTTGGTTAAGAAGCGTATTAAAAGAGGGCAGTACAGCATAGGTAATTATGATTGCTATTACGGCGCTGGCTACGGTCAATAAAAATGACTCGCCCAAGAATTGTACGACCAGGCTTCCTTTTTTGGCACCCAAAACTTTCGAAACACCTACCTCTTTTGCTCTTTTTGCCGACTTTGCTATAGCAAGATTGATATAATTAATGGAGGCCAAAACTAGAATTATCAAGGCAATAGCACCAAAAAGGTAGATATAGCGGATATCTCCGTTGGTTCCAATTTCCATATTCATGTTGGAATAGAGGTGAATGTCCTTAAGGGGTTGAAGCAGATAGTTTGGGGAAAATTTGAACCCTAATGCCTCATACGCTGGTTTTGCTATGGCATCATACGATTTCATCTTTTTTTGTAAAACCAAGTAGTCGCTTCCTTCTTTTAGTGTTAGATAAGCATGATAATTATTGCTTACCCAATTGCCGACGTCTTGTGGATAAAACCCCCTGATTTTATATGAAACAAGATAACGATAGTTTAAGTGCTGGTTCTTTGGAGGGTCCGGAATTAGTCCTGCGACAATCAGGTTTCTATTTGCAGCATAGGAAAGTGATTTTCCAATCGGGGACTCTGAACCAAAGATTTTTTTTGAGAGCGATTCGGTAAGTATGATGGTATTGATATCTTCAAAAAGGGCTTCTTGATTACCCTGTAATAATGGAACACTAAATACACCAAAAAAATGGGCATCTGTCAAAAGTCCCTGTTCTTGAAAAGATTCTTCGCCATTGACCAATAGTGTAAAATCTTGGTTTACATTAGCCACAGCTTCAACTTCTGGGTAATCATTGACCAAGGCCTCTGATAGGGGTAGGGGGGCAAGGGCAAATTTATCAGTGCCACGATATTCATTGCCTATTTGTTGTTGTGCTATTCGATATATCCTGTCTGCCTTCTCATGATGACGGTCAAAACTGATTTCATATTGGATAAAGAGTGCAATAAGAATATAACAGGCCATACCAATACTCAATCCCACCAAATTGATGAAGCTATACTTCTTGTTCTTTACTAAATTTCTCCAAGCAATTTTGATATGGTTCTTGAACATGACTACTGTTTTTAATTATTGGTTCATTCGGCACGAAGACTTTTTACCGGATTGACTATGGCAGCTTTGATACTTTGATAGCTTACGGTCACCAAAGCAATGACCAATGCCAGTAGACCTGCTAGTGCTAAGACCCACCAGGCGATTTCTATTCTGAATGAAAAATCTTGTAGCCATATGTTCATGGCAAACCATCCAAGAGGTAATGATATAAGTATGGCTATACTTACCATTTTTACAAAATCGGTGGTCAGTCTAAACGTTATTTTCGTGACACTGGCCCCCAATACCTTTCTAATACCGATTTCCTTGGTCCGTTTTTGGGCATTGAAGGCCGCGAGACCAAAGAGTCCCAAACATGCAATAAGGATGGATAAAATGGAAAAAACCATAAAAATCTTACCTAGCCGTTGTTCGGACTCGTAAACGGTATTAAAGGAGTCATCCATAAAACGATAACCAAAGGGTTGACCAGGAGCAAGTTTTCCCCAAAGCCCTTCAATACTTGCGATAGTACCAGAAAAATCCCCAGCAGTTAATTTTACCGCCATATTTCCGGTAGACCTGCCCATGGAAAGGCACAAAGCTCCGATATCTTCCCTAAGTGACTCATAATGAAAATTGCGAACCACTCCAATTATGGTATAGTATTCAGGATCTTCTGAATCTATATCTTGGGAAATTCTTTTTCCCAGCACTTCTTGTGCGCCTAGACCTAAAACGGGGAGGGCGGCCTCGTTAATTATTACAGCCGTAGAATCTGTTCCAAACCGGTCGGAAAAATTACGCCCTGTTATGAGTTCCATATCCAAGGTTGGGATATAATCTTTGTCAACATTCCAGATTTGCATCTGAATGGCATTTTCTTGCTCTCTTGAACCTTCCTTAAAAAAAGAAGTGTTGGAGCGGGAAGAAGGCGTTGGCAAAAAGCTGCTTAGGGTAGCGCTTTGTACCTTACCCAGTTTAGTTACCTCTTCCTTGAAAGTACTTAGCTGATTCCCCGCCGCAAAAGTGTCATCAATCAACATAATCTGATCTTTTGTAAAACCCAGATCTTTACCCTGAATAAAACTTAATTGTTGATAGACGACAAGTGTGGCGATGATTAAAAAAATGGAAATGGTAAATTGAAAGATGACCAGGGCATTTCGAATACCGGTTCCCCCTGTATCTTTTTGTCCAGCCCCTTTTAAGGTTTTGGCGGGCATAAAACGGGACATAAAGAATGCAGGATAACTTCCAGATAAAAACCCCAATAAGATGGTTGCAGCCAATAGAACTATCCAGAAAAAAGGATTTCCATAGGGAATGGATATTGCCTTGCCCGAAAGATTGTTGAAAAATGGAAGCACCATCAAGGCTATGAAAAAAGCCAAAAGCAATGAAATAAAGGCAATCAATCCAGATTCGGTCAAAAACTGACGCACTAAATCCAATTTCTTTGAGCCCAAAGTTTTGCGGATTCCAACTTCTTTTGCCCTTTTTAAAGAATGTGCCGTTGAAAGGTTCATGAAGTTAACGATTGCCAAAACGATTAAGAAAAGCGCTACAAAGGATAGGATATAGACATTTTGAATACTGCTGTTTGGGCTCATCTCGGATTGGCGATTGGAATAAAGATGAATGTCGGTCAGGGCCATGGTATGATATCGGTAATAATTACCTGATGCCGCAAAGGACTCCATGGTAAGTCCAGGAAAAACCTCCTGCGCCCAAGGGAGCAAATATTTTTCAAGTATCGATGCCAATGGGGCTTGAAAATCTTCCACTTTTGCCGTAGGTATAAGTTTGATGAATGTATAATAGTTGGTATTGCCCCAAAGGGCTTCCCGAGAGTCGGCCAATCCAGACATAGCCATAAAAACGCTATGCTCCCTTAGAAAAGAATTTTTGGGTAAATCATCAATTACCCCGGCTACAGTATAGGTATCTGTATTATCCAAAACCAAGTTCTGGCCAAGTGCATTTTTTACTCCAAAATGCTTCTCCGCAGCCGTTTTGGTCAATACCAGGGTATTGGGTTGGGTAAGAGCGGTCTCAACATCCCCTGTCAATAGTTTGATTCCGAAAAAATCAAAGAAGGTGGAATCAACGAAGGTGGAACGAAGTTCTTTTGTATTGACCTTAGTGCCACTTCTTTTAATTAATATGCTGCCCTGATTACGGAAGCGAACTGTAGATTCAACCTGGGGGAAATCCCTTTGTAACGTTTCTGCCATGGGAGCAGAAGTTTGGGATGCGTCAATTTCCGCTCCCCCAAATTTTATATCAGCATCAATCCGATGGATGCGATTGGCATCCGCAAACATTCCATCAAAACTGAACTCATCATAGATGTATAATGAAATTAATAGTGCCCCTGCCATACCAATAGCTAGGCCGAAGGTATTAAGAAACGTAAAGAAGGGTTGCTTTTTTAGGCTTCTCCAGGCAATTTTTAGATAGTTTTTGAGCATTATTTTTGTTTTTGATCCTTAGACACGCCCATGAAGACGGCCAAAGGCAGGTTGACGATGTATTATTCCACTCTTATGCTTTTAATCGGATTGGCCATTGCGGCCTTTATGGATTGAAAGCCTACGGTAAGCAATGCAATTACCATAGCCAATGCGCCAGCTAGAGCAAAAACCCACCATTTTATCTGAATGCGATAGGCAAAATCTTGAAGCCATAAATCCATAAAATAATAACCCACTGGAAATGCAATCAAAAAGGAGATTGCGACCAACTTTAGAAAATCTTTGGAAAGCATGGCGACGATTCCAGGTACCGATGATCCCAAAACCTTTCGGATACCGATTTCTTTAAATCTTTGTTCAGCTGTAAAAGTGACCAAACCAAAGAGCCCTAAACAGGCGACTAGAATGGTTAGCAACGCAAAAATATTTAATAGGGTTCCCATTTTTAGTTCGGCAACATAGGTCTGCCTAAACGATTCGTCCAGAAGCGCATAATTGAAAGTTTCCTCCGTATTGAAGCTGTCCCATAGTTCATTGATATCAGAAATCAAACCAGACATATCGGCCGACTTAGCTTTGACCATAAGCCCTCCAAACGGTCGGTAAAATAGAAAGAGCGGATCAATAGTTTTGTGTAGGGATTTAAAATGAAAATCTTTAACTACGCCTATTATTATATGATCACCACCCCCATCGGTTACAATTTTGCCTATGGCATTGTCGCCAAAACCTAAAACTTTTGCCGCAGTTTGGTTTATGATAACATTGGTGGAGTCGGTGCCAAATTCCTTTGAAAAATTTCTACCTGCAATCAGTTCCATGCCCATGGTGGAGAGGTAATTTTCATCGATATTAAATACGGGCATGCGCCTACTAAACTCTCCGTCAATATATACTTGTGACATATAATTATCCGTACTTCCCGCTGGGATGGAGGCTGAGTTTGTAATCGAGGCCACTTTGGGGTTTTTTAGCAGTTCCTTTTTAAGGACATCTCTATCGTTCCCTAATAAATGGGCATCGCGGAGCACTAATAATTGGGTTCTATCATAGCCAATATCTTTATCTTGGATATACTGCATTTGTTGGTTGACCACTAAAGTTGCAAAGATCAATCCTGCTGAAATAACAAATTGAAATATCACCAAACCACTTCGGACGCCCTTGTTATTATTTCCCCCTAAAAACCTATTCCTCAATGCTATAATTGGTTTAAAGGATGACAAAAAGAAGGCGGGGTACCCACCTGCAAAAAGGCTAATTAAAAAAGTCAGTGCAAATAATAAAATGGGAACAATAGGTTGCAGTAGAAAATTGGGGCGTAACTCTTTACCTGATAATTCATTGTAGAAGGGTAGCGATATAAATACTAGAAAAATGGCCAACACCATTGCAATTGCTGTAGCAACTAGGGACTCGGACAAAAATTGATAACGCAATTGACTTTTGTTGGACCCTAAGACTTTACGAATACCAATTTCCTTGGACCTTTTTGCTGCTGTAGCCGTGGATAAGTTCATAAAATTAATACAGGCAATCAAAAGCATAAAGAGAGCAATCGCACTAAAAATATAAACATACCTAATGTCACCACCTTGTTCCATTTGGCTGTAGGCTGAGTTGTCTGAGTATAAATGAATATCCGTTAATGGAAAAATTCGAAAACCAAGTTGATTTTCTTTGGTAAATTCCTCAAAGGACATTCCCATAACTTCCAGCATTGCAGGGCCCATGTATTTCTCTGGAATCTGGGATAGCTTAGATTCCAAGTCCTTATAATTGCTGCCCTTTTTCAATAACAGATAGGTGAAAAAGTCGCCCCCAAACCAAGAGTCACTTTTCGCCTCTTGAAGTCCTTCAATGGAAGCGAAAATATCGAAATGAAAATGTGAGTTCTTAGGAACCTCTTTAATAACCCCCGTGACCCTAAAAGGTTGTTCCTGATTATCCAAGAAGAAGAATTTTCCTATTGGATTCGTTGCGCCAAAGAATTTTTCAGCTTGCCTTTCTGTAATTATGGCCGTATTTGGTTCTTCAAGGGGTGACTTAGAATCACCTTCAATAATAGGAAGTGTAAAAACATTAAAAAAATTAGGGTCTACAAAAGCAAATCTGCCATCACGAAATGACTGATTTTCAACCATAATTTTAGGTGTTCCTATATTTCGAATACGAGTGGCATCCAAAACCTCAGGAAACTCTTTTTTAAATGTAGCGCCTACCGGCGCCATAACCGCTCCTTCCTTTATTTCTTCACCATTGACCTTTGCCCTAAAAACTACATTGACAATTTCATCAGCTCTTTCATTATATCTATCATAGCTCAATTCATCTACCACAAAAAGTGTAATTATCAAACAAGAAGCAATACCCAGTGTGAGTCCAAGAATATTAATGGAAAATATTCCCTTGTTCTTTAGAATGTTGCGCCAGGCGATTTTGATATTGTTTTTTAACATGGTGATTTGTTTTTGACCCTTTGACTAGACTAAGGGCTGATTGATGATTTATTCCGTGCGCAGACTTTTTACCGGATTTGCAATAGCTGCTTTAATACTTTGATACCCTACAGTGAACACGGCAATGGCAATGGCCAAAAAGGCGGCCAAGAGTAGCATCCACCATTGCACTTCAATGCGATAACTAAAGTCTTCCAACCACTTGTTCATGGCATACCAACCTATAGGTAGTGCTATAAGTACGGCCCAGCCTACCATTTTTAAGAAGTCAGTGGTCAAACGATAGGATATCTGGCCAACAGTGGCACCCAAAACTTTTCGTATACCAATTTCTTTAGTGCGTTTTTGGGCGTTAAATGTTGCCAACCCAAACAGTCCCAAACAGGCAATGAGAATGGAAAGAAGGGTAAATATGGAAAATATACGCCCCAACCGTTGTTCGGCCTTGTAACTATTGTTGAACGAATCATCCAAAAAATAATAATTGAAGGGTTGTCCTGGCGCAATGTCATTCCAAATACTTTCGATACTGGAAATGGTTGAAACAATAGCCTGGCCTTTTAGTTTAATAGCCATTGAACCAGCAAATTGACCAATTGAAAAACTTAATGCCTCTATATTGTTTCGTAGTGAATCGAAATGAAAGTTTTTAACCACTCCAATGATTGTTTGATAATCGATATTCTCTTCACTTTCTCCTAAATCAGCAGAAATTTGAAGTCCTATCGCATTTTCTGCACTAACATTCAATGTTTTTAATGCTGCCTCATTTATAATCATAGCTGTTGAATCGGCAGTTATATTTGCGTCAAAATCCCTTCCCGCAACTAATTGGAATCCAAGAGTTGAAATGTAGTCATGGTCAACGGCCCAATTTTCCATATTAATGGCACTCTCTTGGTCTGGAGCTCCCTTTTTGAAGAAGGTCTGGCTAGCCCGAGCCGAAGGTGTAGGAAGGTAACTGCTAAGCGAAACTTCTTTTACTTGCCCCAACTGCTTAATGGTATTCTTGAGCACTTGTTCCCGGCCATTGGTATTGTTTAAATCTTCAAGCACCAAAATCTGCTCTTTTTGGTAGCCCAGTTCCTTATTTTGAATGAAGTTCAGTTGTTGATAGACCACTACCGTTGCGACAATCAAAAGAATGGAAATAGCAAATTGAAATACGACTAAGGAGTTTCTTGTTTTGCTGCCACCTACATTCGAAAGGCCACTTCCTTTTAGCACTTTGACCGGAATAAAATTGGACATAAAAAACGCAGGATACGTTCCTGACAATATGCCTAAGACGAGCGTTGCACTTAGAAGGATACCCCAGAATATCGGGTTTTGAAAAGGTATAGAAATTGACTTGTCCGCCAAATTATTAAACATTGGAAGAACCAAAAAAGCAACACCTACAGCAAGTAATAGGGAAAGAAAACAAATAAGCCCGGACTCCGTTAAGAATTGCTTTACCAAATCTGACTTATTAGAGCCCAATGTTTTTCGCACCCCAACTTCTTTGGCACGTTTCATGGAATAAGCTGTGGAAAGGTTCATGAAGTTTACGACCGCCAAGATGATAAGAAAAAGGGCAACAAATGAAAGGATATAAACATTTTGCATACTTCCGTTAGGGCTGAGTTCAGATTTCACTTTGGACTGAAGATGAATAGCTGTAAGGGGTATTGCACTATAATTGATGAAGTTGCCGGAAGCCCGAAACGATTTTTCGGTCATTCCTGGAAAATAGTCCTGTACCCATGGAATCAAATACCTGCCAAGCAGCGTGTCCAACCCTTCTTGAAAAGCTACCATATCCGCCTGTGGAACCATTTTTACAAAGGTGTAGTATATATGACTCCCCCAATGACCTGTTTGGGCAAATCGAAAACTGGGCATGGAAATAAATACAGAATGGTCCCTAAGTAGGGAATTTTTGGGCATGTCCTCAATCACACCGGTAACCGTGAAAGTCTCATTATTGTTGACTACCATATTTTGCCCTACTGCGTTGTTTACCCCAAAATGTTTTTCTGCAGCAGTTCTCGTCAATACCATTGTATTGGGCTCCGTCAACGCGCTTTTTACATCACCATCTAGCAATTGAATACCGAACATCTTAAAAAAGGTTGAATCGGCAAAAACGGTTTGTTCTTCTTTTACATTGGTAGTGACATTCGCCTTTCTAAGGAGAAGGCTTCCTTGATTCCTTAGGCGAGAGGTAAGCTCTACCTGTGGGTAGTCACGTATTAAGGCTTCGGCCATTGGCTCCGGGGTTTCCCCAAGCTGTTCCGGTAGACCACCAAACTTTACATCTGCGTCTATGCGATAGATGCGATTAGCATCAGCAAACATTTTGTCAAAACTAAGCTCGTCATGGATAAAAAGGGCTATGAGCAACGCCCCTGCCATGCCAATGGCAAGGCCAAGGGTATTAAGAAAGGTAAAGAAGGGTTGCTTTTTTAAGCTTCTCCAGGCGATTTTAAGATGATTCTTTAACATGACTGCTCGTTTTCTGATGGAATAATGACTAAAAAACGATTATCATGCCAAAATCACAACTAATTGA
>JBCBZA010000271.1:0-2684 GCA_039815575.1 Bacteroidota bacterium | reverse complement strand
CTGTTTTCACCTTTTCGTTCTTTGGGTTGAATTCCCTTTTCTTCCCCACTTAACTTGTCATAGCGAACCAAGTTGCCATATTGTGATTGGGCGTAGACAATATTTGGATTTTCGGGATCAATCTGTGATTCAAATCCATCGCCGCCATGTGTAATGAACCAATCAAAATTGTTGGGACCGTTTCCGCTTATGGTACGGGATGGGCCGCCAAGGCTAAAATTATCCTGGGTACCCCCATAAATATTATAAAAAGGTTTTGCATTGTCAACGGCCACTTTATAGAATTGGGTAACTGGTAAGTTGGGTTTGAAGGTCCAATGTTTACCACTATCCCAAGATTCATAGACCCCACCGTCATTTCCTGAAAGCAAATGGGCGTTATTGTTGGGATTGATCCAAATAACATGGTTGTCTATATGTTTAAAATCCTCACCGACATAATCAAAAGTTTTACCCCCGTCGTGGGTCACACGCATCCAATTGTTCATGGCATAAACACGATTTGGATCAACGGGATCGGCAAAAATTTCCTGGTAGTAATTTCCGCTGGTGGCATAGCTGCCCCTTTTTTCCCATGAAGCTCCCCTATTTGTGGATCTATAAAAACCTCCTTTACCCTGTGAAGCCTCAACAATGGCATAGAGATACTCAGGGTTTGCTGGTGAAATCGCCAAACCGATTCGACCCAACATCGTGGTCGGCAAGCCACTATTAATTTTTTTCCAGGTGGATCCCCCATCTTCAGACTTATGGATTCCTGAACCGGGCCCACCCCCTACATAGGTAAATACATGGCGTCTTCGCTGAAAAGCGGCTGCGTAAAGCACATCAGGATTACGGGGGTCCATGACCACATCGGTTACTCCTGTATGTTCATCAATGGTCAAAACGGCATTCCAGGTTTTACCCCCATCTTCCGTTTTGTACAATCCGCGCTCCCCTCCAGAACTCCATAAGGGGCCAATGGCAGCAACATATATTATGTTCGAATTTTCAGGATGAACAATAATTTTGCCTATATGTTCTGAAGTCTTTAGTCCCATATGCTCCCAACTTTTCCCACCGTCTTCCGAACGATAAATACCATCACCATAGGAGACACTTCGTTGATTGTTATTTTCACCGGTGCCTACCCAAACAATATTGGAATTATTGGGATCTAGGGTCACGCATCCAATGGAATAACTGCCTTCACCATCAAAAAGGGGTTGAAACGTATTGCCTGCATTCGTGGTCTTCCAAACCCCACCAGCGGATGTGGCTACATAATACTCGTTGAAGTTATTGGGGTTGACCGCTATATCTGATATCCTACCCGAAGTTAGGGCAGGACCTAAACTTCGAAATTTTAGACCGGAAAGATTGGCCTTTTCCAATATAGTTTTATCATCAGATTTCTTATTGGACTTCTTTTTACTCTGTGGAAAAACGAACAAAAAAGAAAGGAAACATAGGAGAAGAACAAATTTTTTCATGGATTGGTAATTAAGAATAGTCAATACTTGGAAAGATAGGGAATATTCTTAATCCAGTTGCTGTCTGTACCCTAGTTTGGATACAAAAGGTCTGATGTTGGAACCGTGCTTAAAGCGCTTTATCTGCCCCCGTTATTCTGAAGGTCCAAAACACATTCGGGGTCTAAAACAGGGACCACGGCCAATCCTCGGGAGGCTTGGTTCTCCAAAACCCTTAAAAGGGAATTTCCAGAAAGGGAACATGCAGATACCAATTCTTCCTTCGTAGCTGCGGAAAGGGCCCTTGACATAGGCGAGCCAAAAGTAAGTTGGGCCTGCATAAGGCAACCATCAACATTACAGTGGTTATTGCCTTGCTCGTTTCCATTGTCGTCCAGGACCGGGTTTCCATTGGCATCTCGAATAATATCTTCGTGCTCATTTACTGCCACGGTTCCCAAGTTGACCAATCCAAAGAGATGACCAAATTCATGATTGAGGGTGGCGGTTTCCACATCAGTTGTGGTTATAAGTAAACTACGGGCAGCCAACCTCCTAATAGTGCTTTCAAAGATGATCATGGAGGTGTTGCGGTATACCGCTCCTAAAGTGACCAAACCCTGGTCCTCATCGTCGCCATCTGACGGCGCATCAGCAAAATAGATATAAACGGCCAATGTAGTACCATCATTATAGGCCGTTCTATTTTCAGTCTCCAGATTGGCAATTTCTTGAAGTGTCAGTGTTTCCTCTCCTGGGGAGTCCAACTCCAAAAAGTCAACTTCTATATTTTGTTTAAAAGTTTGATCTTGTATGTATTGCAAAAAATTATCTACGGTTTGATCCGTTGGTCTAAACCCGGGAACAAACCCTATCTGAATGAGCAAGCGATCAAAGTTGACATTGGACAAGAGATCATTGGCCGAAGCCCCGGTAGCCAATAGATTTTGGGATCTATCCACCTGTACTGGACCGTCATCATCGATTGGGGCCGGCCCGTCGTCTCCGCCACTTGATGAACAAGCTGACAAAAAAAGAAAGGAAAGTAGATATAAGGAAAATAGTTTCTTCATCGCAATTATGTATTGAGTAAAACGGCGGTATTTACGACCTAGTATTTATTTTAAGGTCAACCTGGCCAAATAGTCGTAATGATTTCCCTCACATATCATTTCACAGTTCCATTTATCATTTTCCACACTATTTTTTAATGTATTGAAATCTAAATAT
>JBCBZA010000187.1:0-6911 GCA_039815575.1 Bacteroidota bacterium | reverse complement strand
GCTTTATCCACAATATAGTTCAGGGCCTGTTCGGTGATACTAAAGGTAATATTGTCCATGCCGAACAGCTTTTCATACTGTTTGATTATGGCATTTTTAGGCTCTGTGAGAATGGCGCGCAGCGTCTTTTTATCCAATGGATTCATATGGGTCAATACGGGAAGACGACCTATAATTTCAGGAATCAAACCGAATTCTTTTAAATCTTTTGGAATAATATATTGTAGGATATTTTCGGCATCCAATTTATCTTCAGCTTTGGAGGCGCTGTACCCTACGGCCTGCATGTTGAGGCGTTTGGTTATAATTCGTTCTATACCGTCGAAAGCACCACCGGCGATAAACAAAATATTTTCCGTGTTAACTTCAATAAATTTCTGATCAGGATGCTTTCTGCCTCCTTTGGGTGGAACGTTGACGGTGGTTCCTTCCAATAATTTTAGGAGTCCCTGCTGTACACCTTCTCCGGAAACATCCCTAGTAATGGAAGGATTATCACTTTTACGGGCAATCTTATCAATCTCATCAATGAAGACGATACCGCGTTCGGCTTTTTCCAAGTTGTAGTCAGCAGCTTGAAGCAGTCTGGTTAAAATACTCTCCACATCCTCACCAACGTAACCCGCTTCTGTTAGCACAGTAGCATCTACGATAGCCAAAGGGACATTAAGCATTTTGGCCACCGTTTTGGCCATAAGGGTCTTTCCGGTACCAGTTTGGCCCACCATGACAATGTTGCTCTTTTGTATTTCAACATCATCATCTTTCCCTTTGGGCTGAAGCAACCGTTTGTAATGATTGTAAACGGCAACGGACATCACTTTTTTGGTGCGTTCCTGCCCTATGATGAAGGTGTCCAAAAAGCCTTTGATTTCCATCGGTTTCTTTAGAACCAATTCTGCGGAAAGGTTGTTGGTCTTGGACTGCTTTGACTCTTCGGTTACAATACTGTACGCCTGTTCAATACAACGATCACAGATATGTGCATCAAGACCTGCAATCAAAAGATTGGTCTCCGGCTTTTTCCTTCCGCAAAAAGAACATTCCAAATTTTCCTTCGCCATATAATTTCAGTTGAACTGAATTGATATAACGCTAAAAATAGGGTAAAATTCTTCCTTTACCCCATCTCAGCTGACCTTTGGTCGAAATTACCCTTTGTCCCTTACCAAAATTTCGTCAATCATACCGTATTTCTTGGCCTCAGGAGCTTTCATCCAAAAGTCACGGTCACTGTCTTCATAGACCTGGTCAAAGGTCTGTCCAGAATGATTGGCGATAATATGGTAGAGTTCATCCTTAATTTTAAGGACTTCCTTAGCTGCAATTTCAATATCACTGGCCTGTCCCTGAGCCCCCGACAAGGGCTGGTGGATCATTACCCGTGAATGGGGTAGGCCACTACGTTTTCCCTTTTCTCCAGCACAAAGGAGGACGGCGGCCATGGATGCCGCTATTCCGGTACAGATAGTAGCAACGTCCGGTTTTATGAACTGCATGGTATCATAAATCCCCAATCCGGCATACACGCCCCCACCCGGGGAATTGATGTAGATGGAGATATCTTTAGAGGCATCCGTACTTTCCAAAAACAACAACTGTGCCTGAACGATATTGGCAACTTGATCATTGATTCCGGTTCCCATGAAAATGATCCTATCCATCATCAATCGTGAGAATACATCAAAAACGGCAATGTTCATTTGCCGTTCTTCAATAATATTTGGGGTCATGTTCACGGGAAACATACTACTTACAATTTGATCGTAGTACATACTGCTTATTCCGTGGTGTTGGGTTGCGTATTTTTCAAATTCCTTTCCGTAATCCATAGGATTTTCAATGGTTTTAAAACAAAAAACGGTCCTGAAAATTTAAATTTTTCAGAACCGTAAAGATACAATTATTTGATGCGTTTAGCCGTAAACCTCTTTTACAAAGTTTTCATAACTAATTTCTTTGGTTTTAAGATTGGACTGCTCTTTGTAAACTGCCAAAAGTTTTTGGCTCATTAATTGCTCCGAAAGTCGTTTCACCTCATCTTGGTTGCCCATGACCCGAGCGGCAATATTCTCCAATTCTTCCTCTTGGGGATTCATATGGCCATATTGCGCCATTTGTGATTTGATGAAGCCCTTGGCAAACTCCTTTAGTTCATCAAACTGGACCTGAAGGTCATTTTCTTTAATGATTTTTCCTTCAATCAACTGATAACGCAGTCCTTTTTCAGACTTTTCATATTCGTCCGAAGCCTCTTCATTGGAAAGTTCCTTTTCCCCACTTACCTGAATCCATTTTTTTAGAAACTCAGAAGGTAAATCAAACTTGGTGTCGGCTATGAGTTTTTCTGTGATATCGTTCAATAGCTTTTGATCGGACTGCTGTTCAAATTGTTTTTCAGAATCCATTTTTATTTTCTCCTTCATCTCCACTTCGCTTTTTACTTCACCATCAACAAAAAGTTTGTCAAAAAGCTCTTGGTTCAGTTCGGCAGGCTCCCTTTCGTTAATTTCATGGATAGTAAAAGTGACCTCAATATTTAATTTGTCCGCCCTCTCTTTTGGGATACCCAAACTGGAAGAAAGCAAATAATCTTCCTTGAAAAGGCCTTTTGTTTTAAAAGTAATGGATTCATCAACCTTTTTTCCCACCAAGGCATCAATCGCTTTTTTACTTTTCAACTTATCCATTTCAATAGTGGTCTTGTTCTCGATCTCTTCTGCTTCATTGCTAAAGGTCCCGTTCACTTCCGCAATTTTGCTGACCTCGGCTTTGGAAATAATTTTACCATATTGCTTTTGAAGTCGTTCTACCTGCTCATTCACCATTTTCTTATCCGCTACAATTTTGTAGTGGGTCACTGGCTTTTTTGTTTTCAGCTTCACTTCAAATTCGGGGGCAAGCCCCAATTCAAATTCAAAATCGAAATTTTCGTTGTTCCAATCAAGATCTTCTTGGGCCTTAGGCAGTGGATTACCCAGAACGTCCAATTTTTCTTCGGTAAGGTATTTGTTCAGGTTATCCTGCAGAAGTTTGTTTACTTCATCTACCAAAACGGCCTTTCCATACTGCTTTTTTATTAGGCCCATAGGTACTTGCCCTTTTCTGAACCCCGGAATATTGGCCTGCTTTCTATAATTCTTTAGAATGTCATTCACCTTTTTTTCATAATCCTCTTTAGTAATGGCAACCTTGACCACGGCATTGAGATGATCTATCTGTTCTTTTGAAATATTCATGAAACCAACTTTTTAATGGGGGGCAAAAGTACTACATTTTGTTGTTCGCAACAAGTTTTCAATTGCTTGTATATCAATGAAAAACTATTTCTTTTTGTCCTCTTTTAATAGGGAAAATAGGATAGATTGTAGAAAGGATAGCAAGAGGCTGAACAATAATGCCCACCAAATGTTTTGAACTGAAAATCCCGAAATAAAATAATCCGCCAATAGTATTATAATGGCATTGATAAAAAGCAGAAAAAGGCCTAACGTGATGAGGGTTATGGGTAACGTTAGGATAATCAACAAAGGTCTGACCAAAAAGTTAAGTAGGCTTAGAACCAAGGCTACGATAATGGCTGTTATGTAACTGTCCACACCAACACCGGGAAGGGCTTTAGAAAGAATGATCACGGCCAACGCACTCAAAAGCATTCGCAATAAAAATTTCATACAGGTATTTTTAAATGAAAAAGCACCGCAATGGCGGTGCTTTCAATATAAGGTATTTTATTCTTAACATCTAATTGATGTACAAACCGGTAAAATCAAGTGGATTCACACCAGGTAGGGTAGAACCATATTTTGCATTAATGGCTTCGGCAAATAAGTTGGCAATTATGGCATAACCTCTTGGCGATGGGTGTACGCCATCCAAAGAGAAACCCCCTCCTGTACCAAAATCGTTGGTAACAGTACTGCCGTCTGCCAATGGAAATCCAGTAACATTAAAGTTCACGAAAAATGCATTTGCATCAACAAAAGCAATATCGTAAGTGGTGGCCAAACCTTCAATAGCTTGGTTAAAAGCTACTACCGCAGCCGAGGCAGTTGCCTGCTCATCAGGTGTTAATACCCATTGGTCTTCCAGGGGCCATGTAATTCCATTTACAGCTAACTGTCCAGCAGTGGCGGGATCCACACCCAGCCCTTGCAAAAATGCAAATGCCTCCTCATTCAAGGTGGCAATTACCGACTGACTGGTGAGTACCACTAAGTCATCAGCAGTAGCTTGTCTGGCTTGTCCATAAACCAGTCCCAATACCGTTGCCGTACCCACATCCAGTCCTCCTCCAACAAGCACTTGGGTCAATTGCATTGATATATCTGGTAAGCTTTCATCCTTAATAACAACTGCACTTGCCGCAGAAGTACTAAAACCAATACTTCTTTCAGGGACCCCGAGAAAGGTAAAGGCCTGATTTAATGAATTGAATTGTTCGTTAAGTGCTGGAATTTGAGGAGCAAAATCAGGATTTGTAGGACTCAACGGATTGAAAGGTACCGTGGTTAAAAAAGGAATATCAGTAACATTGGGAATATTGGCAATTACACCACCGGCATCATTGGCCGTCATGGTTTGCAGAATTGCGTCAATGGACCCCGCAACAACATTGACATCTGAAATATCACTTCCGCCATACGTACTTGGGTCCAGGTTACCTGCTTGGTCAACACCGGAACCTCCACTGGTAACGTATCCCAAAACATCATTATTTCCTATCCAAAGCGAGAAAAATGTGGGTGCTTGAGCCGCTGCATCACCTAATACCGTGGCATTTGGCTCAGATGCAAACCTCGCAAAATATGGATTTGCCAATCCTGCGGCCACACCCGCCACATTGCCATAACCAGGAGCCAAAAGGTGAAAACTTGTTGCTCCGGGAACGCCCATATTGTTAAAACTCCCCGAGAGTACATTGGAAACTTCAGTACTACCTTGGCCATCAACGGCTACTGGTAGAGGCGAACCGGAAGCGAACGACAATATAAGTCGGTTTCCTGCTATTGGCATCCCTCCAAGGGTAAGCCCCCCAAGGTTATCTGCCATCAATGGTTGGTTAAACGCCCCACCCCCTGCAAGCGCAAACTGGGCTGCCAACATGTTGGGATAAGAGGCTTCTTGTCCGGCAGTGAAAAGTGCAGCATCTGAAAATCCAGCAGTCAAAGAATTGCCGAGTGAAACATAATTTGAAAAATTAGCCGAACCACTGGTAACAACTACTGGTTCTTCCATTTGCATACCATTGTCCAAAAGTGAAGGATCGTCTTCTTCACAGCCAATAAAAATTAGCCCAAGAATCGGCAACAGGGCAAGGAACTTTTTCATGTCGTAATTTTTTTCGTTAATTCAAGTTGAAATTATAGTTAAATCAGTACCTCCAAAACTAGCGGAAAATTATCACACGAACAACGAAAGCCCTAAAAAAATTATGCATGCATAATAAAATTGGCCAAAAATTATCAAATAAGGAATTTTAAAGATTGGTCAAAAAATTCGCTTGGATTTTCGGCATGCAGCCAGTGCCCTGCATTCCCATTGGTACCAATGCTTGCATTAGGAAAATGTTTTAGAATGGAGGAGGTGTCATTCTGATGGATGTATTCAGAGCGGCTTCCCTTTAAAAATAGGGTAGGTCCACTAAAAGTATCAGCACCAGAAATATTTTCGCCTATTTCCTCCATTTTATCTTGAAGCACCTCAAGGTTCACCCGAAGGCCCAACTGTCCCTTTTCCACCCAGTACAGATTCTTCAATAGAAATTGCCGAATACCAAAATCCCCAAGGGATTCAGCCAATTTTTGATCGGCTGCAGACCGACTATCGATTTTAGTAAAATCTAAGGTCTTCAAGGCATTCATGATTTCCTGATGATGGGGCGGGTAATATTTGGGTGCAATATCGGCAATCAATAATTTTCCCACGCTTTTCGAATAGGTAACTGCAAATTGCATCGCTGTTTTGCCACCCATGGAGTGCCCCAATATATGGGCATTGCTTAAACCTTGGTGATCCATATAGTCCTTTAGGTCCAGAGCTAAAAATGTATAGTCGAAATCTTTGGAATGGAAACTTCTTCCATGATTTCGCTGATCAATTAGGTGGACCTGAAAACCACGCTGTGCATATTTATTGCCCAGGGTTTTCCAATTGTCAGACATGCCCAAAAATCCATGAAGGATGAATAGGGGAGTACCTTCTCCCAAAATACTGGAATGAAGAAGAGTATTCATTTTAATCGATGTAGATACATATTGACCACGTTTTCAAGACCCAGATAAATGGACTCGCAAATCAATGCATGCCCTATGGATACCTCTAACAGATTGGGGATGTTTTCTTTAAAAAATTGAATATTATCCAGATTTAAATCATGCCCGGCATTTATTCCAATAGCTAAGGAATCAGCCATTTCTGCGGCCTTTACAAAAGGGATAATCCCCTCTCTGTTCCCCTTGGAGTAAGCTTCGGCATAACTTTCGGTATACAATTCAATCCTATCCGTACCCGTTGCTTTTGCCCCCTCTACCATTTTTGGGTCCGGATCCACAAAAATCGAAGTCCTAATATCGTTCTTCTTAAAAGTGTTGATTACACCTTCCAAAAAAGCCTTGTGTCTTACAGTGTCCCAACCTGAGTTTGAGGTAATGGCGTTTTCGGCATCTGGTACTAAGGTAACCTGGGTGGGTTTGACCTCCAATACCAAATCAACAAATTTGGGAACAGGATTTCCTTCAATGTTAAATTCAGTTTTTACCACATTCTTTAAATCCTTGGCGTCCCGGTACCTAATATGCCGTTCATCAGGCCTAGGATGAATGGTAATTCCATTTGCCCCAAATGCTTCAATATCTTGGGCAGATTCCATAATATTTGGTACGTTACCTCCCCTGGAATTGCGCAAGGTG
>JBCBZA010000081.1:0-17109 GCA_039815575.1 Bacteroidota bacterium | reverse complement strand
GGAAAATGACTTTAAAGGAAAATAATCTTAACTTATAGAGTAGAAATATCCAAAAAGGTTCCAATACATTCTTTTAACCATTAATTCAACCAGGGATGAGTCTAAAAGAGATCCTGTTACTATTGGTATTATATAGCTCCTTCCAAGCTCTTATACTGGCCTTTGTTTTTTTTATGAAAAGGGAAAACAAGAATGCAAACAAGCTGTTTTCTTACTTTATGTTATTGTTCTCTTTTCATTTGATATTCAATTATTTACATTGGAAGGATTTAATGTATCAAGAACCCCTTATTTATTTTGGCCCTTTAAAGCCTATGGTATGGCTTTTATATGGACCGCTTTTGTACCTCTACTTCAAACACTCCCTGGGTCTTGAAAAGTTTCGGATAAAGGATGTAGTTCATTTGGCCCCAGTGCTCGTGTATTATTTTGCGACTAATAAATATTTATTTCTGACCACTGAGAAGCGACTTGATCTCATCCATTCTGGGAAAACCGGTGCTTTTGTACCAATTGAATATAGTTTTATTTATATAGGTTGTTTATGGCTTTATTTGATTATTATTTATAATCTCTTGTTCAGAAAATATGAGCTTCAAAAGAATATTAAAATTTGGGCGAGTTGTATTTTCCTTTCCTTTAGTGTCTATGTTTTTGCAATGTCATCCATATTCATTGGTGTGTTTTTTGATTTCTTTCAAATAAATGGGAGATACGAATATTTGATTGGTTTATTGATTATGTTACCTGTTTGGGTGGTTACCTACTTTGCTTACATACAGCCCAGTGTTTTTTTAGGGAAAAGTGTATTGTATCCCTTCAATTTTATTAAATACAAAAAATCTGGGCTCACCCGGAGTTATTCCATGGAATTACGAAATAATCTTCTTCATTTATTTTCCGAAGAAAAGTTGTACGCCAAAAGCGATTTAAGTCTCGAATCTTTATCCGTAAAACTTGAAACTACCCGTCACAATACCTCTCAAGTAATTAATGAATACTTTAAATGCAACTTTTTTGAGTTCATAAACAACTATCGAATAGAGGAAGCAAAGAGAATTCTAAAGCATGATACCTTAGGTAATTTCACCATTTTAGATGTTGCCTTAGAGGTTGGATTTAATAATCGTGTTACGTTCAATAAAATATTTAAGGAAAAAACAAAGTTGACCCCTTCAGAATACCGAAGGTCGGTTGTAAAAAGCTTTAATGGAAATCCTAAAAAAGATACCATTAAATCCACCTAATGAAAAGTACTTTTAAATTTAATTCGTTTTTAGTTGAAAGTGAAGCTAAGGTCAATTCATTTTTTTTTCGGATCAATATTTAAGATATGCGAAATAGATTTAAGATTCCTTGTGCCTTGTCTTATTTTGGAAGACTTTTCGACTATTACACTTTTTTGGATTTCTGCATTTTACATTTTAGTCCTTCCTCTTTACCAGTTATGTAAGCAGTAAACTCTTATCGGGGAAAACCAGAAAGCTGTGATTTGATGTGAACTTGAAGTATCAATCCTAAAACATCAATCAATATGAAACAGCTTTTTAAACACCTCATCGGGAGGTACGGTAAGGAAAGTGATTTGGAAAAAGTATCGGCATCCATTCAAGAAAAGTATAAAAAATCGGGTTTGACCCAAGAACAGGCACTTTGTATAAAAGAAAAAATCAATCATGCTCTTGAAGGGGATAAATTATACAGAAACAATGAAATAGGGCTAGGGGAGTTGGCCAATTATATCCAACAAGACCGGTATAAAGTTTCTGAGGTTATCAATACGTATTATGCAATGAATTTTTATGCCCTTTTAAATAATTATCGCATCAATGAAGCAAAACACCTACTGGTCTCAAATCCCGTGTTAAGCGTTAAAGCAATTATGTATGAGGTAGGTTTTAATAGTAAGAACAGTTTTTATTTGGCCTTTAAGAGGGACACAGGCCTATGCCCAAATGATTTTAGAACCAATGCGTCCTATAACTACCACAGCCCTCCTCTAGCTTCCTAGGGCTGGAAGACTTTTTAATCCAAATAACAAACACTCAACCCCTTATCGGTAAACGGTGAGGGATTTTTTATTTCAAACCATCCTTACCAATTCCCTCCCCTTTTGTTGATTCAAGTTGAAATACAGTAATGTAATGGACAAAACCACTGCTAGGGTATTTTGTTAAAAAGTGTACTTGCCCATGGGCTCCATTATATTTGGGGTTCTAGCCGTTTTAAAAGTACGTGCCCTTAATTGTTAATGGATTGTTTTGTTATGCAATTGTAAAGGTAGGGCGGTGAGAGGCCTTACTTCTAAAAAACAAAAGATTCCATTTAAGTTTTGTTTACTTCCTAGAAGTATTATTTGAATTAGCTATCATTTTCTCTTTTCCGCCCGCCTTTCTCAGTTGCATTAGCTCATTTTACTAACAAAACTTTTAACTCGTATGAATGTAAAGAAATTGTTTGGGGCATTTGTAGCCATGCTTTGTATGACGGCTTTTTTGCAGGCCCAAGAAAAAACGGTCACCGGAAATGTGGTTGACCAAGAGGGTGTTCCGTTGCCCGGGGTAAACATTATAGTCGAGGGAACGACCAATGGTACCCAAACCGACTTTGACGGAAATTATGCCATTAATGTAGCCGAAGGGCAGGCACTCCTTTTTACCTATATAGGACAAAGCGCGGAGAGAGTGCTTGTTGGGGCTTCCAATACCATAAATGTGGTGATGCAAGAAGATGCCCAGGCCCTGGAGGAAGTTGTTGTTACCGCTCTAGGTATAAAAAGGGAAAAGCAAGCCCTTGGTTATGCGGTTACCGAAGTAGGTGAAGAACAACTGGAACAACGCCCCGAAGGCGATGTGGCAAGGGCATTGCAAGGTAAGGCATCAGGTGTGCAGATTACCAATCAAAGTGGGCTTTCGGGCTCCGGTACCAATGTAATTATTAGGGGTCAGACTACTTTTAGTTCAAGCAATCAGGCCCTTTTTATTGTTGATGGTGTGCCCTTTAGTACCGCTACCAATTCACAAGGTAGGAATGGTGATAGGCAGGATTTTGTAAATGGGAACAATGGATCCAGCAGGTTCTTGGATCTTGACCCAAATAACATTGAGAGTATAAATGTTCTCAAAGGATTGGCAGCTGCAACACTATATGGCTCACAAGGAAGAAATGGTGTTGTTCTAATTACAACAAAAGGGGGGTCAGCGACCTCGGGACCAAAGAAGACCGAAATAACGGTTACTTCCTCCATTTTTTTCAATGAGATTGCATCACTGCCGGATTATCAAAATGAATATGGTAATGGGTTCGACCAATCGTTTGGATGGTTTTTTAGCAACTGGGGCCCCAGTTTTAGTAGGGAAGGGGCTGCTGGATGGGGGAACCAAGCTGATATTGATGATGCGGGAACATTGGCGCATCCTTATTCTACGGCCAATCCAGCCACTGGTATCCCCCAAGCTTTTCCTGAGTTTCAAGGCCAACGCTATGAGTGGAGACCTTACAATAGCGTGAGGGACTTCTTTAACCAAGGAACGGTCATCAATACTTCGGTGAATATCAGGGGTGCTTCTGACGATGGGAAGGTCACCTATAATGCCAATTATGGTCATTTAAAGGACAATGGATTTACACCAAATAATAGTGTCACCAGAAATACATTGTCCATTGGGGGTAGGGCCCAACTTAGTAATAAGTTTACGGCGGCCGGCACCTTGAATTTAGCCAGAACGCGATTTATATCACCTCCCGTTGCCCTGAGCCAAGGAAATGGGGCAACCGGGACAGGGTCTTCCGTATTTGGTGATCTTTGGTTTACCCCAAGGAGTATTGATATTCAAGGACTTCCGTTTCAAAACCCGTTAACAGGGGGGAGTGTGTATTACAGACAGGACAATACTATTCAGCATCCCTTATGGACCGTTGCCAATGCAGAATCCCAGCAGCAGACCAATAGGGTATTTGGCCAAGCATCCTTACAGTATGATTTTTCAGATAATTTAAACCTAATCTACAGAGCCGGTATAGACATTTACAGTGAGAACAATGTAAACTTTCAAAACAAGGGGGGTATAAATAGCAACAGTGGCGATATTAGGCTAGCCAGTGGCTTTTACGATACTTGGAATAACACCAATACCATTTGGGATCATAATTTAGTGCTCAATGGAAGTTATGACATCACTGAAAAGATAGGTACGTCATTCAATGTGGGAGCTACCTCCAGAAGGGAGATTTTTGATCAGAATGGGGTGTCTAGTGATGGACAACAAGTCTTCGGTGTTCTTAGGCATTTTAACTTCTTGAACCAGAACGAAATACAGAATTTTACAGAACGAAATCTCGTAGGGGTTTACGCCCAGGCCGATTTTGATTACGACAATATGTTGTATTTGACCCTAGCCGCGCGAAACGATTGGGTATCGAATTTTGCAATAGACAATCGTGCCCAGTTTTACCCAAGTGCCAGTGTATCATTCATACCAACTACGGCCTTCGATGGTTTGAAGTCTGAAAATGTATTGAATTATTTGAAAATTCGCGGTGGCATAGGCGTATCGGCAAACTTTGAATCTTCAGCCTTTCCAATAGCCAGTACTTTAGCACTTGATACCCAAGATGTACAAGATGGTACGGGAACCAATGTGGTGACCAATAGTACCGGAGTACGATTGGGTAATCCCAATTTGCAACCTGAGACCCTGCGTGAGATTGAAGTAGGTGTTGAATCAAGATGGTGGAACAACAGAATTACCTTTGACGCTTCCATTTATCAAAGAAATACGAATGATTTGATTCTTGACAGGCCTTTGGATCCCACCAGTGGGTTTACTGTTGTGGCCACCAATGTGGGTGAAATCGAATCGGAGGGTGTGGAAGCAGATTTGGGGGTACAATGGTTCAGATCAGACAAAGAGGATGGTTTTTTCTGGAGTACCAACCTTAATTTTACAGCCTATGAGACCACGGTGACCGATTTAGGTCTTGATACGGATCAGGTGGTCTATTCCGGTTTTTCCAACCTAGGTAATGCCGCCATTGAAGGTGAGCCTTTGGGAGTTTTCTTTGGTACCCGAATCTTAAGGGATACCAATGGGGATTTCGTTGTTGGTGCGGACGGGCTTCATGTCACTGACCCTAACAATGGGATTATCGGAGATCCAAACCCTGATTGGGTAGCAAATGTTAGAAATAGTATTTCCTACAAAAACTTTACCCTTGGTTTCCAGTGGAATTATACCCAAGGTGGAGATGTGTACTCGTCTACCATTGCAACTTTATTAGGTAGGGGCTTGATTCCTGAAACCAACAATAGGGAAGATACTTATATACTACCTGGAGTTGATGCCAACGGGAATCCGAACAACTTGCAGATAAACAATTCCACCTTTTGGTTCAGCAACCAATTAAATGGACCTAGCGAACTGCAAGTGTTTGATGCTACTACGATACGCTTGCAAGAAGCGTCGTTATCGTATGCATTGCCCAAGAAATTTTTGGATAGAACCCCCTTTGGAGCGCTTTCCTTTACGGTATCTGGACAAAACCTTTGGTTTAGGGCAGTCAATACCCCAAAAGGCGCAAACTTTGACCCAAACACCTCAGGAACAGGGGTTGGAAACGGCTTTGGATTTGACTTTATAAACGGTCCCAGCTCAAGAAGATTTGGTATGAGTGTAAAAGCATCATTTTAATAAAAACTATGAAAAAAATGAAAAATAGAAATAGCTATTTAGTTTCAATGGTTCTAACAGCGATGCTTGCATTGGCCTCTTGTGAAACTGTTGAATTGGACATAACGGAAGACCCCAACTTTTTGACCCCTGACCAAGCCAATGTCGATTTTTTCCTGAGTTCGATACAGGAAGATTTTGTACGTCAGTTTGAGGGTGATGCCAACTTTGATTTGAATGATAATTTCCAAGGGGGTGGAAATACTACTGGTGATGGTTTCAATGAATTGGGAATGGAACTGACCAGGGTGGTCAACATGAATGGCAGAAACTATGTAAGTGTATATCAAGATAGCGATATGGATGATGAGTGGATAAATGCCTATAGAGGTATCATGGCAGACATTCGAACCATGACTCCCTTGGCCGAAGAAGCCGGTCAAATCCATCATATTGCCATAGCCCAGTTTATTGAGGCTTATTTGATGATAAGCATGGTCGATTTTTTTGGGGATGTTCCCTACACCGAAATTTTCCAGGGAATTGATGGCAACTTTAATGCTAAGTTAGATCCTGGTGCAGAAATTTATGATACGATGCTGGTTCTACTCGACGAGGCAATTGACAATTTTAATGCTACTGCAACTACAGAGCCAGCAGTTGATTTTTATTATGGGGGAGATTATGACAAATGGGTAAGGGCGACCAATACCCTTAAAATGAAGATTTATTTGCAACGGCGACTTGTGGATTCAGACGCTTTAACAAGTTTTAATGAAATTGTGGCCAGTGGTAACTTCATCCAAGATACTGCCGATGACTTTCAATGGAACTGGCCAGCAACAAGTTCGTCCCAACCTGATGCCAGACATCCAAGATATGGATTGAATTATACAGCTGGTGGAGCAGGGGAGTATCAATCCAATTGGTTTATGGGTCTCATGGACAGTACTGGTGACCCAAGGACTAGGTATTACTTCTATAGACAAACTGCTGAAGTCCCAGGTGCCGAAATCCCGCCTGATGAGGAACTATTAAGCTGCTCTTTAGAAGCACCGCCACAGCATTATATTGATGCTGGCTTTACGTTCTGCTGGCTCGATAATGGCTATTGGGGTCGTGATCATGGGGATGCCGATGGTGTTCCGCCGGATGGACTTTTAAGAGCCAATTACGGTTCGTACCCTGTAGGAGGAAAATTTGATGATAATTCTTTTTCTGGTATTAACGCGACCGCAGGCTCAGGTGGAAATGGAATTACAAATTTGTTGACTGCTTTTGGAGTGGATTTTATGCGTGCAGAAATGGCCTTGGTCGCTGGCGATGAGTCAGCAGCGCGTGATTTTATGCTTGCCGGTCTTGATAAATCGGTTGCAAAAGTACAAGCCTTTCTTATAGGACGGGAAGCTGGGGCCGACACCTCTTTTGAACCCTCTATGGCCGATATAATAAGCTATAGGGATGCGGTGGGCAATAACTTTGATACGGCCGATGCTGATGGTAAATGGGACGTGCTTGGAGAACAATATTTTATTGCCCATTTCGGAAATGGGGTGGAAACCTACAATTTTTATAGGAGAACAAATTTCCCAACCACCCTGCAAGCGAATCTTGAACCGAATCCGGATGGCTTTGTAATGTCCATGTACTATCCGGCAAATGCGGTGAACAATAACTCCAACATTAGCCAAAAACCCGATCAAGAGCAGCCTGTCTTTTGGGATACCAATGGAGCTCCTCCAGCGAATTAAAAAAATTATGAATATGAAATCCGTACTAATGAAAAATCTTAAAAATTATCTATTCTTTACGCTGGGACTATTGACGATATGCTCATGCAGTGAAGATGATAAAATCTCTGATGAGGTCGTAGCCACCACCACACGTGGAGCCGTAATACGAACCATTGGCATTGACCCAAACGTTTTTGATGTTTTTGATGCCACATCGGTTTGGACCATTACGGCAGAATATCAAGACGTGACCGATGGCACATTATTTTCAGATATCGATGTCTTTGTAAATTTTGTAGATAATACAGAAGATAATGGCACAACAACAACCTCTGAAACCTTATTTACAAATATACCAGCCTCTTCATTTGAAATAGGTCCCAATGGTTTGCCAAGGGGAACATTTTCAATTGTATATGGCGAGGCATTGAGTGCTTTGGGAGTACCCAATGATCCCGCTTCAGTAACTGGAGGCGATCAAATTAATATTCGATTGGCGGTGAATTTAACTGATGGCCGATCTTTTACGGATGTAGATGCTACAGGGAATGTGTCGGGGGGCTCTTTCTTCTCATCACCCTATAATTATAGGGCAAATATTGTATGCCCACCATCAACTCCAACCCCTGGGACGTGGTCCATTGAAATGCAGGATTCCTTTGGTGATGGGTGGAACAATGCGAGTCTTGATGTAACCATTGATGGTACCACAACTCAGTTTACTTTTGATACCGGGAGTGCAGCAAGCTTTACTTTTGAGGTGCCCGATGGTACTGAAGTTATATCGATTGTTTTTACCTCGGGTGACTTTGATGAAGAAATCTCGGCACAAGTTACCTCGGCAAATGGCAATCAGGTTGTGGACTTAGACCCCAGCCCTGCGGAAGGAGTGGAATTACTGGATTTTTGTCTGGATAATTTGTAAAAACTTTAGATTTTGTATGTTGCTTTATGGTAACAGGATAAAGGACAGCCTATGGCTGTCCTTTTTCTATTTCAACAAACTGCAGATAATCTGAATTTTTTGCGATTGTGATGTATTCTTTACCTCGAATGGATAATTTGCGCATGTCCTTGACGTCCCCAGGTGCATAGAAACCACTTTCCCTAGCAGGCACCGCAGTAAAATCCCCTTTACCATTACCCGTAAGAAGAAGTCCATTACTGGCATCATTTCTGGGCGTTTCCACTTCGGAGGCATGCAAATTTCCGGCAATTAAGGCATCCAAATGACCATCGGCATTAAAGTCCTGAACCACGATTTGATTGATTGCGGATACTTGAGCAGGATTTGGCAGCGTGTGAATACTAAAAGTACCCTCCTTGTTTTCCAAATAAACACTGGCAAAAGATTTTACCTGATAGTGAAGGGAGTTTTCCAAGGTTTTCTCGGAATACACATCTTCCAAAGTAGCTTGCGAAAAAGACTCATAATTTTTGAATTTCTCCTTGATGCCCGGCATCTGCTGCGAGGAACATTCCCTTCCCCGTAAAGGAAATTTTTCCCCTTCATTATAATAACTCAATACAATGTCGCCTGAGTTGTTATTGTCAAAATCATTGAAATAAATGTCAAATGTCTCTTCCTCTGTTGCTTTATACTTGTAGTTGAGCCCCAAGTTACCTACTATAAAATCCAAGTCCCCATCCTTGTCAAAATCCCCTGACCGAATACTGAACCACCAACCTCGTGAATTTTCAAGACCTACTTTAGCGGTAATGTCCATAAAATAACCACTGTCATTTTTTAATACGGTAATCGGCATCCATTCTCCAGTGAGCACTAAATCTGCCCATCCGTCCTGGTCGATATCCGTCCAACTGGCGTCCGTTACCATTCCTATTTCTTCTAAGAAGGGGGCAACTTTTGGGGTGGCATTTACAAACTTTATGGTAGTGCCTTCACTTAGGTTTTCCAATAGATAGCTATTGGCAGGACTGGGATAATTGCCCGGGACCAACCTTCCAGAAACAAAGAGGTCCAAATCCCCGTCCTTGTCATAGTCATAACTACTTACCCGTCCGCTACTAGTGAGCATTATAGGTAATGCTTCCTTAGTTTTGGTAAAATTTCCTTTTCCATCGTTCAAATACAGGCGGTCCTGCAATTCTTTGGCATTGGGTTCATATTCATTTCCCCCACTTGCGATGTAAATGTCATTGTCCCCATCACCTTCAGCGTCAAAAATATGAATACCCATATCTTCTGATATCTTATCTATTTCAAAGGGCAGTTGATTTTCTCTTTCCTTGAAACCCTTGTCAGTTTGCATATAAATGGCTGTCGTAAATCCATATGCGCCTCCAATAACCAAGTCTTCAAGTCCATTATTATCCAAATCCCCGACTGCAATATTTGGTCCAAATCGTGAGGTTTGATGGGGCAAAAGGATTTCTTTGAAAAAGTCGTCGTAATTATTGTCCTGATAAAAATGTTCTACAATAATCGTACTATCCTTTTCTGTAGAAAAAATCTTGGGTTGGGTTTTTTCTTCACCATTCGCAGTAGTTTCACTTGCTTTTTCGTAATCTAGGGTCAATAGTTGATTTATTGTTACCTGCTTTAAAACTTGTTGCTTTAGGTTGGGCCAAACCACTTGTATGGAATCTACAATGGCTGCTTTGCCCAGACCAAAATGCATTTGCGGGGCTACGGAAGATTGAAATCCCCGTGTAAGCGTTAGTTCTTGATATTGGGATTTTCCGTCGTGATATAGCATTACCTTGGTGCCCAGCCCATTTTTGTTTTGTGAGGGGCCTGCGAACTTAAGTGCTAAATAATTGGAATTCTTTGTGCTTGTATTTTCAAAAATGGTGGCTTCATCATCAATATTGTTCGTTACGATTTCCAAATCACCATCATTATCCAGATCCACATACACCGAACCATTGGAAAACCCTTTGTGTTCAATGCCCCATTCCTTATTCATCCTCTTAAAAGTGAGGTCGCCTTGATTTCTTAAGGCATAATTATCAATTTTTTCCGATGGAATTTGTAGTGTCTTTTGAAGTGTACTGTCTTTGTTAATTCCTTTTTTCTCAATTTCAAGGAAAAAGTCCCGATTATTGATTTCACGACGAGTCCCATTGGAGATGAAAATGTCTTTCCAGCCGTCATTATCCAAATCTGCAAATAGTGGCCCCCAGCTCCAATCTGTAGAGGATACACCGGCCAATCGGGAAACATTGCTAAAATCGGGAAGGGTATCCAAAAGATTTCCATTGTTCATCTGTAGACTGTTCTGCATGTACTGGTAATGAAATCCAGCATTCACGGTACTCCAGAATAAATCGGGGTTCATGCTGGCCATGTTTGCTTTTGAACGTCGATTAATTTGTGCCGTCATGTCCACTTGTAAAATATCAGGAAGGGCATCATTGTTGAAATCGGCAATATCCACACCCATGCCATAAAACGAAGTGTTTTTAGTGGACTCTTTGACCACTTCAGAAAACGTCCCGTCCTTGTTGTTCATAAAAAGATAATCTGGAGTACTGAAGTCGTTGGATACATATAGATCGGGCCATCCATCTTTATTTAAATCCGCTACGGTGGCGCTAAGGGAAAGCCCAAAAGTTTTAAGTCCCGCTTCTTCCGTTACATCGGTAAACATATCCCCCTCGTTTTTAAATAATCTATCGGTCTCCAAAGGCTTTGGACTCACTTGTTTTAGTCGATAAAAGTAATTTGGGGCATTGAAAGGAGTAGGGGGATAGTTAGCCACGTATAAATCCAAATCGCCATCCAAATCATAATCAAAAAAGGTAGCTTGGACGCTATTACTGGAATCAGCTATGCCATACTTCTTGGCTTGCTCCGTAAATGTATGGTCCCCATTATTGATAAAAAGTTGATTTTCTTTAGGACCAAATTTCCCTCCTACGGAACAATAAATATCCAAATAGCCATCATTGTTGATATCCACCATGGTCGTACCGGTATACCAGCGATGGTCACCGGCTATTCCTGCGGACGTACTAATATCTTCGAACTCGAGATTTCCCTTATTCAGATACAGTCTATTGGGAACCATATTGCCAGTAAAAAATAAATCAGGAAGTCCATCATTATTGATATCCCCTGTAGAAATACCACCTCCCATATAAATATAGGCGTACGTAAAATAGTTTAGGGAATCATTTTCAGTTAGCGTATTTGCAAAGTCCACTCCCGTCTGTTCCGGGGTTAATTCTTTAAAAATAGGAGCGGTGGCCGATTTATTTTCAGGTTGGGAACAGGCCATAAAAGTTAGATAGATAGATAGGAGTATAAAACCATTCCAAAGACAGCGCATTATCATAGAAATTTTGGAAGTTTAAAGGTAAGGTTCATAGCAATAAAATAAAAAACAGGGCACTGTTAAATGCCCTGTTTGTTTTAGCTAAACTTAAACTAAAAACTCAACTAAACTTATTTTTAATAGCCTGGGTTTTGTGTTAGTGCGCCACCACTGAGACCAATTGCATCAAGCGGAATTGGGAGAAGGTCCTGTCTTGTGTTATAGGCCCCTACCGAAGCACCAAAAGGAGGAATCGCCCGCCCTTCATTGGCATAGTACTCAGTAAGCACCTGTGATGAAACGTTCCACCTTCTTAAATCGAAAAGGCGATGTCCTTCCATACCCAACTCGACACGTCTCTCAAAGCGAACCGCTTGTCTGGCAAAACCTGCATCCGGAAAGGAGGCGTAAACACCAATTTGGTAGTTAGCAGCCGGCCCACTTCCATCTATAGCCTGCACAAGAGGTGTATTTGCTGCTCTTTCCCTGACTTGGTTGACATAATTCAAGGCGGTTGCAAGGTCTCCTGTTTCTACCGCTGCTTCGGCAGCCATCAATAATACATCCGAGTATCTTATAATATTGTAATTGACCCCAGAATGTTGCTGGCCCCATGCTCCAGTTCCCTGATTTGAACCTAATTCATTTGCCTGATAAACATTCTTCTTTGGTAAATAGGGACCCGAGAAGTCAGCGAAAGTAGCCCGTATCCAATCAGCTCCTACATGCGGACCAAATCCATTATAATCTATCCCCCTTCGTCCAACAGTATAATCTAATCTTGGATCTACAGGAGTTGTGGTGTCTGGCGCAAAAGCAGCATCTGATGCAATGCCGTAATCACTGGAAAAATCAGAATCGTTGAAAGTATCAAAAAGAGGTAGCCCGTCGCCGTCAACCTTAAAAGCGTTGGCAAGGTCCTGACTGGGCTGATAGAAACCACAACATGTTCCTCCATCACCAATCGGTGGACCGCCGGGAAAATTCAATGTACCTCCCCTATTTCCATTAAAGGATTGCCCTCCATCAGCGGCAAATTGAATGGCAAATACAGACTCAGCACCATTTTCACCTGCTGCGGTAAAATTGTCCAGAAAGTTTGGATTGAGTGCAAATTCGCCACTATTGATTACTGCATTAAGTTCCGTAAGCGCATTGGCCCAATCAGATTGGTATAAATGGGCTTTACCCAAATAGGCTCTTGCAACAATAGCTGTTGGTCTTCCTGCCTCAGATTGTTCTGCCCTAGTTGCTGGTAAATTTTCTACAGCAAACTGAAAATCAGCTTCAATCTGTTCCCAAGCAGGGCCATTGTTCGGCTGGTTAAATTCTTGAGCATCATAGTTTTCAACACTGATAATGGCAACATTTCCAAAGATTTTGGTCAGAGAAAAATAGTAATGTGCCCTAAGAAATCTAGCTTCGGCCTCCTGATCTACAATGGCTTCTGCTTCGCTTGGTTGGAGTGCACTCAAATCAATTCCGTTGATTACGGAAAGCACAGCATTTGCCCTGTTGACCCCAGCATACAAAGAGGTGAACTTGGCCCTAAAATAACCATTGCTAGTTTGCCAATCGTTCTCTTCTATTAATTCTAAATCACCTTGATCACTATCAGTACTACCCTTATGGGCATCATCTGCGATTACATCAAACCACCAATTATCGCCACTTACTGCAAATTGGTTTCCTTGAATCCCATTTCGCCACCCGTCCAAAAGGGAATAGGTAGCAGTCAAAAGTAAATCCACTCCTTGCGGATTGACTAAATTTTCCGGACTTAACGCTCCGACAGCTGGAGTTTCTGCAAATTCATCGCCACATGAGACGACAAACCCCAACAAAATTAAACTTAAACAAATTAATTTCTTTTTCATTTTTTTTAAATTTTTAAATTAACTCCAAAAAGGAAAATTTGAGCAAGAGGGAAATTGTTCGTGTCAACCCCGATAGTCAATGCTGAATTGGCACCGCTAAATGGAGGTATTTCAGGATCAATACCATCATAACCTGTAATAGTAAACAAGTTACTAGCATTTGCATAAATACGCAAACTGGATATCCCCCACTTGTCGGTCAGTTGATTAGGTAACGTGTATCCAATCACTACGTTTTTTAGTCTTACGAATGAACCATCTTCAACAAGGAAAGAACTTGGATTTATTTCTCCATTCTGAACACTAAAACTCAATGCGGGTTGCGATCCGTTTGGATTGGTAGTCGCGTTGAAAGCATCCAAAACCCTTGTGCTTCTATTTCCATTGGGGAAGGTGGCAAAATCAGTAAATATTTTATCAAAATTATACACATCATTTCCAAGAGTTCCACTAAAAAAGGCAGAGAAATCCCAATTCTTGTAGGTGGCATTCAAGTTCAAACCTAAAATGACATCTGGATGTGGATTACCAATAAATGTTAGGTCATCGTCATTAATAACCCCATCTCCGCTTAGGTCAACATATCGAAGTCGTCCAACGCCTTCTGCTGGGGTAGCAAATCCTTGATCTGGACCCGCACTTACTTCCGCCTCACTTCTATAGATGCCATCAACTACTCTTCCAAAAAAGGAAGAGATTGGCATTCCAACTTCAGTTCTGGTTATAGCGCCATTTCTGAAAGACGTACTCCCAATTAATGGACTTAAAAGGTCGGTTACTTCATTGGTAAGTGTTGAAATATTTAAATCGGCTCCAAATGAAAAATCTTTAGAAAAATTGGTTTGAAAAGAAGCGCTTATATCAAATCCGCTATTTTCCACATTACCCGAATTGACAAATGGTGCTGTAGCATCTGCCCCAGTATCACTACCAATGTTGGTATTGGAAACAATTAAATCTTCAGTAGTGATTCGATAATATTCTATACCCAAGGAAAGCGCATTGTTGAAAAGACCAAACTCAGCGCCAACGTTAAAAGTTTCACTGGTTTCCCAAGTAAGGTCAGGATTTCCCAAGAGCGATAAAAAAGCACCTGAAGATATGGTGCTTCCACCATCAAATGCATAATCTGCTACTTGATTATTCAAACTAAAAATATTAGCGGAAGGGTTGCTTACTGGCAGCTCTTGATTACCTAATTGCCCCCATGAGGCTTTCACTTTTAACCTGTTGATAAATCCATCCTGTGGAAAAAAATCTTCGTTACTTACGACCCAACCTCCACTAAAAGCAGGAAAGACACCCGTACCATTATCTCCGAGGAATCTAGAAGAGCGGTCCCTACGTACTGTGGCACTAAATAAATATTTGTCAGCATACGAATAGTTCACGGAGCCGAAAACAGAAGACAACGTATTTTCAAAGTCAAAGGTGTTATTTGGATCAACAATTGGACTTCCCGATGCATTACTTAATAAATAAAAATCGGGCGTTTCATTAATAAAACCTGTGGCAGCAACTTGCAAGCCTTTACCTGTATTTTGAAGGGCTTCCAAACCAACCAATACATTTATCGAATGCTCTCCGAAATTTTTGATATAATTCAAGGTGTTGGTCCATGTCCAATTATAGGTTTGCTGGTTTCTCTCAGTAAGTGTGTTAGTACCACGGGCTTCCGAGTGTTCTGGATTTAATGCTAGGAATGTCCTTGTATTAAGAAGGTTGATATCCCCACCTATTACTGTTTTGGCTGTTAAGCCATCGGCAATTTGTAGGCTTGCATATACATCCCCAATTATCCTGGTTTGCTTTAAAAAGTCATCACTAGAGCGTATGAGGTCTGCAACCGGATTTGTGGCATTGGATAGACCGAGGGCATTGGAAAACGTTCCAGCAAAGAAACCGTTGTCATCCCTTACCGGTACCAAAGGACTTAATCTCATAGCGAGCTGGGTCCTATTACCCTGAAAGTTCTGATTATTACTGAAAGAGACATTGGCGTGTTGCCCAATTGTGATTCGCTTCCCGATTTTAAATTCCGAATTAAGTCGCGCTTGCCCTCTTTTAAATCCTGTTTCCAATTGGATACCTCCTCTGTCAAGATAGCCGAGAGTTGCGGAAAACTTAGAATTTTCACCACCATCAGACATGGTTATACTTACATTTTGGGTACTTGCAGAATTAAAAATTTCATCTAAAAAGTTTGTTCCCGCCTGGCCATTCACGGTTGTGGGTACAGGCGCACCCAATAGCGTTGATGGAACGGTAGGAGCTCCACCACTTGGAAAAAATTGGGGATGGCTTATTGCAGCGGGATCAGTTCCATTTTGTATGGCGTCGTTAGTCAGACTTTCAAAAAGAACACCTCCTAATTGCTCGGCAGTCAAGATATCGGGTAATCTTGTTGCACGACTAAAACCGGTAGAAACATCTACATTGACACTTAATTTATTCTGATTGTAACTTCCGCTTTTGGTAGTAATTATAATTACACCATTGGAAGCCCGCGCCCCATATATGGAAGCCGCGCCATCCTTAAGCACATTGATTTGGGCAATATCCTGAGGATTAATGGTGTTCAAGACACCACCATCTGTGGTTTGGGCTCCATCAATAATATATAAGGGGTTGTTATTGTTTGGTGTTCCCAAGCCACGAATACGTACCACGGGAGTACTACCTGGGGCACCATTATTGACTACGTTGACACCAGTAGCCCTACCTTCTAAAGCCTCTGCAACGTTCACCAAGGGTTGTTTTGTGGCTTCGGATATATCTACCGAAGCGACGGCACCTGTTAGGTCTCCTCGCGTCTGCGCTTGGTAACCAACGATGACCACTTCATCAAGCTTGTTGGCATCCTCTGTCATTTGTACACTGATTGAGGTTTGTCCGTTCACCGGAATTTCCTGTGTGGCAAAACCAATATAACTAAATACCAATACGGCATCTGATGCTGCCTCAATAGTATAGTTCCCATCAAAATCGGTTTGTGTTCCATTTGTGGTCCCTTTCACCACTACATTGGCACCTGGAAGAGCTGCCCCATCGGAATCGGTAACCGTACCGGAAATCGTGGTCTGCAATTCGTCAATCCCATAATCAATGGAGGGATTTTTTGCCTGTACAGCTTGAAAACCAAAAACCAGGAGTACTGCCAAAATTCCACTTCGGAATGCTTTTGACAATCTTTCGCTGGTCTTTCCCTTCAAGCGGAAAAGGCCAATTTCATTCGATTGTTTCATAATCATGTAGTTTAATTAAGTTATGTTAATTCTTCTGGTGGTTGTTGCAAAGAGATGCAATGCCGCTAGAGTAAGTGATAAAATTATATATTGTTATAACACTGAACTTGTATTATTTTGTCAATTAGTTATATTATTGTTAGTTCTTTAACATTTGACCCATCCTATATCATAAAGTCTTGGCATATTATGGATGTATGATTTAAATGTTAAAAAATAGCACATATACGCTAAATTTATCATGAAAATAAGCGTCCTTAATAAAGGATAAAACAGGGTTTAGTGTTTGGAGTTGTATATCATCG
>JBCBZA010000272.1:0-2683 GCA_039815575.1 Bacteroidota bacterium | reverse complement strand
GGGTTATTGGTTTTTTTACAGATGCATTGAACTTTGTGTTCAACCCCCAATTACCGCACATCATATCCAAATCCCCATCGTTATCAAAATCAGCCATTTCAATGCTGTTCCACCAACCCTGGGTTTGCTCCAGGCTACTGTTTTTTTGAAGTTGCAGTTGCTTCCCGTTATTTAGAAAGATGGAAATAGGAATCCAATGTCCAATGGCTATAACATCTTTTTTGCCATCGGCGTTAAGATCAAGGATTTCAATATCTTTTAAATTGCCCAAAGACCTAAAATCAGGGGCAAATATGGGAGTGACGTCTTCAAAATACCCTTTTCCGTTATTAAATAAGACAAAACTTTCTGGGGTTTCCCCAAAGTTTCCTGGTTTCCGATCGGCTATTAAGATTAAATCCAAGTCCCCATCTTCGTCAAAATCTGTGGTCTTTATTGAAGCCAGATTACCCTCAATCGATGGGTTAAAGGCATTTTCATGAACCTCTAATATTCCATTGTGATTGATATAAAGCTGGGGTCTAACATTTTGACCTACAGCGAATTCATTTCCGCCATATCCTACAACAAGGTCTTGCCAGCCGTCACCGTTAGCATCAAAAAAGTGGCTACAGGTGGTTTCTTTTATGTTGTTTTTTTCAAATAAGCTATTTTGAACCGGCACAAAATTACCATCGGATTGCTGGACAAATAATCGACTGGATTGTCGTTTAGCTCCACCAATAAAAATATCTTGCCTATTATCATTATTGATATCATTTATGGCCACGGATGGACCTTCATTGGAGCTGGAAAATGGAACCAAAGGTTCTCGATCAAAATCCAATGAAATATTTTCGTTGTGAGCGAAAGGAATGACTGAATCTATAACGACAAAACGATTTTTGTAGGATTGGGTTTTGTTATTTTCGGCAATCGCTTCCCTATGATTAAAGACGATGGTCTGATTGGCCTTTATATCCCTTAGCGACTGAATTTTACCATCTGGCCATTTGACCTTTAGGGAATCAATGATGGAATCTTTACCCAATCCAAAATACAATTCTGGAGGAACGGTAGATAAATATCCTTTGGTTGGAAAATTTTCTTGGACCTGCATCTCCGAGCTATAAAGGATGACTTTGGCTCCAATCCCAAATAAATTATTTTCGGGGCCATTAAATTTTAGGGTTATGGAATTGGTTCCAAGCGAGGTATTTTCCAAAAAGATGACGGGTTCATTAATTGTATTAATGACCAAATCCAAATCGCCATCATTATCAAAATCAGCATAAACACTTCCATTGCTAAAGGTAGGGGTAGATTTTATCCAGTATGAGGAAACATTTTCAAAGGTTAGATTCCCCCTATTTCGAAATACATAATTCGGAACTTTTTTCTGTGGAATTTCTTGTACCATTGGCAGGTCGTTTTGATGCAATCCATTGTCGATTCTCCTTTGGATGTCCTCATTGGCAATAAAATTCATGTAATCCATGTCATTAGTGGCTCCTACTATGCCATTGGAGATAAAAAGGTCCTTATAACCGTCGTTATCTAAATCTAGGGGTAGTACTCCCCATGACCATTCTGTGGCAGCAATTCCACTCAAATACGCGATTTCTGAAAAGTTTTGACCATCAATATTCACATGGAAGGTGTTCTGCATGTATTGGGGACTGTATCCTTTATTCAGGTATTGACGATAAATGGGATAGGCATATTCCAAACCAGAAGATTTATAGGTCTCTAAATTTTCTGGGAGCATATCCAGTGAAACAATATCGGAAAGGCCATCATTATTAAGGTCTGCAATGGTATTGCCCATGGAAAAATGAGTGGTATGTCCCAGTTTCATATTGTCGTTAGAAATGATTTCCTTAAAACGTCCATCTTTCTGATTGATGTAGAGATAATCATTTTCGAAGAAGTCATTTCCTACATAAATATCGGGGTAGCTATCATTGTTTACATCAGCTATGCTTATCCCCAACCCGTAACCTATTTTGCCCTGAAATATTCCTGCTTCTTCACTCACATCCTCAAAATGTCCATTATTATTCCTAAAAAGAATATCCCCAAATTGAGGATGATAGCCTTGACGGAGTTTACCTTGCCCATAGTTACGATTGGGGTGAACGGAGTGGTTTAAGAGATACATATCCATATCGCCGTCCAAGTCGTAATCAAAAAAGGCAGCGTGCGTACTCATTCCCGAAAAATCCAAACCATATTCGGCGGCCACCTCTTTAAATATAGGTACGCCTTCCGCATCCGTACCTTGATTGACATAGAGAAGGTTTTTTCCTGTTAGGTGATGATATCCGGAAACCTTGCAGATATAAATGTCCAAAAGGCCGTCGTTATTAATATCAACATGGGTAGCACCAGTGGACCAGCTTGAGGTGGGCACCATCCCTGAAATGGTAGTGGTGGGCTTAAATGAAAGATTCCCTTGGTTGATGTATAGTTCATCTTGAACCTGATTTCCGGAAAAAAATAAATCGATATAACCATCATTGTTAAAGTCGGCAGCAACCACTCCGGCACCGTTATAATAATAGAGGTAGTTCAAAATGTTCAGACTTGGAGAATTCTTCAGGGTATTGGAGAAATATATCCCTGTCTTCTCTTGGTTTAATCCAATTAAAAGGTACTCTTCATTTCTTGAGCAAGCGGTAACAAGAAAAAAAACAAAAAGAAG
>JBCBZA010000068.1:0-20731 GCA_039815575.1 Bacteroidota bacterium | reverse complement strand
TCTTTCTTTTGCAATGAATCTGCTAATTTCAAGGCTTGCGAATAGTAGGAAATGGCCTTTTGATTTTTACCATTATCCGAATGATACCCACCTAAGTTGTACATTGCTTTACACTCACCAAATGCATAATTGTTTGTTCTACTGAGTGCTAACGCCCTTTTGGTTAAGTATAATAAACTATCCTCCTTTACAAATCTATATTTATTGGCCAGTTCGTTGAGTAAGTCAATGTATTTGGGATTACTTTGATGGTCCTTCCCTTTTTTTAAGAGTTCTATTTTATTTCTAAGGCTATCGCGTAAGGTCCTTTGTCCCCTTATATCATGGGAACCAAAGAATAAAGATATTACCAACAACAAAAATAACGTTGTATTTCGTTTTGGAATAAGAGGTAGTGCCTTGTAGGTTAAGTGTTTGGGCATCACTATTTTATCTTGGGTGAAAGTAATGCCGTTTTTTTTTAATGAATAAAAATTGTTGTGAAGTACTGGTTTTTGTGTGTTTTGCCGTGAAAAAGATGCATTTCAACGATAAAAACGCCTAGTTTTGAGGGGTAGTATGAAATGAAATGTAAAAACAACTTCCCTCTCCCAATCTACTTTCTATATTCAGTTCTCCTTTATTTATGGCAATAAGTTCTTTTGAAATTTGAAGACCAAGGCCTGTCCCTTTTTCCTTGTGAGTGCCTTCTTTTGGCTCAATAGGGTCATTTTTTAATAATTGATGTATGGTAGCCTTAGCCATACCTATTCCATTGTCACAGATGGATATTTCGGCAATCCCATTTTTTTCTTGGGATTTAAAGGTAATTTGCCCTTTGTCCTTGGTAAATTTAATGGCATTTGAGATAATATTCCTCAGAATTATTTCTAAGTGGGCACTATCCACTTGAACCATAAGATCTTTGGGAATTTTACATTGAATGGTAATATTCTTTTTATCCAGTCTAGTATGATATAATTCAAATACCATCATTGCCTTTGTCTTGATCGAAACGGAGGTCGGATTGGATTTTAGGCCATTCATCTGTGTCCTTGCCCAAAACAGTAAGTTGTTGAGTGTGAAAGCGCTGTGGTCCACATTTTCCTTTAGTCTCGGCAACATTTTTGAAATTTCCTTTTCTGAAATTGTTTGGGAATCATATAGTTCCAAGAGTTCTTGCAAAGTAGCAATGGGTGATTTTAAATCATGTCCAATAATGGAAAAGAGCTTGTTTTTTGTCTCGCTTATTTCAAACAGTTCCGCGTTGACCATTCTGCGCTTATGAGCGATTTTTCGTGTCAAGAAAAGAATAATCAATAAAATACCCAATAAGAGAATTACAATGATGGTAATTCTTTGCTGTTGCATCAATCTTGTGCTATCCATCAATTCTTTTTCCACCTGCCCATATTCCAATTCAATTTTGGTCCTTAAAATTTTGAGATTATTCTCCCTAAACCTTTTATCCAATACTTCTTTAATGGGCAGCGCCAAACTGGAATACGTTACCGCTTCATCATAATCGGACCTTTCAATGGCCATCTTGAAAAGTGATTCATAGCCGTTTAATAATTCAACGGAATCTTTTAGTTGAAGGGCATAATAAAGGGTACTGTCCGCATATTGTCTTGCCTTATCATGTTCCTGGGTAAGAAAATAGAGCTTTGAAAATAGGTTATATGTCAAAATCCTATCCCTGGGGTTTTTTAATTTACGAAGTAAGCTATCATATTTTTTATTGCTGTTCAGGGCCTTATTTAAGTCATTTTCCTCTAGTTGGATATGACTCTGGACCATATAACTTCTTGCTAACCAAAGCGTCTCATTCAATTCGTTAAAAAAAGGAATATTGCCCTCAAAGAATTCTCTGGCCTTTTTAATATCCCCGGATAAAACGGAATTACGTGCTAAATTTGACCTTGAACCATAGAGACTAAGGGAATCACTCGTTTTCTCCCAAAGGTTTATTGCTTTTATCAACTCTTCTTCTGCCTCTTCATAAAGCCTGTTTTGTGTGTAAACAAAACCCAATATGTGCCGTAATCGTGCCTCATGCCGTATGAAATTATTTTTCTGGGAAACATCCATGCCCCGATAGGCGGATTCCAAGGTTTTATCTAGCCGTCCTACAAAAAAAGACTCAATGGTCAATTGGGTGTACAATTCCACTTTTAACTCGGGATCACCTATGTTCAGCAGTAATTCTTCCGCCTCAGAATATTTTTCAAACGCATTTTTATGGTTGCCAATATCTGAGTAATAGTTGCCTTCTCGTATGCTTCCTAGGGTAATTCCAATAAGATCTTTATTTTTTTTGCTTAAGGCATTCAATTGCTTTGTAAATAACAGGAGACTATCTGGATTTCTAAAGCGATAACTTTCAGCTAGCCTGTTAAGAAGTCGAATATTTTCCTTTGAATAAGTAAGAATGTCCTTCTCCTTATATTCCGCCAAAAGACTGTCCTTATCCATGTCTTGTGTGTAGGAGAAATTGAAAAGTGATGAAATAAACACCAAAATGATCCAAATAAGACTGGGGACGATTCCCTTTGGTTGTTTGGAAAATGATGGATTTTTATTTCTTCGATACATGACTTACGTTCTTTGAAAGTTTAAAAAAACGCAGGTACCGCCATTGGGCTTACTTTTCATTTCCATGTATCCATTGTTAATTTTGACCAGCTTACGAACAATTTGTAGACCTATACCTGTTCCTTTTTCGTTCATCGTCCCAACCGATGACTTCACCGTTTGATTATCCATGATGGTATTTATGGTCGATGGGTCCATGCCTATTCCAGAATCACAAATTGAGATTTGAATTCTATCGGAACGATATTTTTTACAATTAAAAAGTATAGTCCCCCCCTTATTGGTATACTTAATGGCATTGGAAATAACGTTTTGTAAAATGATCATAAAGTGGGTAGGGTCTATCATAAGGGTTGCTTCCCTGTCAATATCACATTGAATATGAATTTCTTTTGATTTGATCCCTGCGCCATACATAGCGCAAACGGTGTGGGCGTGCTCTTTAATTCGAATGGGTTTAGCCTCAATGGTAAGGCCATTCATTTGAGTTTTTGCCCAGAACAGCAGATTGTTCAACGTGAAGGAACTATGATCTACGTTCTGTTTCAACTTAGGGGCTAGTTGCGCTATTTCTTTCTCGGAAATTTCCTTAGAAGTATATAGTTCAAGTAATTCTTGTAACGTGCTGATTGGAGCCCTTAAATCATGACCGATGATAGAGAATAATTTGTCTTTCGTATTGTTGAGTTCCTTTAGGGAGAGATTTACTTTCTTTTGATTTATGGCATTCTTTCTTATTAACAGTATAATGGTCAAAAGTGCTATTAGAAGAATGACGGAAATGTAGGTTATGGTTTTTTGTTTCGCAAGTTTTTTTTCACTTTCAAACTTTGTCAGTTCTTTTTCACGATTAAATTGGGCCTGGGTTTCTAGCATTAAAAACTTGGTCTTATTTTCCGATTCCAAAATAGAATCAGATAAGTGCCTTGCGACACTTAAGTACTCCAAGGCTCGTTTAGGTTTATCCTTGGCGATATAGAGCTTATGGAGTAGTTCAGAAGATTTTACAATACCTCCATGATAGTTGATATCTTTTGAAATGCTTTCTGCCATCTTTGCGTAGTCCAAGCTTTTCTCAATATCTCCCTTCCAGTAGTGCGCATTGGCAATACCTTGATAGGTCTCTACTTTACGCTGCATATCCTCCAGGGACACCAATAGTGCTTCTGATTTTGAAAAATAATCCAGGGCCATATCATAGTTCCCTTCCCTAATGGCCACCTCTCCTAAGACCGACCAGGCAAATGATTCCCAGGCCTGGTATTTTTCCCGGTTGAGTACCTCAATGGCCTTTTCACAATAATACTTGGCTTTTTGGTAATCCCCCATATAGAGGTACATATACCCCATATTACTCTCTATTTGAGCTTTTTGGGGTTCATCATTGGTCTGATTGACAATCTGTAATGCTTCTTGGTAGTAGGGTAGGGCGCGCTTATGATCTTTTAAAATAGCAAAGCAGGTGGCAAGGTTCATCTTGAAGAACACTTGCATTTCTAAATTACCCACTTTTTTGGCAAAGTTTTCCCCTGCTTTACACTCCAAATAGGCTTGTGGATAATTACCTTTCATAAATTGCCCCATGGCCTTTGCATTAAAACACTTTAAAAGAATGGTATCAGCATGTAAGCTTTCGGCCAATTGTGAAGCATCATCAGTATGTTGAAAACCTTTATCAAATTCACCTTTGAGGATGTAAAATAGGCCCAGTCCCATTTTTCCGCCGGCAATACCCTTGTCAAACTTGGCTTGTTCACTGAGCTGTAATACCCTCTCGGAAATGTTTTTTGTGCTATCCGGTATTTGGTAGATGTAACTTCTTCCCAAATTATAAAGTACTTTAATATAACTGGTGTCCGTTGCTATGAATCCTGGACGGCTTTCTAAGTAGCTTCTTTTTTGTATTAAACTGTCCGTCAACTTTTTTTGCGAGTGGGCATTACCAAAGAAAAAAAGCATGGCCATGGTTACCAACATCCTTTGGTACGCTAGGATTCTTTGCTTGTTATGGCGAAAATGGAAGGGCTGCAACAGCAAAAGGATAAACAGGTTGTTCTGAATAAGGTACAACCTACAATCGTTTTTTCAAATTTATTGCGAGCGATTTTATTTTTATTTGGTAGGTTATATTAAAAAAAAGTACCTTTGCCACCGCTAAAAATGGTGGTTGTAGCTCAGTTGGTTAGAGCGCTTGATTGTGGTTCAAGAGGTCGCCGGTTCGAACCCGGTCTTCCACCCTTGGTATTTGATGAGATCCTGACCTTTTTTCGGTTGGGATTTTTTCATTTAGGCTATTTCGAAGCCTTATCCACGATTAAGCGATCTTCTTTATTGGCCACTTCCCAAGCGGTATGAAAAATAAGCTGTGAACGGTGTTTTAATAAATCATAATTGATTTTGTCCGGTGTATCGCCGGGTCGATGATAATCATCATGGGTACCGTTAAAATAAAATATGATAGGAATGTTATTCTTTGCAAAATTGTAATGATCGCTCCTATAATAAAATCGATTGGGGTCATTTTCATCATTATACGCATAATCCAGTTCTAAATTGGTGTATGTGGTATTTACCGTTTCTGAAAGTTCATGAAGTTCCGTGCTCAATTTGTCAGATCCAATTAAATAAACATAATTTCTATCTCCCTGACGTTTGGGATCAATCCTTCCAATCATATCAATATTGAGATTGGCTACCGTACTTTCAAGAGGTGCCAAAGGCTCAAAGTCTGTGTAATATTTAGAACCAAGTAACCCCTTCTCTTCACCTGTTACATGTAAAAAAACAATAGACCTTTTAGGCCCCATACCCTTGTCTGCCGCACGTTTAAATGCCTCCGCAATTTCCAGCATGGCCACCGTTCCGGAACCATCGTCATCGGCACCATTATTGACCTGTCCATCCTCTGTAACGCCAATATGATCAAGATGGGAGGAAATCACTACGTACTCATTTGGTAGTTCTGACCCTTTTAGAAACGCTGCCACATTTTCAGAATCTATTTGGGTGTCGGCACTCGCTACTTGCAAATCTATTTTTGCAGGAAGTAGGGTTGGCGCACTTACATCTTTAAGTTCAGGGTAAAGTTCCTTAACCATCTTATCCTTTAAAAGGATAAGAAAATTTTTAGTGGTTTCAGCTGTTAACTGCATTCTCCCACTGTTATTGTTCTTCATAAATTGGTAATAGCGCTTATATCTTGAAAAATTATCGGGGTCATAATACAATACTCCTTTAGCTCCTTTTTTAGTGGCGAGTTCAACACGTTTACCAATGGATTCCGACATATTGCTCCATACCGACTTTTCATCACTCCCGGAAATTATATAACTACCGTCTTCATTTTTTGGTTCTCCAGATTTCATGAGCACCACTTTGTCTTTGACATCTAAATTGGAATAGTCTGAGTATTCTCCCTCCTCAATGCCATACCCTACATAAACTAAATTATTTAATTGCCCTTCAGCTTTTGAGAACGTAAGGAAATCTTCGCCTTGTTGAAAGGGCTTTTCATTAATCATGATTTTACCTACCGGCACATTACTTATGGACAGGGCCACTTTTTGGAAATAGTCCCCATCAGATTTTAGTGCGGGAATACCCAAAGACTTGTATTCAGCTTTAATATATTCCACGGCTTTTTTCTGGCCGGGCTTTCCCGTTTCCCTTCCCTGAAATTCATCAGAAGCATAAGTATACAAATGTTCCTTAAGCTCTTCTTCGGTAATGGTGGATGCAAAGGCAACCGGATCGGTATCGGATTCTAAGGGTCTTGCTACTTCTACGACCGTCTTTTGTGAGGAATTGCATGAAAAAATGATGGCGGTAATAAGGAGAAGTAATTTTTTCATTTCGGGAATTTTAATTAGGTCAAAAATAGCGATTACGTATCAAACAGTACGGCCCAATTTATTGCGATAATTCGTTGGATTCATGCGATTGATGGCCTTGAACTGACGATTAAAATTGGACAGCGTATTATACCCAGCTTGGGTGGCGATCTCCAAAATGGATGCCTCAGGTTGTTCCCGGATCAGCTCACAGGCATGTTGAATTCTAATTTCCGCCACAAACTGGAAAAAGGTTTTATTGGTCCTTTGTTTAAAAAACCTACAAAAGGCGTTCTTGCTCATGTGAATCTTTTCTGCAATATGTTCCAGTTTAATTTCGCTTTGAAAGTTTTGCATCACATGGTCAAATACCACTTGCAAGCGTTCTCCTTGATGTTTATTGATCCTAAAGGAATAGGGACACTCGATTATTGGTATTTTCCTTACTCGGGTCAAATAGTGCAATAGTCCAAGAAGTTTAACAAAAAGTTGAAATTTATTGTTGTTCCTCAATTCCAAAAAGAGGTCTTTTATGACCGAGATTTCTTCGTTCACCTTAAAACCAAAAGGCAACAGCTCCCACAGTGGCAAGAGATCCCGCATTTCTTGATTTTCAAAAAACGCATCACCAAAAGAACTTTTGGTAAAAAAGATAGAGATCATATGGCAATCTTCGCCATCCTTTGAACTAAGAAATAAATGGGGTAGGTTGGAACCTATGGCAATGAAGTCACCAGATTCAAAGGCCGAAATGGTATTGCCGACCACCAATTTTCCCCTTCCAGATAATAAATAGCTCAACTGTATCTCTTCATGTTGGTGCAGCTTATCATAAAAGCATGACGCCCTATCAATTTGTAGAATGATATTCTCTTTTGGCTTTTTCGGAATCTTGAAAGGATATACCTTCATTTAGGCTATAAAAAACAATTATAAATCATTTTTGGATAATATAAAGGTGGTAATGGGTAATTTTTAAAAAGTATTACTACAAAATCACTAGTACTTTTGGAACGAAATTAAAATACACTTATCATGGATTGGAAAGGGGTTATGCCAGCGGTTACCACAAAGTTTACGGCTAATGATGCACTGGACTTGGAAATGTTCTCAATCAACCTACAAGCACAGCTGGATGCAGGTGTGACGACAATTATTTTGGGGGGAAGTCTTGGTGAAGCAAGTACGTTGACCCATAGTGAGAAACAAACCCTAGTGGAGCATGCCGTTCGTTTTGTCAATGGCGAGGTCCCTATTGTGATGAATATCGCTGAGCGTTCAACGCGCAGTGCGATAGCGCTGGCAAAAAATGCAATGGATTGGGGGGCCAAAGGACTTATGTTACTTCCACCCATGCAATATAAAGCTACGGATTACGAAGTTAATGCGTACTTCAAGTCCATAGCGTCAAACACAGATTTACCCATCATGATCTATAATAACCCTGTGGATTACAAAATTGAGGTAACTTTAGAAATGTTCAATGACCTTTTAAAGTTAGACAATATTGTAGCTGTAAAGGAGTCCACAAGGGATATTACCAATATTACCCGGATGCGCAATGCTTTTGGCGACCGACTGAAAATATTGTGTGGAGTGGACACCCTTGCCCTGGAGAGTATGGCAATGGGAGCTGATGGCTGGGTGGCAGGCCTGGTTTGTGCTTTCCCGGCCGAAACTGTAGCCATTTATAAATTGGTAAAGACAGGTAGGGTAGAGGATGCCATATCCATTTATCGTTGGTTTATGCCCCTGTTGGAATTGGATATCAATCCGCAATTGGTACAGAACATCAAGTTGGCTGAGGTTGCTACAGGAATTGGCACCGAGTATGTACGTCCACCTAGACTCCCTTTACAAGGGAAAGAACGGGAACGGGTTTTACGAATTATAGGGGAGGGAGTAAAGAACAGGCCTAACCTACCCGATTATAAAGCATTATGATAACAGGAAAAAACTACATAGGGAATGAGCCTTCTCCAGTTGAGGGTAAAGCTTTCGAAACATTTGATCCCAAACGCAACGTAAAAACGGAGTGGACATTTTATGAAGCTACTCCTCATGAAGTGGCAAAAGCCGTTGACTTAGCGTGGACGGCCTTTTTGGAATTCAGATATTTTCCAGGTGTTAAAAAGGCCTCATTCCTTAGGAAAATTGCTAGTAATATTGAGGGGTTAGGAGATGAATTGGTACACGTTTACTGCAAAGAAACCGGACTTCCTGAGGGCCGCGCCAAAGGGGAGCGTGGCCGTACCTGTTTCCAACTTCGAACCTTTGCTGATTTAGTGGAAGAGGGATCGTGGATCGATGCAAACATAGATACGGCGGTACCAGATCGTAAGCCTTTACCAAAGCTCGATTTAAGAAAAATGAAGATTCCAATCGGGCCAATCGCAGTCTTTGGCGCCAGTAATTTTCCTTTGGCCTACAGCACGGCGGGGGGTGATACGGCAAGTGCCCTTGCCTCCGGCTGCCCGGTAGTGGTAAAGAGTCACCCCATGCACGCTGGGACCGGAGAGTTGGTAGCTTCCGCGATTGTAAGGGCAGCCCAGGAAACGGGTATGCCAAATGGGGTTTTTTCCAATTTAAATAGTAGTGGGATTGAGGTTGGGCAACTATTGGCGAAACACCCTAAGATCAAAGGGGTTGGTTTCACGGGAAGTATTAAAGGGGGCCGAGCTTTATTTAATATGGCGGCGCAAAGGGAGGAGCCCATTCCTGTTTTTGCAGAAATGGGAAGTATAAATCCTGTGGTTTTTTTGCCAATAGCATTGAAGTCAAAAGGAAAAGAGTGGGCAAAGACCTATGCTGGTTCCATTACTTTAGGCACAGGCCAGTTCTGCACCAATCCTGGGTTACTATTGGGATTAAGGGATGATGCCTTAGATGGGTTTGTAGATTCCTTGTCCAAGGAAATTATCAAAATTGAACCCTCCTGTATGTTGCATCCCAACATCATTTCAAAATACGATGAAAATAAACGATCTATGCTCAATGCGAATGCTACTTCGGTCACTGCGTTGTATTCGGCAGAGGTGGCCACAAACTATGCGAGACAAGCTGTTGTTCGGGTAAGTGGAGAGGCATTTATTGATAACCCTCGATTACATCAAGAGGTTTTTGGTCCCTTTTCCATGATTGTGGAATGCAAGGACAAAGAGGAATTGATAAAGGTCATTTCTGGACTGGAGGGACAGCTTACCGGAACAATTATAGGGACAGAGAATGAGTTGGAAGCTTACGAAAATGTTGTTAAAACCCTGGAAAATAGGGTAGGTCGTCTAATTTTTAATGGAGTACCCACTGGTGTTGAAGTGTGTCCTTCCATGCAGCATGGAGGGCCATATCCAGCTTCTACGGATAGTAGGTTTAGTGCAGTTGGAATTAATGCCATCCAGCGTTGGGTAAGACCAATAAGCTATCAAAATTGGCCCAATCATTTGCTTCCGGAAGCATTAAAAAATGAAAATCCATTGGCCATACATCGTTTGGTGAACAATAAAAAAACGAATACTTCCATATAGAATGGCAAAACACATTTTTGAGTGTATTGACGCCCATACCTGTGGCAACCCTGTTCGCTTGATTAAAAAAGGTGGACCAGATTTATTGGGCACCACTATGAATGAGAAGCGTCTCCATTTTATGAGGGAATACGATTGGATACGTACCGGGTTGATGTTCGAACCTAGGGGTCATGATATGATGAGCGGTAGTATTTTATATCCCTCCCATAATCCTGAGAATGACTTTTCGGTTTTGTTCATCGAAACCAGTGGCTGCCTACCCATGTGTGGACATGGCACCATTGGCACCGTTACCATTGCTTTGGAAGAAGGATTGATCAAGCCAAAAAAGGAAGGGAAGTTACGGGTGGAAACCCCTGCCGGATTGGTAAATATCGATTATCAAATGACCAAGGATAAGGTAAACTGGGTGAAACTGACCAATGTAAAAAGCTATTTAGCGGCTGAGAACTTATTAATCGATTGTCAAGACTTGGGCAAACTGCGTTTTGATGTGGCTTATGGAGGTAACTTTTATGCCATTATCGATCCCCAAGAAAATTTTTCAGGTATCCAAAACTTTTCTGCCAATGAGTTAGTCCGTATTTCCCGGGACCTCAGGACTGCAATTAATGGGAAATACCAAAATCAATTTATCCATCCAGAAAACGATACCATTAAAAAGGTATCGCATTTACTTTGGACCGGAACCGTATTAAATGAAACCTCTCAGGGCAGAAACGCGGTTTTTTATGGTGATAAGGCTATAGACCGATCTCCTTGCGGTACAGGAACATCGGCCCGTTTGGCGCAGTTGTTTGCAAAAGGAAAATTGAATGTTGGAGATGAATATATTCATGAGAGTTACATCGGCTCAACATTTGTGGGAAAAATTGAAAAGGAAGTCGAACTTAGTGGAAAAAGGGCCATTGTGCCAAGTGTAAAGGGTTGGGCCAAAATTTATGGGAAGAATACGATTACTATAGATACCAAAGATGATCCCTACGCGCATGGTTTTCAAGTGATTTAAAATGAGCAAAAAAGTCGTTGTTATTGGGGGAGGTATTATAGGTCTTTGCACCGCTTATTATCTCCAAAAAGAAGGGCATCATGTAAAGGTCATTGACAAATCCGGTATGGATGGTGGTGCCAGTTATGTCAATGCCGGATATTTAACACCCAGTCATATTATTCCTTTGGCAGCTCCCGGAATGATTTCCAAGGGGCTAAAGTACATGTTCAATTCAGCGAGTCCATTTTATATGAAGCCAAGGCTGAACAGTGATTTTCTAAGATGGGCTTGGGCCTTTAAAAAGTCATCCACAGACGCTAAAGTTAAAAAGGCGATGTACCATATTAGGGATATTAATATTTTAAGTCGGGAGCTTTATGACGAATTAAAAACATCCTATGATTTAGGCAAATTTCATTACGAGCGTAAGGGATTGCTGATGTTGTACCAAACCCATAAAGAAGGGGATCATGAAAAGGAAACTGCGGAAAAAGCCAAACGTTTAGGACTTGAATCGAAATTCTTGGACCAAAAGGATATTGAAAAAATCGAACCCAATGTAAAGGTCAATGCCATTGGAGCAGTTCATTACTTGTGTGATGGCCATACCACCCCAACCGATTTTATGCCCAAAATGATCCAATATCTGGAAAAGTTGGGAGTTGCCATCCATAAACATGAGCAAGTCATCGATTTTTCACTTTCCAATAAAAAAATCACTTCGATTACCACAGATCAATCCATCCATACGATGGACGAGGTGGTTTTTGCAGGAGGCAGTTGGACATCCCAACTTTCAAAGAAGCTGGGGATTCAATGCCTAATTGAAGCTGGCAAGGGTTACCGAATTGATGTTGCCAAAGCTACTGGAATAACAATGCCAGCTTTACTACTTGAAGCCAAAATGGCCGTTACGCCAATGTTGGGATTTACGCGTTTTGCGGGTACCATGGAGTTTTCGGGGATTAATACAAGAATTAAAAAAGAACGTGTTGAGGCAATTGCCAACGGAGCGAGGAGATTTTATGAGGGGCTTGAAATCCCTGTTAAGGATAGAAATAATGCACAGTGTGGATTGCGGCCTGTGAGTCCAGATGGCCTTCCTTATATAGGTAAATCCCAGGATTTTGACAATTTGACCCTAGCTACGGGACATGCTATGATGGGCTGGAGCTTGGGGCCGGCTACAGGTCTATTGGTTTCAGAACTTATTTCTGAAAAAAGACCTTCGCTGGACCTTTCCCCCTATAATCCTGAACGAAAGTTTTATTGAAAGGAGATTTATTCAAAAATTTCGATAACTGGCATTAATTTTGTTTTCTAGTTGCTGCACAAGAGTGTAATTTTGCAGTATGGGGAAACATTACTACCTGTTTTTTATTCTTCTCTCATTCAGCTCGTTGACTTCGGCCCAGGAAATCAAGCAATTTCAGGTGGCTGATTTTGATTTGCGGGGAAATGTTAAAATGTGTGAAGTTATTACGGACTATGGCAAGGAAATTTTTGAGTTTGATGTCTTAGGACGATTGGTAAAGGTAACAACACAGTACAATGAGGATGACATGGATGTTACGAGTTATAATTTTGTAGCGGAAAATCTTGTTGAAAAACGTATGGAGAGCTACAAGGATAATATTCTTGATGCATCTTCTTCCATGGCCCATTTTTATACGATTGATAGCACGGATAACCTAAAAGTAAAGGAGGAGATCATTTCGTATGACAAAGAATTTGTCGAAGTGCAGGAATATCAATTTGACGAGGATAACCGTCTTACAAAAATTATACTATCACATGAGAATGCTGTAGACGAAATTACAGTAGCACATACCCAATACAAGGACGAGAATACCAAAACCTATTTTGAAAATGGTATTGTTCAAAAATCCATCCGAGAATCGATTAAAAAGAATAAAAAGCTTGGAGAACTGAGGGTAGTACTCACCAAAAACTACTTGGATGGGGAACCAAGCAATGCGATTGAGGAAATTAAGGACAAGAGGGGCCTTCTGGTAACGAAGGAGATGTTCCAGTTTGATACGGGAGAAAAAGAATTTGTTTCCCAAGAGAAACACTTTTTAGAGTATAACGAAGAGGGAATTTTAACCAAAGAAACTGTCAAACAAGGAAATGCTGCTTCGGAGAAAGCGTATATTTTTCAGTTTGATAATAACGAAGAAAAGAATTGGGTAAAGAAAATTATCACTCCAGAAAACAAATTCACAACAAGGAAGATTACGTATTATCCAAAAACTGTGGCCGATATCGAGATTCCTAAATAGTCTTCTTCAGATAAGGTCCCTTAAAACATGGGGCAAAATTTCATGGCCTCCTGGAAATTTGATGAATTCAGCATGGTCCTTAAAGAGGATTTCCGATTTTTTCAATTCTGCTTTGAGCCGCTCAGGCGTCAGAAAATGATCTTTTTCCCCGCAAACGATTTTCACCTTGGTATCTTTAAAATCCAAGTGATTGAAATCCCCAGCGGTTAGTTCATTTGGAATACTTCCCGCATAAAGTATAAGATGGGAAGGTCTAACCTCCCTTCTACAAAGGAATCTTGTTATGATTGAAACACCTTGTGAAAACCCGAAAAAAACCAAATTTTTGTTGTTGGGAATGGATTCATTCTCAAAAACAGCGTCTAAATAATTCATGTTATTTTCGATTTCCGATTGGGTATCTTCTTTAGTTAACCAACTAGCCCCTACATATTTAAAATCATTTTTTAAATAGTATTTTGATGGTGCCTGAGGGGCAATAAAATAATTTTCCTCCATATTAAGCCGTTGAAACGGTTTCAGAAAAAAGCGACTCAAGAAACCCATGCCATGCACCACGACCCATATGTTTTTGGTCCTTGGCGTAATCTCGTTTAGCGTTTCATACGTATTGGAAGTGCTGTAGGAAACACTCTTCTTATGATGTATCATGCTCAAAAAATAAGGCGTTTCTTTTGATTTATGAATAGGTATCTTTGAAAAAAAATTATGCAGGAACACAAGGAGAAAATTTTATCGGTCTGTAATCAGACGAGTAAAGGGACCTTAATGGAAACCCTGGGAATAGAATACGTTGATGTTGGTGAAAATTTTCTGATTGCCCGAATGCCGGTTACTCCTAAAGTCCACCAACCCGATGGCGTGCTCCATGGCGGGGCCTCTGTGGCTTTGGCTGAAAGTGTTGGGAGTACCGCATCCTATATATTTTTGGATGCGAATGAATTCTTTGTTCGCGGAATTGAAATTGCCGCCAATCATGTAAAAAGTGTTACTGAAGGATTTGTCTATGCTAGGGCGAGTATGCTCCATAAAGGACGAACCACCCAGTTATGGGAAATTAGAATTACCAACGAAGAAGGGGATCTCATTTCTAATTGCAAATTGACAACCATTGCTCTCCCAAAGCGACAATAAGCTTTTGACAAAAGCCTTAAAATGGCTATCTGCTGAACTTCCTTTCGTGGTTTATCAAAATCCCAATGATAATGTGCTGCAAGGGGTTTTTCAAGCGGATGCGTCCCTTAAGACTGCGGACGACTTAAAAACACCAGGTTTTTTATTTGCCCCTTTTGAAGAAGATGGGGATAAAATTCTATTGATCGGGGAATACCAAAAAGAAGTAATCCCCCATATTGAAGTTCAAAAGCGGGAAAAGGAGGTTACATTTTCGGATGAGGGTAAACCTTTTCATATAAAATTGGTTCGCAATGCCATTAAGGGGATTAAAGAGGAAAATCTAAAGAAAGTAGTAGTATCTAGATGTATTGATGTTGCTACCGAGCAACCTCCTTTGCTTATTTTCAGAGCACTCTTGATTAAATATCCCTTGGCTTTTCGCTATTGGTGGTATCACCCCAAAGTGGGTATGTGGTTTGGAGCAACTCCCGAACGATTGCTTCAATATCAAGATGGCGCGGTGTTTACTACTTCCCTAGCAGGCACCCTTCCAGTTCTAAACAAGGAAAAACCGAGTTGGACTTCCAAGGAACGCGAAGAACAACAAATGGTTACCGATTACATTGTCCAAAACCTAAAAGGAAAGTTGACCAACTTGAATATAACGGGGCCGGATACTATTAAAGCGGGAAAATTATGGCATCTTAGATCGGTAGTAGGTGGCAATTTGAATTCTTTCAATGACCTAGGGACTGTTGTAAAAAGTTTGCATCCAACCCCTGCCGTATGTGGATTGCCCAGAAAGGATGCAATGGAGTATATTTTAAAACATGAAGGTTACCCTAGGCAATATTATACCGGATATTTGGGGCCTGTTCATTTGGATAAAAAGGAACATATTAACCTTTTTGTAAACCTTAGATGTTTTAAATATTCATCTGGTACGGCACAAGTATTTGTCGGTGGGGGTATTACGGCCAATTCAAATCCTGAGAAGGAATGGTTAGAGACACAATATAAGAGTGGCACTATTCTGGAAGTACTTTGATTGGGTTTTAAGGCTTCCCATTTGTACTTTTGTACAAGATGAAATACTCCAACATTCCGGCCGCTCAACTTCTAGTTCAATCTTGTAAAACTGCTGGAATCCGCAATATTATCATTTCCCCAGGTTCTAGGAATGCCCCGTTGACCTTAAGCTTTACTGGCGACCCTTTTTTCAGTTGTTTCAGTATTGTAGACGAGCGCTGTGCTGCCTTCTTTGGCCTAGGCATTGCACAGCAAAAGAAAGAGCCTGTTGCCGTAGTTTGTACCTCTGGAAGTGCACTTTTAAACTATTACCCCGCTATTGCAGAAGCATTTTACAGCAATATTCCCCTCGTAGTAATTTCTGCGGATCGCCCACCGTATAAAATCGATGTTGGTGATGGGCAGACCATACGCCAGGATAATGTTTTTGACCGCCACATTGGGTATTCAGCCAATTTGAAAATGGATGCCGTCCATTCCAAAGAACGACTGTCTTTTTATCAACCCGAACTCTTGGAACAACCACAAGAATCCATTACGGCGCACAATAAGAGTCAGATTCGTACGGCTTTTAAGATAGCCTTTGAACATAAGCTTCCAATCCATATCAATATTCCATTTGAGGAGCCCCTATACGGGCTTGAGGAAATGAATGGAAAAGAAGGCTTTTCATTAGCGTTGGACAAGGAAGACGAGGTCGGGATTGAATCCGATTTTGAAACTTTTCAAAAAATATGGAATTCAGCCAATCGAAAATTGGTTTTAATCGGTGTAAATCCACCCAATTCTGTTGAAATCAAGTATTTGGAGCGGTTGGCAAATGACCCATCTGTGATTGTATTTACTGAAACTACTTCAAACTTACACCACCCCAACTTTTTCCCAAGTATAGATAGTATCATATTCCCTATAGAGAAATCCAAAAACTCCCATGAACGTTTTTTGGAATTACAACCCGAAGTCCTCCTCACCTTTGGGGGATTGGTAGTGTCTAAGAAAGTGAAGGCATTTCTACGGAAATACAAGCCACAGCACCATTGGCATGTCCATCCAACAAAAGCGTATGACACCTATTTTGCCCTGACCAGGCATTTTAAGCACGAACCAAATTATTTTTTCGGTCAATTATTTTCAAATGGCCAATCAATCGAGGGAAATTATTTAAAAGTTTGGGATTCAGTCAAGAAGAACTATCAAACAAAGCAATTGGAATATTTAAAGACAACTCCCTTTACTGATTTCAAGGTGTTTGAGATGTTACAACGAACCATTCCAATGGGGTATCAGGTACATTTGTCAAATAGTTCTACCGTTCGTTACGCCCAACTCTTTCCTTTACATGAATCCATACCTGTTTACTGCAATAGGGGGACTAGTGGTATTGATGGTTCAACTTCGACGGCAATCGGTGGGTCGATATTCTGTAAAAACCCCACCTTACTTATTACAGGGGACCTTAGTTTTTTTTATGATAGTAATGCCTTGTGGAATAAGTACATTAAAAACGATTTTAGAATCATTTTGATCAATAATTCAGGAGGTGGTATTTTTAGGATTCTTCCCGGTTTTGATGGTTCGGATAGGTTTGCCACCTATTTTGAGACCGAGCATCATTTGACCGCTAAAAACATTTGCGAACAGTTTGGTATACGGTACCAATTCGCTACGGATAAGACCTCATTGAAAGAAGCGCTGTCCCACTTTTTTGAATCCAGTGAAAAGCCCAAGCTTCTGGAGGTTTTTACCCCCCGTGAATTAAACAATGGGATTTTGCTTGGTTACTTCGATTTCATATCTTCGGAATATCGATAAACACATTTAAAACACTAACAATTATGAGTAAAAGGGACGAATTAATAGTAAAGTATGCAGCTGACATCAAAGAAAAATTTGGCGAGGAGCCTGATATGGATTTTTTGACTAAGGTTGCCATTGGCTTAGGTCCTGCTATTTACAATTTGGACGCTTCAAAAGTCTCTGGAAGTGACGAAAAGGAGTTGGACACGGTAAAGAATAACTTTCTTGTAAAGAAATTAGGCCTTTCTGAAGGGCCTGAATTACTAAATGCTATAAACGCCGTAATTGAAAAGTATGGAAAGTCGGAAAAAAACAAATACAGGGCGGTAATCTATTACAAGCTTGCCAAACATTTTGGCAAGGAATCTGTTTACAATTAATACCGGTATTGTTGTAAAATATGGAAACCGTCCGCCTAATGCAGACGGTTTTTTAGTTTAAGAACATGATTAGAATAGGAGATTATAACGTATTAAATGTAGCAAGAAGCACAAGTGTCGGCATTTTTCTGGAAGATAATGAAGGGACTGAAATTTTGCTTCCCAATAAATACATTCCTACAAACCTGCAGTTAAATCAATCCCTAGAGGTATTTTGTTATTTGGATCATGAAGAAAGGCCAATTGCTACTACCCTGAAGCCTTTTGTGATTAGAGATCGATTTGCCTATTTGAAAGTGGCACAGGTAAATAAAGTAGGTGCATTTTTGGATTGGGGTCTTGAAAAACAATTATTGGTGCCTTTTATGGAGCAAAGGACACGTCTAGAGGAGGCAAAAAGCTATGTATTCCATTGTTTTTTGGATGAACAATCCTTTAGGCTGATTGCTTCTACTAAAATTGACAGGTTTTTAAAAAAAGGACCGGCAGACTATAAAGTAAATGACCAAGTGGATATTTTGATATATAGAAAAACTGACTTGGGCTGGGAGGTCATCATCGAAAACACTTTTAAAGGCCTTTTATTCTTTAGTGATGTCTTTAAAAAAATAAGTGCTGGTGATAGCCGCTTGGGCTACATTAAAACCGTTAGGGAAGATGGAAAAATTGATATTTCCTTGGAACCTATTGGCTTACAACTCTTGGATGCCGCTGCCCAAAGGATCTTGGAGGAATTAAATAAAAGGGAGGGTTTTTTGGCCTTGCATGATAAGTCAGCACCCGAAGAAATAAAGGAGGTACTGCAAATGAGCAAAAAATCTTTTAAGAAGGGGGTTGGGATGTTGTACAAACAGCGAAAAATACAATTATTGCCCAATGGGATCAAACAAAAAAATTGAAGTTTTGGAGCTTAAATTTTTTGTTAAATACTTATTTTAAGCTTCTATTTTTTGCTTTCGTTAAATATTATACATTTGTAATTATCTAGGAGTATAACACGTTGACGTTGATAATGTTAACTTTTAGTAATTCCTCAAACAGTTTGACAAATGCCATTTATAGAAGAAAATGATTTATTGGACCTTCATAAGGACATTGAAAAGTCCCAAATCATCAATGAACGTTTACTGGATCAGATAAAATTCAAGAACAAAGATTTACGAAAGATAAAAATTCAAAGAAACGTCTTCGCTGGAATTACCAGCCTTTTTGTGCTCAGTATTATTTTTATTACTGCCTTGAACATTGGAGCTAGTACGTCTGCACGAAACCAGGGTGATTTGGTACTCCATTCTTTAGATAGCTTAGATGCGTATAAAGCGCGTATCAATAATTTAAAGTTGCAAAATCAAGAGTTGAGCCTCGTCAAGGAATTCTATTTGGCCAAACAATTTTTGGACAAGGAAAAAGTATATTCCGTTCAGGTAAAGTCCTTTGTGGATAATAATGTAACCTTGGCTTCTGAAGCACTTACCAATACGTTGTTCGTGAAAACGAATCCTTTTTATGCCTATTCCTTGGGTACTTTCGAAACTTTGGAAGAAGCACAAAAATTCAGAAAACAGCTGGTCAATATTGGTTTTGAAGATGCTTTTGTGGCCTCATACCAAGACGGACAACGGCTAAAGATCGAATCCCCAAACTAATTGAAAAAGTTTAGAGCCTGGGTGGGGGCGGCAAGACTGCGAACCTTACCACTATCACTATCTGGTATAATAACCGGGACGGCATTGGCAAACCTTGTTGGCGATAATGACTATACGGTCTTTGGGTTCTGTATTTTAATAACCATTGGTTTTCAAATCACCTCAAATTTTGCCAATGATTATGGGGACGGAATAAAAGGAACGGACTCCTGGGATCGTGTTGGACCAAAACGTGCACTTCAAAGTGGTGCATTGACCAGAACTGAGCTTAAATGGGGAACTGCCGTAACGGCACTCTTCAGTGTGGTTTTGGTCATTGGTTTGTTGATCTATGTTTTTGGCTTGGGAATATCACCCTATTTCATTCTCTTTTTGGTATTGGCCATATTAAGCATATGGGCGGCGATTAAATATACCGTCGGTAAATCAGCGTATGGGTATCGTGGATTGGGTGACGTGTTCGTATTTCTTTTTTTTGGCCTTTTGGCAGTTTTAGGCACTAAGTTCTTATACGTTCAACGTATTGACATGCTGGATTTTCTTCCGGCAATAGCTATTGGCACCCTGTGCGTAGGGGTTTTAAATTTGAACAATTTACGGGACATAAAATCCGACACCAACCACGGAAAAAATACATTGATCGTAAAAATCGGTTTTGAAAAGGGAAAGATCTACCACTTCTTTTTATTGGCAGTAAGTTTCATTTCATTCCTTGCTTATGCTTTGCTCCATGCCTGGGGATGGCGCTTGTTCTTTTTGGTGCCCTACTTTATTATTATGATCCATTTGGTAAAGGTCTTGCGTACCGATGAACCAGTTAAATTGGATCCAGAGCTAAAGAAATTAGCCTTGTCCACCTTTTTGCTTTCCGTATTGCTCTATTTTACAGTTAATTATTTTTTGTAATTTTGATTGTTAAAACTATCTAAACTAGACTTACGTTGGAACACCCCATTAAGATTCTCATTGTAGAGGACAATGTTATTATTGCTGATGACATGCAGTCCATGTTGGAAGAGATAGGCTATGAAGTAGTGGATAACGTCATAGTTTATGAACAGGCCATTGAGGTGCTTAAAAATAATCACGTAGACCTTGTTCTTATTGATATTATTCTGGCATCTGATAAAACAGGTATAGATTTAGGAAAACATATCCGTCAGAATTATAATATTCCCTTCATTTTTGTGACTTCCAATTCTGATAAGGCAACCGTTGAAAATGCAAAGACGGTAAAGCCCGATGGCTATTTGGTAAAACCTTTTGAGCAACAGGATTTATATACTTCCATTGAAATTGCCTTGTCCAATTTTAATTATTCCAAAAAAGAAGCAAGTAAGGAGATTGATGGTAGCGGTGGAGAAAGTTTCACATCCAATTCTGTTTTGAAAGACTCCATATTCGTAAAAAAACAACACCTTTACTACAGGATTCAGTTTGGGGATATCCAATTTATTAAAGCGGATAATGTCTATTTGGAGGCCAATGCCAAACCAAAGACAAACGCTTTAGAGATCGACTGAATGGTAAATAGTTGCTGACAATCTCCTACCTCAAAC
>JBCBZA010000040.1:0-26992 GCA_039815575.1 Bacteroidota bacterium | reverse complement strand
ATTACACAATTATAGGCACTTTCTCCAGGGTAACCTACTCGGTATTCTACATCGGGATTGAAAATGACGTATCCACGGCTGGTGTAAAAACTATAGTTTAGGGAAGAGCGTTCCGCTCGCGGATGTCGGTGGCGGTGAATTCTGTCCGAGCTTTTTTCATAAAAATTGACCAGTAGGGGGTACTTTTTATTCGGGTCAAAATTCTCTGGTTTCACCAACATGCCTTTAAGGGGTTTGCCATCCAAAGAGAACCAGTCTACAAGCTCTATAGACCCCCAGTTGTAGAAGGTCTGGTGTGGATTGGCGTTGCTCATTTTCAAGGGTTTTTTAAAGTTTAGGTCGGTTAGTTGCAAATCAGGGAATTCTTGGAATGACTGCCGGCTGAAAATTATGTTATTGGATAGTTCTGCCTTTTTAGGCCTCGAATAACTGTAGGGTCCAGAAACCAATTGTGTAAGACGGCCATTTTTAGGGTTATATTTAGCATAGCCCCCGTCTTTGGAAGTTTCATTAAAAGTACTCAACCATAGCGGCTGGGAAAAATCAATGGCCTCCTCTTCCTCATCCAAATCCAAATAGCGATAGACCGTTTTGGAAGCTCGTCCATTGGTCAACTTTATCTTTTCACCCGAGTTGGGCTGAACTTTCCAGATATCGTATCGGTCATAAATGAGAAATGACTCGTCATCTTTGGCCCAACCAGCTATGCCATAAGGAAAGGGGTAGTTGGGGTAGTCATTTTCCTCATAATAAAAAGCCTGTCCTTTGGTCAAATTGGTACGTTTTCCGGAACGAAGGTGATAAGAAAACCATGTGCTGTCCACCCTACTGTAACCATATCCATACGTTGTTTTGGGACTGAGCTGCATACGGGGTACTTTTTTGAATTCATGGAGTGTTTCCCCACTTTGGGTGTTGACGGCCTTGTAATCATAGTAGCGCCTTGCCGTCCATTGACTTTGTAGGTCATAGGGTTCGCTCGTCCCGACCAAAGCAATGGCGGAGTTGCCTTTATCCCCCAATTCAGCATCCTTGAACGTCTCATTGGCCAGCATAACGGGTTTTTTATCGCTTAGCTGCATTGCAGCGGTGAAGGATTTAATGGAATCGTTTTTCAATTGCAATTCCTGCACCGTGTATAAACGTGGTTCATTATAGGTCCATACCTCGACATTTACAATTTCTTCATCCAACAAGGAGGTGTCTTTTTCAATGGGTGGTCTCGCCAATCCAAAATAGAGTTTAGACTCATCTTCGGAAAAATGAACGGTACCATATTTAGAAACCACATAACCGTTTGGAGCGGAAGCATTGTCCAGTACCTTATCCGCTTTTTGTTGTCCTTCTTTCCAAAGAAACAGTTCATTAGGCCGCAACTGGATTTTGGTGGTATCGGTATCCGCAATAAATCCAACATTTTTTCCCGAATCACTAAACCCGAGTTGGAAGTATTTTGCTTTTTTGGCTTCATGTAAGGTTGTCGTCACCCTGGTTTCTAAATTTCTAACATACACTCCAACTGCACTGTCCTTTGCAATTCCGGTAGACGTATATGCAAGGTATTTTCCTTTTTTTGCGAAGACATAATCCGTAACAAATTTAATCGTGTCCTCCGCTTTGGTCTCAAGATTCAAAACCACTAAATGATACCCTGTTTTTTTTCCTACTTTTTTGGGTTTGTCTTTTTTGTTTTTGTCCTTCTGGAGCGTGTCCTTTTTTTCTTCCTTTTTCTCTTTTTTGATGTCTTCCAATTGATAGGCCAAATAACCGGACCACTTTTCTGGGAGTTTATAGGATTTTATATTACCAACTTTACTAAGGGTTTGATTGCCCAAATTGAAGATGCCCAGTGAATCTTTGGGCAGTTTGTCTTTTTTAACCTTTCTTTTCTTCATGATCATAACACTGTCTTTCCATGCTTTAATGGTAAAAACAACATATCGGGAATCATAGGTAAAATGTCCTTTTTGACCTCTATCATATTCCAACACAAAACTTCCCTTGGTATTCTGAACTCTTAAAAAATGGTCCTTCTCCCCCCTTTCAAGACTGTACAAAACATGATTGCCGTTAGGGGCAATGGCTTCGTCCTGAACGGTACTCCAAAGGTCATAATCACTGTGGTCCAAAATCTTTTTTTGGCCAAAGGATGCAGTGGTAATTAGGGTAAGTGCAAATAGGAAAGTTCTTGGTAACATGCTACAATGAATTAGTCTTTATAAATATAGGACATAGCGAGGTTTTTTTTGAATATTGGTAACCAATAAGGCAAAGTGGAAAGTTCCTTTTTTGTAAAGGGGTGGGGGTGGCCGTTCTTTTTGGTGAAGATCTGAGGGTTGTCTACCTTTGTCAAAATTTTAGACTGATGGCGAAATCAGACAACGAACGTAATCGTAGACCGAGCAATCAAAAAAATAGTTTTAAGAAGGGTACCCCACCCAAGGGAAGCTTTGCGGAGAAGGCAAATAGATTTACAGCCCAGAAAAAAACATCCAGGCCCAAAGCGAATTCCAATCCCGATTTAATACGATTGAACAAGTACATTGCCAATGCAGGTATTTGTTCCCGTAGGGAAGCGGATACCTTTATCGCTGCGGGTAATGTTACGGTGAACGGCAAACCCGTGACCGAGATGGGTTACAAGGTTAAAAAGACGGATGATGTCCGTTTTGATGGCCGAAAATTGAATCCTGAGAAAAAGGAATATGTACTGCTTAACAAGCCCAAAAACTTCATTACCACCACACGTGATGAGAAAGGCCGCAGAACCGTAATGGAATTGGTGAGCAGTGCCAGTAACAATCGCCTATATCCCGTGGGCCGTTTGGACCGAAATACGACCGGACTTTTGTTGTTCACCAATGACGGGGATTTGGCAAAAAAACTGACCCATCCCAAACATGGGGTGCGGAAAATCTACCATGTGCATTTGGAAAGGAATGTGAGCATTGCGGATCTTCGAAAGATTCGTGAAGGCCTGGAACTGGAAGACGGCAAGGTTGATGTGGATGAGGTGGATTATGTTCAAGGCGCCTCCAAAAAAGAGGTGGGAATTGAAATCCGTTCTGGGCGTAATCGTGTCGTACGCCGTATTTTCGAGCATTTAGAGTATGAAGTCTCCAGGCTGGACCGTGTGGTTTTTGCTGGGTTGACCAAAAAAGACCTGCCTAGGGGTCACTGGCGCTTTTTGACCGAACAAGAGGTGATTAATTTGGGGATGGTTAAGTAGGTCTTTCTATTCTTCGTAGATATCGAATTGTGCTGAAACCGCTTTCATTAATTCGGAATCTTCAAAATCGCTATCGGACATTTTGGAGAGTTTTTCCAAATAAAGATCGAACTGCCCCTTATGGAAGATAGTCAACATTTTTCCACCATTTTCACAGCTTGCGGCATGCCAAACGTTCGGGGGTACGGTTACCGTATCGCCCGGCCCTGCCGTAATGGTTTCATCATCGAAAATTAAGTCTACTTTTCCTTCCAAGATATAGAATACCTCGGTCATTATTTTATGATGGTGCCGTCCAAGGTAAAAACCTGGCTTGAGGGTGTCCTCCACAAAGCTTAATTCGCCATTGGTATGGTTTGATGAAAGTTTCACAAAACAATGGTCCTGGGCGTAGTTGTAGTTATCCCCCATAGCGTTTCGAATGATCTCTTTTTCCTTCATATTATTTGGTATGATACGCTCTTGAAACTTCAAAACTATCTTCGAACCAATTCCAAAGGATGACCTTCCCGTCTTTTACTTTAACGCGTAGCGCATAGGTAAATTCGGCAGTTTCAGTATTGGATTTGGTCAATAACCCCACCATCTGACCAAAGAAGGCAGCGGTATCACCACTGGCGAAGCCATCATTGGGTTCCCATTTAAGGGTTTTAAAGTTTTCTCCAAAGAGAGGCATAAATTCTTCCAAAATGACTTTTTTACCTTTCCAAGGCCCTATCCACGGCAGGCTCTTGTCTCCAGAATTTTGCCAGACCATATCATCATGCATTAGACCTGTCATGGTTTCCATGTCGCCTTTTCCCATGGCACCCATGAAGGCTTGAGCCACCCTCTTGGTTTCTTCGGAAGGGTCGTTGATTGAAACCGCGGTTTCCGCCCCATCATTCTGCGAATCACTTTCTTTGGTATTCATTTTACAGCTTATTAGTAGTACTGTAATGAATAGGACTGTCATTGCCTTTTTTACCATTTTTTTACATTTTTGATTCGTGTTTATATTCTAAAATGTCCATTCTCAACAAAATTAGGAAGCACTTAACAGGGTCTTAGGTAAAAAAACTCCTTTTTAGGGTAAAAAAGGGAAATTGCATTAAATGTTGGACCTTCTGAATTCTTTTGGAGAATGTCCTGTCTCCTTCCTAAAGAATTTAAAGAAGTTGGTCGGTTCGTTGAATCCAGTTCTATAGGCAATCTCGGTAAGGGAGAACCTCTCGTTGACCAAAAGACGTTTGATCTTTATAATTAAGATTTCGACAATGAAAGATTTGGCGCTTTTCCCAATGACATGTTGGGTGATATTGTTCAGTGTTTTTGAAGTCACACCCATTTCATGGGCGTAAAAAGCTACTTTTTTATTTTTAAAGCATTCATTTTCAATTAGCTCCTGTAATTGGATAAACTTAGAGAGATAAACGTCATTAAGTGGATTTCTATGGTTTTTTGATTTTGTTCTATGAAGTTTAAGCACAAGTGCCTGAACTAAATTTCTAATGATTTCAGCTGTTTGGTCATCATTAATGTTTAGATATTCATTTTCAATTTGATGAACCAAGCTTTCAATTTCTACAAAACCAGTAGTCTTCAATTGAAGCTTTGGAGACCCCAGAAATTCATTGAATAGTTGGGAAATTCTTGATTTCCCTTCAATATCCGAGGATTGGATTGCAAAATCTGGGGTAAAAATGAGAAGTACACCTTTGGCATTGGTCCTATGAAATTTATGAATACTGCCCTTCCGAAGTGCAAAAACAGTTCCTTTTTTAAAGGGAAAATCGTCATAATTGATACTGTGCGTTCCAGTACCTTCAGTAACTATGAGCAGGACATAAAAGGAAACCTTGTGATGTTCAAACTGGCTGTGGTCCTTGGGAGAAAGGCGTAATAATTTTTCAAGGGAAACCAAGTCGAAATGGCTTTTTACAGACTTCCTATTGGCAAAAGCGACTTCTTTCACAATGTCATTCATGGATATAGGCAATACGTTTAGAAATGCATAGGCGAATGTAGTAATAAGTGTAAAATTGCTTGGGCTTTGACCGAATGAGAGTTTTTTAATTGGGGAGTGATTCAATGAAGTTCGCAGAATCCTCCCCACCCTACTGCCCTTGATTGGTGTCAGGAAATTTGATATAACCTATCCCTTTCTATCCTTGTGATTAAAGTTATTAAGAGTTCTTGATCCCTTTCGGAAAGGGTATTAAATAGGGCATTCCCTCGCTTTAGTACCTCAAGGCCAAATTCAAGTCCCTTAACCTGACTCCATGCGTAGTTCTTTTTATTTTTCCGCATCACTGCAATGACAAATTCAATAACCTCTACAATTTTGTTTATCAAGGCCTTATCATGCAAGGTTTCAAATAGTGATTGGGTGGTTCCAATAAAGTCTTCAATTTCCTCTTTAGACAATAAACTGATTAGCCTATTGATTTTAGGCAAATCATAAGGGGGTTCGATATTGTTTTTGATGGCTTCCTCGATAAAAATAGTTTCAAACGTTGTGGCTGCTCGAAAGGACTTTAACGCTTTTAATCCTGCACTTAAAATTTTTGGTAAGTACCTTCCATAAATAAAGAGAAGCTTGGAGGCATCCAATACAATTTGTATCAATTTTTGAGGCTGCTTAATGTAGTCATCCAAACTTTGGAAAGCCTTGTCCAATTCCATTCGCTTTTCAAAATCGGGATAGACATAGTCTAAAAAGAAGTCCCTAAACCCTTCAACGGTTTCCTTATGGATGGTATCAGGAATTTCATAATGGCGTTTAAGTTTTTGGTATTGATACCGCAAACGAATGGAATCCCGATACCCATCAATAATATCCTTTAAAATTTCCGCTTTGGTCATCTACCCGTATATATTGCCATATAAGGAGGGAACATCAATCAAAGGCAATCTGGTCTTCAGGGATTTTCCCGTCTAAATTGATTACTTTTTTGGTGCCGTTTGCCCGAATGTTCACAATGTTTATTTGTGAATCGATACTTTCAGTAAGTAGGCTATTGTGAATTTTAATCGTAGTAATTTTTGGAATGTTATAAGCCTCCAATTTACATACAAGCACATGGTCTTCCAAAACTTCCGTGGGTTCTACCATTTGATTAACAAATTTCAAAGGTACGCGAGCATCATCAACTGAAATGAATAGCTTGGAAAAAATATACCGTTCCAAATAAGACTCCACGTTTTCCACTGGGGTATTGGTCCATAGACCAATTCGAATTCCCTGTTCTTGAAAAATGGCCTCCTCAAGATCATTGACAAAAACCTTGATTCGGACAGTGAGTTTTTGAGTTTCAGCGTGGTGCCTAACCGAAGTAATGCTAATGTAAAACTGATGCGCATTGAGCATGTTGGGGAAAACACAGACCCATAAAAGCGCCAAAACAAACTTTTTCCCCACCTTATATGAATTTACAACCCGTATTTATCAATAAAGTAGATAAGACCTGCTATGGAAGCTGTACCCAATTCAAGCTCACGAGGGTGTACGGTAGAAAAAACGTCACCTGGAGAATGGTGTATGTCAAAAGCACGCTGCGAGTCCACAATGAACCCAATGGTTGGCGTGCCCAGTGTTCTGTGCAAGGGGCCAATATCGACCCCGCCACCACCTTTTTTGATATAGCCGACAGTATTTTGATCAAAATAAGGTAACCATGACCTGAATTTCTCTATAGTGACCTCTTCTGCGGTAACCCCGAAACCTCTTGGTGAAAATGCCCCGCCATCACTTTCAAGTGCTATAAGGTGATTTTCCTTGTTCTTTTCGGCCAGCTCTGCATATTTTAAACCGCCTCGAGTGCCATTTTCTTCGTTCATAAACATAACGGCCCGTATGGTACGCTTTGGTTGTATGCCCAGTTTTTGGAATAAGCGCAATACTTGAATGGATTGCATACAGCCAGATCCGTCATCGTGTGCACCTTGTCCAACATCCCAGGAATCTAGGTGTCCCCCAATAGTGATGATCTCATCAGGAAACTCAGATCCTACGAGTTCTCCGATAACGTTGTGAGAAGGAGCATCTTCCAAAGTTTGACAACTCATTTTCAGAAAGAGTTTGGTATTGGGGTCCTTCTGTAATGCTTCGGTCAATCTATTGGCAGATAGTACGCCCAATGCCGCAGCGGGTATTTTTGGAATACTGTCCTGATATTTGGTGACTCCCGTATGCGGAATATCATCATAAGCCGTGCCCACAGATCGAATGACAACCCCTACCGCCCCATATTTTGCGGCCATTGCGGGACCAGCGGCACGTTGATCTACAGCACCGCCGTATGCGGCGCCGGTTTGAATGTGGCGTTGATCCGTAGGACGATTGTAAAAGACAATCTTTCCTTTGATTTTTTCCTGACCCAATGCTTCTACATCTTCCAACCCTTGAACTTCAATCACCTCTGCAGTAAGACCTTCTTCTGCCGTTGCCACGGACATTCCAAGGGCCAAAACGGATAAGGCTTCATTCGAACCTACAATCCTGGCAATTTCCTTCTCGCCCCGCTTCCAGTTGGGGACCATGACGTCTTGCCTGTATACTTTGTCAAACCCATAATCCATCATTACCTTTTCGGTCCATTTAACCGCGTTGGCAGCGCCTTCTGAACCGCTTAAACGATGACCAATATTGTTGCAAAGCTCATCGAGTAATGTGTAAGTCTCCCTAGTAGTGAGGGCCTGGTCAAAGAGTTGTTTTATGGTTTTCGCATCCTCTTGGTTGAGCTCCAAGGGCTTTTCTACTGACTCTTTAGGTTGCTCCTGGCAGCTAGATAAGATAATACAGATGGTGAAAAGAGCTACTTTAAGGGTTAGGTTTAATTTTTCCATATTCAGTAGGTGACAATAATGTATAAAGCTATTTACAAAGGAAGATAAGATAAAATTTTGCATTTGAATATATAGTGCGAAAAACAGGCTATCAACATGAAACTATGGATTAGAAATGCTATAAATTTTTGGATATCCAAACACTACGTGTGGGTTGTCATCTTTTCTCTGATTTCCTCTAGGCATAGATTCCCCAAACTCCCTTTATGGGTGTGCACAATGTCCCTTTTAGGTTTAAAATTGCCATTTTCAATAGCCTTGCCCATGGTCCTATACGCATCCCGAAAGGGCATTCCACTTTTCACCATTTCATTGAGTGTATCCACACTAAAGATGTAATCATACTTGGGGTCTTCAAGAATTTTTGTGTTGACCTTGATTTCCTTTAAACCAAAGGTCATCATTTCCAGACAAGCTTTGATATCCTGTATAGCAGGTACAATAATATCCTTGACCACTTGAAGATCGCGATGATAACCACTGGGCAAATTGTTGGTGACTAAGGTCAATTGATTGGGAATGGCCTGTATCTTATTGGATTTTGCCCGAATGAGCTCAAAAACATCAGGATTTTTTTTGTGGGGCATAATACTACTGCCCGTGGTCAACTCATTGGGGAATGTAATAAAATCAAAATTCTGACTCATATAGAGCGTTATGTCCGTGGCTAATTTAGATAGGGTAGCAGCAATACTTGACATTCCAAAAGCTGCAGCTTTTTCTACCTTGCCGCGTCCCATTTGGGCTGCTACGGCATTATATTTTAAGGTTTCGAAACCCATTTCCCGTGTAGTAAAACTTCTATCAATTTGAAAAGAACTGCCATAACCTGCTGCACTGCCCAATGGATTTTGGTCAGCTACTTTATAGGCAGCTTGTAGCATGTGCATATCATCGACCAAGCTTTCGGCATAGGCTGAGAACCATAACCCAAATGAAGAGGGCATGGCAATTTGTAAATGGGTATATCCCGGCAGCAACACTTTTTGATATTTTTCGGCCAACTTCAATAGCAAATCAAACAAGGTCTTGACTTGCTTTTTTATTTCGGTCAGTTCGTCTTTCAAATAGAGCTGCATGGCCACCAGCACCTGATCATTTCGTGAACGGGCCGTATGGATTTTCTTTCCGGCATCCCCCAATTTTTCAATTAACAGGAATTCGATTTTGGAATGCATGTCCTCAAAGTCCTCCTCAATGGTAAATTGCCCTTTTTCTATACTCTTGGAAATTACGTTCAGTTCTTTTACCAGTTCCTTTCCCTCTTTATTTGAAATTAAACCTACCTTGGACAGCATTTTGGCATGTGCTATAGACGCCATCACATCATACTTTACCAAGACCAAATCCAACTCTCGGTCATTGCCCACAGTAAAGTGGTCTATCTTTTTATCAGTACTAAAGCCCTTGTCCCAAAGTTTCATATTTCTTTTGCTATTATTAATTTGATATCACTCGGCAGATATCACTACTTTTTTATGGATCAACTCCTTTTTTTCAATACCATCGACCAAGTAATTGGCAACTGCCTTTCTACTGATGGTCAAATTTGGTTTTGGCACATTTTCAAAGGATGCCTGTACCCTTTGTGGTTTCTTTGAATTGGTAAGTCCCACTGGGCGAACAACAGTCCAATCCAATGATGACTTTTCAAGTAGTTGCTCTTGCCTTTCATGGTCGGTATAGGCTACCCCTATGTTACTTCTATCAATAAGCAAACGGAACCAAAATGGAATATCTTTTTTTGTTTCATGCACCCCCCAGGCAGAACAGCTCAGGAGTCTCCTAATCTCCATTTTCCTAGTAATTTCAATAACTTTTGCCATCGTATCTGAAATTAGGGTTTTAGGGGATTTTAAGGATGACCAAGGAAAATCCGATTTGCGGGAAACGTTCAATACATTGATTACAACATCACACCCTTTTATTGCCTTTTCCAAATCTTTTCTGTTGGTAGGGTACCCCTCGTATACAGTGACCCCTTCTTTTAGTTGGACGTTTTGTGCATCCCTCACCAAACAGTTTACGGCATACCCTTTTTCCAGGGCTGCTTTCACAACTAATTTTCCCGTTCTTCCTGTTGCTCCCAAAAGAAAAATCTTCATAGGCTGTTTTCGTTGGATCTTGTAATTGAGATAAAGGTCTTTAGGGCGTTTTCAGCATCCTTTTCGGGGACAAAAATGTGGTCGTGATAGTAGGCGGCCACCACATTGCAACTGATATCATTTTCGCTGAGGACTTTTGAAACAGCCGCGGTTAGACCGATAGCTTCAAGGGAGGAATGCACCTTCAGGGTTATCCATGCCATGACCGGACCATAGGTAAGGCCCTGTAAATCGGCCTGTTCCTTTTTTATAATATAGGTAATTCCTTCCTCTTCTTTGAAAGTACCTACGGTATCTGAGCTATCAACTTTTAGGGGACCTTTGGAACTTACAAAAACATACCTCCCCTCATTCAACCTGGGATTCAGGCCAACCAATACGTCCGCTAGATTGATTATTCCAGTCATCAATTTACGTATGGGTTGGTTAAGAATCCTTCTAAAATATCGATATAGAGCCCAACGGCCTCTTCGACCTCCTTGACATAGATAAATTCATCAGCCGAATGAGATCGTGGGCTATACCCAGGGCCTAATTTTAGGGACTGGCAACTGAGCTTTGCTTGATCGGATAAGGTTGGTGATCCGTAGGTCGTTCTACCCAAAGCAATACCTGATTGTACCAGCGGATGCCCTAGGGCAATGAAAGAACTGTCTTTGTTCAATGACCGCGGTATTAGTTGGCAAGGCGCTTCTTTTTGTAGGATATCATCAATTTCCTTATTGGTATAGCAATCATTGATGCGTGTATCAATCACTAGATCAACGTGGGCAGGTACGACATTGTGCTGGCTTCCGGCACTCATCTGCGTAACGGTAATCTTTACTGGCCCCAGCACTTCTGAGACCTTTTCAAATTCATAGTTTTGGAACCACTCCAGCACTTTGGTGGTTTTGTAAATTGCACTATCATCATTGGGATGGGCAGCATGGGACGGCGTCCCCAAAACCTTGCCCTCATAAACGATTAATCCTTTTTCAGCAATAGCCAACTGCATTTCCGTGGGCTCGCCAACAATAGCGACATGGATTTCTGGTAAAATGGGGAGTAAGGCCGAAAGGCTTTTAGCCCCGGCATCCTCTTCCTCAGCCGTGGCAGCCATAACTAGATTGTGACTGAGGTCTTTGCGCTCATAAAAATGGACAAAGGTGGCTAGGAGGCTACACAGTGCTCCGCCGGCATCATTACTCCCTAAGCCATACAATTTTCCATCTTCCACATGGGGGTAAAATGGATCTTTGGTATAGGCGGAATTCGGCTTTACCGTATCATGGTGCGAATTCAATAGTAGATTGGGCTTACTTTTATCGTAGTGTTTGTTGAAAGCATATATATTATTGTATTGGCGTTGGGTCTTCACCCCAAATCTTTTGAGCCACACATCGATTGCCGTAGCAGTTCCGTCTTCTTCCTCGGAAAATGATGGGATAGAAATGAGCTGGTGTAATAATCCCAGCGCCTCTTGTTCCAATTTTTCTTTTATAACTGTCATAAAATCAGTCTCGTATACGTTGTATTCTCTTTTTCAAATAACCCTAAATTACCAATGCGTACTTCCGAAACACCGTTTTTTAACGCCTCGAAGCAATTATGCATTTTAGGCAGCATTCCCTCTGCAATACTACCCTCCTCCAATAACTTATCATAGGATTTGGAGTCAATTTTTTGAATAATGGACCCTTTGTCATTGATATCCCTTAAAACACCCTTTAATTCAAAACAATAATTTAAAGTAGTTTTAAAAAGGGGACTCAATCCTACAGCCAATGCAGAAGCTATGGTATCGGCGTTGGTGTTCAATAACTGTCCTTTTTGGTTATGTGTAAGCGCACAAAATACGGGGGTAAGTCCAATATTTAAGATTTCGGTCAATTTTTGGGCATCGATGCCATCAATATCGCCGGCAAAGCCATAATCGATGTCTTTTATGGGTCGTTTATGGGCTTGGATGCTGTTGGCGTCCGCTCCACTCATTCCAATGGTGTTGGTGCCAAGGGCTTGAAGTTGGGCCACAACATTTTTATTGACCAATCCCGCATAGATCATTGTGACAATATCAAGCGTTTTTTGGTCGGTTATACGACGTCCATTGATCAATTTAGGTTCTATACCTAGTTTTAATAATAATTCAGAGGCTTTTTTGCCCCCTCCATGGACCAATATTTTATGACCTTGAACCATCGAAAAGAGCTGCAAAAATTTTTGAAGCTCCATCTTATCTTCGATAAGGTTACCCCCAATTTTAACTATGGATAGTTTTTTCTTCACGTCATACATTTAATGTTCCGCCGTCAATGGTCATGGCCGTACCCGTAATCCAAGAAGCATCTTCCGATACAAGAAATAGCGCTAGTTTGGCAATATCTTGGGGAGTCCCCAGACGATTTAGAAGCGTTGCCTTTCCTGCATTTTCAACAGCTTCCTTGGGACTTGGAAAAGCCTGGGCTGAATCCCAAATTAATGGGGTATCCACGGGTCCTGGACAAATTGCATTTACCCTAATCTTTGGAGCATATTCCACTGCCATTTGTCGCATTAATGCCAAGGTCGCCCCTTTGGAAGCACAATAAGCGGGGTGATTGGGAAAACTCTTGAATGCCGCAATGGAGGCATTGATAAGAATATTGCCGCTATCACCTTTCAGCAAATGGGGAATGGCGTATTTGGAAATATAGAAGATGGAACTTAGGTTTACACCTAATGTTTTTTGCCATTCTTCAATAGGAAGATCTATTACATTACCCAATCCTAAAATTCCAGCATTTAGAGAGAGTATATCCAAGCGGCCATGGATATCAATGGCCTCTGTTACAAGCTTTTCGTTATAATCGGCATCTTCCACATCTCCCGGAATAAAAACGGTACCAGGCAGTTCTTTTTCCAGAGCATCGCCCCTTTCCCTGTTACGCCCGGAAAGGATAAGTTTTGCGCCATGTCCATAAAAGGAAATTGCAATTGCCTTGCCCATCCCACTTGTTGCCCCGGTAATAATACAAACCTTATCCCTTAATTTACTATTATCCATTTATATAATATCCAATATTCGCTTTAATACCAATTGCGCTGCCCATGTCCTATTATTGGCCTGTTCAATGACCAAACTTTGCTTGCTGTCCAAAACGGCATCTTCAACCACCACATTTCTGCGTACAGGAAGACAATGCATGAATTTGGCATCGCCCAGTTTTTCTTTGGTCATCATCCATGCGGGATTTTGATGTAAAACCCTTCCATAATCTGTATAACTGCTCCAGTTTTTGACATAGACAAAATTCGCATTTTCCAGTGCCTTTTCTTGCTCGTATACAATTTCGCAACCTTTTGTTATTTCTGGATTTAGGTGGTAACCTGCAGGGTTTGTTATTACGAATTCAACCTCCTTTAATTTCATCATATGAATAAAGGAATTGGCCACAGCATGGGGGAGTGGCTTAGGATGCGGCGCCCATGACAATACTACTTTTGGCAGCTTTACTATTTTATGCTCCTCAAGGGTAATGGCATCAGCCAGGGCCTGAAGAGGATGGGCAACTGAACTCTCCATATTGATTATTGGGATCGATGCATACCTTTTGAAACCATTTAAGACCACCTCTGCTTCATCTTGTGCTTTGTCGATCAAACCTGCAAAAGCACGAATAGCCACGATATCGGCATATTGCGAAACCACTTGAGCGGCTTCCTTTATATGTTCCGATTTCCCCTCATCCATTACAACACCATCTTCGTATTCCAATTGCCAACCCTCGGCACCAAAATTCATTACTATAACATGTAACCCCAGGTTCATAGCTGCTTTTTGGGTACTTAATCGGGTACGAAGACTGTTATTGAAGAACAACAGGCAAATGGTTTTTTGCCTCCCCAAATTTTTATAAACATAAGGGTCTTTTTTTAAGGCAATCGCTTCATCAACGGCTTGATGCAGGTTGCCGATGTCATGTATGGATAAGTAGTTTTTCATAATTACTTTTTAGCTGCCCTCCGCGACTGGGAAAGGGGAGGTTGACTTGCACCCCTCTGCCCTCAGTATTGTTGGGACCACTTCCTTTGGTCTAATGGTAGGAGCTTTTATGCTCCATGCTTTTTAGTTCGTTTTCCAACCCATCAAAAAACAAATCGATTTGCGCCTTGGTAATATTCAATGCCGGTAAAAACCGTAGTAATTTTTTATTTGCTGAACCTCCTGTAAACATATGTTGGTTATCAATAAGGTTTTTACGTAGTTCGCTGACCTGAAAACCAAATTCCAGGCCCAACATTAAACCACACCCTTTTACCTTTTTTATTTTGGGCACTTTTGATGCCTTTTCTCTAAAATAGTCTTCCAACTGGGCCGCATTTGCAATCAAATTTTCATTTTCCAAAACCTCTAATACGGCTAAAGTTGCCACACATGCGAGATGATTTCCCCCAAAGGTAGTACCCAATTGCCCATACCAGGGCTCAAATTGACTATGGATTAATACACCACCAACGGGAAAACCATTCCCCATACCTTTTGCTATGGAGATAATATCCGGTTGAATACCATGATGTTGAAAGGCAAAAAATTTACCACTTCGACCAAAACCGGACTGTACTTCATCTGCAATTAATATCACTTTATGGTCCTGACATTTTTGGGCAATAAATTGATAGAATTCGGTAGTGGGTTGGTCCAATCCACCCACCCCCTGAATGGCTTCTAAAATTACGGCACAGTGTGAGCCATCTGATATCGTCTTCTCAAAAGCCTCAAAATCATTTAGGGGAACAAAGTCGACCAACTGCTGCTTGTTCAGCGGGGCATTGATTTTTGGATTATCAGTGGCAGCCACTGCTGCGGAAGTACGTCCATGAAAACTATTTTTAAAGGCAATCACCTTGGCTTTACCGGTATGGAAAGAAGCCATTTTAAGTGCATTTTCATTGGCTTCGGCCCCGGAACTGCATAGGAACAATTGGTAATCGTCACATCCTGAAACGGCTCCTAATTTTTTACCCAATTCCACTTGCAATGGATTTTTAATGGAATTGCTATAGAAGGCCATTTTTTGTAGTTGCTCGGTCATTCGATGGACATAATGGGGATGGGAATGTCCTATGGAAATGACGGCATGGCCGCCATAAAAATCCAAATACGTTCGGCCCTGTTCATCTTTAACCCTAATCCCTTTGGCAGATACTGGGGTGACATCATAAAGTGGATAAACATCAAATAACTTCATATATCCCGTATTTCACTGATCTTTTTGTATGAGGTTACGATTCCCTGAATTAAAGAGGAGCTTAACCCCTGATGTTCCATTTCGTTAAGGCCTTCTATGGTACATCCTTTTGGGGTAGTGACTTTATCAATTTCCTGTTCAGGATGACTTCCAGATTCTACCAAAAGGCTGGCAGCCCCATTACAGGTATGCATGGCCAGTTCCTGGGCCTCCTTAGCATCGAAACCCAACTGGATGGCACCTTGTGTGGTAGCCCGGATCAAACGCATCCAAAAAGCTATTCCGCTGGCGCATATCACAGTGGCGGCCTGCATTTGTTCTTCTGGAATTTCCAAGGAATGCCCCATGCGATTAAAAATGGCCTTGGCCAGATCAATACGTTTTTTACCCAATCCGTTACTACAAATGCACGTCATACTCTTGCCTACAGAAATTGCCGTGTTGGGCATGCTTCTTACAATGTATTTGTCATTGCCAATAACTGACTCCATTCGGGCAATACTAAATCCTGTTATCGTGCTAATGACTACATGGTTTTCTGTCAATAGCTCTTTGATATCAAATAAGATAGCCTCAAAATGGCCGGGTTGCACTGCAAATATCAAAATATCGGAGTTTTTGACTGCATCTGTATTATCAGTGGTTACCGTTACATTACCATATTTCTCAAAATCCTTGATTTCGGTGGTATTTCTTTTGGTGAGGTACATCGTAGTAGCTCCATTGCTGTGTAAAATTCCTTTTGCAATGGACAACCCTAAGTTTCCTGCTCCTATAATAGCTATTTTCATTGTTCCTTCATTAAAATTCCTTTGTTTTCGTTGCTGGGCTCTAACAAATCCCAAAGATTTCCGTAGAGGTCCTCAAAAACTGCAACGGTTCCGTAGACTTCTTTTTTTGGTTGCCTGACGAATTTTATCCCCTTTTCGAGCATGGTTTTGTAATCCCTCCATAAATTATCAGTAAAGAGGAAAAGAAAGACCCGGCCACCAGATTGGTTTCCTACACTTAGCACCTGTTTTTTGTTAGCTGCTTTGGCCAATAGGAGGGCACATTCGCTCGCACCAGGCGGAGCGACAATTACCCAACGCTTTTCTTCATCAAGCTTGGTGTCTTCTATCAAATTAAAATTCAATTTTTTGGTATAAAAATCGATAGCCTCATCATAATCCTTAACGACTAGGGCGATATGGGCAATTTTCTGTTTCATAATTAAAACGCGGTTGCTTTTAAATTCAATCCTAGGGATTCGTTCAATCCAAACATGAGGTTCATATTTTGGACGGCTTGCCCTGAAGCACCTTTCAATAAATTGTCAATTGCCGAAGTCACCAATAGTACGTTCTCATGCTTGTGTAAGTGAATATGGCAATTATTCGTGTTGACGACTTGCTTCAAATGAATGGGTTGTTCGGCAATATGTGTAAACAGGGCATTTTTATAAAAGGGCTCATACAGCGCTTTGGCCTCGTCCAAACTCCCTTTAAAGTGGGTATAGGTCGTTGCCAGGATACCTCGTGTAAAGTTTCCTCGATTGGCAAGGAAGTTAAGGGTTCCAATAGTATTCCCATAGGAATTCAAGCTTTCCCCAATCTCCCCTAAATGTTGATGCGTAAACGGTTTGTACCAACTAACATTATTGTTTCGCCAACTAAAGTGGGTGGTCTCTGATGGTTTTATTCCAGCTCCCGTGCTACCCGTTATGGCGTTGATGTGCACCTCATTTTGGAGTAAGTCGCCTTCGGCCAATGGGAGCAGGGCCAGTTGAATGGCGGTGGCAAAGCAACCCGGATTGGCAACCCATGATGCATTTTCAATAGCAGTTCTGTTCAATTCGGGCAGACCGTAAATGAATTCCTTACCATTAAAATGGGAATTGTTCCGTAACCTAAAATCATTGCTCAAATCAATAATTAAAGTTTCTTCCGAAAATTGATTTTCCTCTAGAAACTGTGTTGAATTACCATGTCCCAGACACAGAAAGACCACCGAAACATCTTTGTTGATTGTTGAGGAAAAGTTCAAATCGATTTGTCCCAAAAGATCTGGATGGGCTGTGGAGAGTGGCTTTCCAGCTTTTGTGGTACTATATACAAAATCAATTTCAACGGCCGGATGGTGTAGCAGCAATCGAATCAATTCTCCGCCCGTGTAACCAGAGCCCCCAATAATGCCTACTTTAATCATGGGGTTGATTTACGTGATTCACAATTTTTCCTGGGTTGGAAAGAATTTTAATAAACCCTTTGGCTTCATCGGCCGTCCAGCCTTTATTCATTTCGCCATAACTTCCAAATGAAGCGTTCATTAAGTCGTGCGGAGACGAAATCCCGTCCAATCGAAATTGAAATGGGTATAAACTAACAAAAACCTCGCCGGAAACATTTTTTTGGGTATCGGTTAGAAAGGCTTCAATATTTCGCATTACTTCATCCAAATAATTGCCTTCGTGCAACAACATACCATAAAAATTGCCCAACTGCTCTTTTTGGTATTGTTGCCATTTACTTAGCGTATGTTTTTCCAACAAATGGTGTGCCTTGATAATGATGAGCGGTGCAGGGGCCTCAAATCCGACACGTCCCTTTATTCCAATAATGGTATCCCCAACATGGATATCCCTTCCAATAGCATATTTGGATGCCAGAACTTCCAATTTTTCAATATTGGCTATCGGATTGTTTTTCTCACCGTCAATGGCAATGAGCTCCCCTTTTTTAAATGTGAGCTTTACCTGTTGTGGTTCCTTTTGTTGCAATTGACTGGGAAAGGCGGAATCTGGTAACGGTAAATTGGAGGTTAAGGTTTCATCGCCACCTACTGAAGTGCCCCAGAGACCACGGTTAATGGAATATTTTGCCTTTTCCCAAGAATAATCTACGCCGTTTTCTTGTAAATACGTTATTTCTTCCTCCCTGGCCAATTGATTATCCCTAATAGGGGTGATAATTTTAATTTGAGGGGCCAAGGTTTGAAAAATCATATCAAACCGTACCTGATCGTTACCCGCACCTGTGCTCCCATGTGCGATATATTCTGCCCCAACTTTTTTTGCATGATTTACAATTTCCACAGCCTGAACAATTCGCTCTGCACTTACTGAGAGTGGGTAGGTATTGTTTCGTAGTACGTTGCCAAAAATGAGGTATTTCACCACTTTATTGTAAAAATGGGCTATAGCATTTATGGAAGTATAGCTAGTTGCCCCCAAAGCGAGTGCCTTTTCCTCTATTTCTTTGATTTCATCTTTTGAAAACCCACCAGTGTTGACACTTACGGCATGGACTTCAAAACCATGTTCTTTGGATAGGTTCATGGCGCAGTACGATGTATCCAATCCCCCGCTGTATGCAAGAACTAATTTTTTCATTTTGTTTTCTTATTAAGGAATACGTTTTCTTTTATGCTTTTTAATCGTTTAAAAGCTTTTCTATTCAATTTTTGCTTTTCTATATTTTCTTTGGCCTTAGGGTCATACATCATACCCGTACAAAGGCACATTTTACGTTCTGTTCGCGTAAGGATGTCAAAATTCTTACAAGTCTGGCAGCCTTTCCAAAATTCTGGGTCATCGGTCAATTCGGAAAAGGTAACTGGTTTATAACCCAATTCGTAATTCATCTTCATAACGGGTAGCCCTGTGGTAATTCCAAATATTTTGGCTTCAGGAAATTTTTCTCGGGACAATTCAAAAATGCGTTGCTTTATCTTTTTTGCTAAACCCTGTCCTCGGTAATCAGGATGTACGATCAATCCCGAATTGGCTACGAAACCTTTATTACCCCATACTTCGATATAACAGAATCCTGCAAATTTTTCTCCATCCAAAGCAATGATGGCATTGCCGTTTTGCAAACGCCTTACAATATATTCAGGCGTGCGCTTAGCAATACCGGTACCTCGAACCTTTGCTGATTCGGTAATGGTTTCGCTGATGATCTCTGCGAATTTGAAATGTGATTCGTTAGCAACAACAATGTCCATTGTTGGAGGATAAAAAAGTTGAAAATAAAAGGATATGTTTTGTGGTTATTGCGGGAATGGACTCACCTAATCCCATAAACTGATATGCACCCTTACGGGCGGCGGCGTGAAGCGAACGGACGTGTTGGGATTGGGACACCCACAGAAGAAAATATGTTTACTTGCTCGTTCATTACGCAGTAAATGTACAAATTATCCAAAACCTTCAACATTTTGTCACAACTTTTCACGAATCCAGGCCATAATGGTATGATTTTTCACAATTTCATAACCCAAATAACCAAAAACCAAAAGATATTCAAGGGATAATAACCACAGGTTTTCTTTATAATCCGGTTGGGAATAGGCGTAATAGCTTAAAACAACCAGCGCTGACCAGAGTATGGTGAAGCGGTAGTTGGTAAATAGACTTAATCCCAGTAGGAAAGTCAAGTACCACGGATGCACGGTGGAAGACAAAAAATAATAAGTCGTTAAAACCAAGAGCATTGAACCAATAAGTTGTAGTGGGTTTTCATGCTTTCGCAAAAAGGCCAATGCCAAAATAAGGGCTAGGGTAATGATTTTGACAAACGTTCCATATTCTTTAATAAGAATCCATGGTTTGGCTTCGAAATGATCCACGCCCACTTGCTTAACCAGATTGTAGATTCCTGCATTGAACTCAAAATTGGAAAACCAGAGCCCTATGGTCTGGGAATAGTTTCCAATAAATTGCGCATTGTAAAAGGGTAGTAAAAACAGCAAAGCACTTAATCCTACCAGCATATAAAAGAAGATGCTTTTTTTGAGTCTTAAATGTCTTAAAAACAGAGGTAGAAAAAGTACTGGAACAAGTTTTACCATAATGGAAGCGGCGTAGATAGGTGCTGCTTTTACAGGGTTATCGGATGAAATTAGATATATGGCCCATACAAATAAAAAGAGCATTACCCCTTCAAAATGGAGATTGCCGGTCAGTTCAATGACAACCAAAGGATGTAAAAAATACCAAAAAATCAGATGAGGGCTTTGGTTAAGGTTCTGCAGTAATTTTCTCCCGAAATAAACGATACCAATGTCCGCTAGTATAATAATAATGCGCATCCAAATGATGGAGCCCAAAAGGCTCCCAAAACCTAAAAAAGCACTAAGGGTAAAAATGAATTGATTAACAGGGGGGTAGTTACTGAAATGGCGCGCACTTAAGCTTCCCATACCATCGTACAAGGCAATGGAATTTGGAATTTCGAACTTGGCGCTTTTAATCAATTCATCTGGAGTGAATACATAGGGATTGATTCCTTGATGGATCAGCTCCCCATCCCAAATAAAACGGTAAAAATCTTGGGAAAGATTGGGTAGGGCAGCAATAAAGACAAGCCGAAACAGTATTCCCGTAGCCAATAAAAATTTAAAGTTCCACTTTTCAAACTGCATCAGTTTGAAGAAAAGAAAGAACAGGGCTAGAAAGAGGGCAATTAACTTTGTGAAATCTTCGCGTTTTAAATCATAAGCAAAGACAGTGTAAAAGAGTATACTTCCCAACACCAGAAGGATTGGGATTTTATGAAGTTTCCAATAAGAAAGCATGAATTATGCTTTTGCCATCAATGACTTGAAGAAAACAAAGCCAAAGCCCAAGAACAACATTAAGTGAAAAGGGAACAATCCGTAGTCATTCAATGGAATGGCACTGTACATTCCAAATAAGAAATAAATCATCAATGCAAATTCCAAAATCATATTTGGGGATAATTTTTTGGCCAAATACTTATTGCCCTTCCAACTATCTGTCAAATTATTGATATTGAATTTCGGCGTACGGACAAACTCACTGCGCTTACCTAAATGCCCTTCCAAAACGGCAATGGAATTATGCAACGACAACCCTAAAGCCACAGAGAAGAAGGTAAAGAACAATTTAATATAGTCCACAAATTTGTCGAACCCACCACCTTGCATACTTCTGTAGGTAAACCAGTAGCAGAAGAATAAAATAATGGTACTCACGATAAAAAAGCTAGTGACCTCAAATACCCAAGCCAGATGACCATAGGTGTTTTTGATGTATAACATCGGGATGCTCAGTAACGAAACTAGAAATACACATAAGAACATGGAACTGTTCAGGAGGTGCATCACCCCGTGGAATTTGGTTTTGAAATCAATATTTTTAGCGGAGATAACACTCCAAAACGATTTTCTAAAATTTTCGGCACCGCCTTTGTTCCAACGAAATTGTTGTGAACGAGCGGCACTCATAACAACAGGGAGTTCTGCTGGTGTCTCAACATCTTCTAGGTACTTGAATTTCCAGTTTTTTAATTGGGCACGATAACTCAGATCCAAATCTTCCGTTAAGGTATCGCCTTCCCAGTTACCGGCGTCAATGATACATTGCTTTCTCCAGATACCTGCGGTACCATTGAAGTTGATAAAGTGACCTTTAGAGTTTCTACCTACTTGCTCTAATGTAAAATGTGCATCTAAGGCAAAGGCTTGAATTCTTGTTAGGGTAGAGTAATCACGGTTAATATGCCCCCAACGGGTTTGAACCACACCAATCTCTGGGTCCTTGAAATACGTGACGGTTTTCTTTAGCCAGTCACTTTCTGGCATGAAGTCGGCGTCAAAAATGGCAACAAATTCCCCTTTGGCGACAGCCAGCCCTTCCTTTAAGGCGCCAGCTTTGAATCCAGTACGATTTACCCTTGTGATGTGCTGAATGTCCAATCCTGATTCCTGCAATTGCCTGACCCGTTTAGCGGTATCTTGTACGGTGTCATCCGTGGAGTCATCCAAAACTTGGATTTCGAGCTTACTCTTTGGATATTCAATTTTAGAAATGTTGTCCAACAATCGTTCCATCACATACTCCTCGTTGTAGATAGGCAATTGAATGGTCACATAAGGAATCTCTCTTGGGTCAAGAAGGTTGAATTTGGGTGCCTCTTCGTTTCTTTTTTTGTAGCTCAAATAATTTATCAAAAGATTCAATTGTGCCAAGCTGTAGAAGAATATCAACATAAGTGCAATACTGTAGATTGCAATGATGATGTAAGCGATGGTCAACCCTATTATCATTTGAAACTGTATTTAAAAATCCAACCCAAAATTTTTATGCCTGCAAATATAGCACCTTTTATGGTTCCTGAAACTTTTGAGGCACCTATTCGACGTTTGTAACGAACCGGTACCTCTTTGTAAGCCAGTTTTTTACGAATCGCCTTAAGTTGCATCTCCACGGTCCATCCGTAGGTCTTGTCCTGCATTTCCAATTCTTTAAGGGATTCATACTTTATGGCCCTAAAAGGACCTAAATCCGTAAAATTTGCCCCAAAAAACAATCGCATCAAAAAAGTGGCCAATGCGTTGCCAAAAACCTGGGGAAAAGTCATTGATCCAGCTTCCCGAAGTTCTTTTTTTCTTGCACCAATGACCAAATCCATATTCTCGTTTAAAATTGGGGCGACCACCTTATCCAACTCCTGGGGATAATCAGAATAGTCTCCATCAAGAAATACGATAATATCGGGCTGTTTGGATTGTTTTTCGATGTAATTCAAGGCGGCCAAACAGGCATAACCGTATCCGGACCTGGGTTCGTCCACCACCTTAGCACCTGCCTTTATAGCATTTTCAGCGGTCTTGTCCGTAGAATTATTATTGGCCACAATTATCTCTGAAACGGTAATGGGAATTTCGTTAATTACTTTTGAAATGGATGCTTCTTCGTTAAAGGCAGGAATGATAACCCTGATGTCTTTTGCCATTATTTGAGGTCAGAAAGTTTGTTTTCCCGTTTAAAACTGCCAAAGCTATACCATTCCTTTATTTTTTTTCCATTTTTAAATTTTTCGGCCGATTTTAATTCTTCATTCTCATATTTCAAGCAGTACCCATTTTTTATTCCGTCCTTCAGCTGGCATTTATGATTGACTTTTTCGTTTTCATCATAAAAAAGCCACCACTTTACTTTTTCTCCTCCCATCATATGCCCTTCCATCTCCAATTTTCCATTCTCGTTATAGAAATACCAATAACCATCCCTCAAGTTCATTTTGTAATGCCCTTGCTCCATTAGTTTGCCATTGGGATAGAAATATGTCCAAAATTTCTCCTTGGAATCCCCAATTTTCCATCCTTGGGCCTTAAGGGTGCCGTTTTTATGATAATCCCTGTGATACAGCTCACTTTCCTCCAAATGGATTAAGTTCAGGAGCATAAACGTAGCAAGAAGTATTGTTTTAAACTGCATGTACATAGCTGTTTTGACAAATCGAAAAACAAACGTTGGACCGAGCCTGTCAAGGACCTTTTTCTATTCTTTGGACGTCCATGTTCCCAGTAGTTTTTTAGAACTCAATCCGATTATCCCAATTTTCACTCCAACTCGTAGGTTATAGCTGTATAAAGTGTTCATTCAGAATACATTAGAATATAAAAAACATAAGGTTTCATGCTTAAACGAGCTCAGTTTGACGTTGCGTTTAGTACTTAGTCCACTATCCCTGTCAAATCTTACTTTTGATTCACCAATTTAATTAAATCCACATCATTGCCCAGCAATACTTGGTTGCTATCAATTCGACCTTGCAAAGGACCGTTCTCCAGTTTTAAGACACCCCGTGGACAAACGGCTGAGCAAATACCACAACCTACGCAGCTAGAACGTACGATGTTTTCACCCTTTTGCGCGTAAGCGCGAACATCGATACCCATTTCACAATATGTGGAGCAGTTGCCACATGAAATGCATTGTCCGCCATTAGTGGTGATCCTAAATTTGGAAAACAAACGCTGTTGGAAGCCTAAAATGGCAGCCATGGGGCAACCAAAGCGGCACCATGGGCGGTTTCCTAAAATCGGATAGAATCCAGTTCCAATAACCCCTGAAAAAATACTACCTATCAAAAAGCTGTAGGTCTTGCGAAGCGTACCTGATTTAAACAGGAATACGTAGCCGTCACCACTAAAAAAGTGAAACGCAATCAAGGCCAAGATAACGACCATATAGCCTATTGCCCCGTATTTTGCATCTTTCTTGAATTCGTCCCTTTTAAAAATCATGACCAAAGCAAAGATGGTGGTCAGTAAAACGGCAACACCTATGAGAAAGGTGGTCTTGGTCAACCAATATTTGCTGGTATCATTACCCAAATAGGAATAAATTACTGCGGTGGTCATCAGGGTTACAAAAACGACCACACTGTGAATGACCCATCGTTCAATTTTCCAAGCCCGTAATGATTTGTCGCTTAGCTGTCGAAAAGGGTCCCCGACAGTTTCGGCAAGGGCCCCACAACCACAGACCCAGGAGCAATACCAGCGTTTGCCGTATTTATAGGTGAGTATTGGGGATATGACAAAAATCAAAAGGATGGAAAAGACCAACATGGCAAAACCGATGTCGCCAGAACTCAAAAAGCCCTTAATACGATAGCTTTCGAAATTGTAATAGTTTAATGGCCACATCAACTTTAAGTCGAGATAGGGAATACTACCACCATCCACTATTTTATGACCATTCAAACGAGCCATAAATTCCGGAATTAAAAAAGCAAACGACAACTGAAAAAACATGACGCTGAACGTTCTGATACGCTCATAGCGGTTATGGCGGTATTTCCACATAAATTTGATTCCAAATGCCAGAATACCAACGGTGTAGAGGGTTCCATAGACGAACCACTGACTTGCCGGATTACCGCTTAACACTCGACTTAATGGGTCAAACAAGGCTATTATGCCCTTATTACCACCTTCTTTGGCCAATCCCAAATATTCGGGATAGAAATAAAGAACAATATAAAATCCCGTAATGGCAATACCTGCAATCCACCCCCAAAATCCCAGGCTTGAAATCGATTTAAACCAGACACCGTCATTTTTAATGCCTGGATGTTTGTGCCTATAAGCATCCCAAGAGAACCATACGATACCTGCAACAATGCTCAACAATGTACTTGTTAACCATAACCCCCTGTTAGGGAAATTTACATTGAATGCAGCCAATAACATAATGGCCAAACCAAACATACCAATCAACGTTGCCAATTTTTGGTTCCGGCTCATAGCAACGGGGGGCTGGCCAGTAAGTGCCATGCTTCTATCGTAAGTACTCATTTTCTATTATTTGAGTTGAAATATTCGTTTGATGTTTTTCTTTTTCGTTTTCAGGGATTTGCCGCTGTCCGAATTGTATTTTGAAAGAATTGAAGCTTCATGGTGTTTGTAGAACTCAGGATCAAAATTGGCATCGGCCAAGTGTTCCATAACATAATCCACATTACGTTCTTCTGTAAGCCATCTGTCAAAGATTTCATGCCGCATTCTAATACCAAAAGTATTGATGCCAAGAAACTGGTTGTTCTCTTTAGTGTAGGCAACGGTAATGCATATCTTTTCAGAGGGATGCCTCCAATGAAAATGTGCTTCATAGTCCGGTCGTCCTTTTTCTCCAAATACCCAACCATACGTTTGGTATTCAATATCCAGAAACTTGGCGGAATTGAACCAATGCCCTGGCTTATATGCTATTCGATTACCACAGATGGTTTGTGCCACGGTCTCCCCCATCATCCTGCCGGTATACCACACGGCTTCTATAGGTCTTCTATTTCCTATGGCCTCATGTTGCTCCGCACAATCTCCAATAGCATATACATCGGGAACATTGGTCTCCAAATAGCGGTTCACTTTGATACCCCTTCCTAATGCAATACCAGAATCCCTCAAGAATTCCATGTTTGGAGCGACTCCAGCAGTTAATCCAACCATATCACAGGCCAACTCTTCGCCGGTCTCTGTTATTATAATGGATTTCACCCTTCCATTTTCATCAGAAATGATTTCCTTAAGATTGGTACCCAACCGTAAATCAATATGATGTTCCAATATGTGCTCATTGATCATTTGGGATTCACCATCTGGAAGTACACCGTTCCAAAAACTCTTTTCCCTAACTAAAAAGGTGACAGGAATGTCCCTACTTCTCAACATCTCGGCCAATTCGATCCCAATAAGTCCCCCACCAACGATTACGGCTCTTTTGCATACGTCTTTGTTAGGGGCGTTAACTTCAAGTAGGTCTAAATCTTGTTTGGAATAGAGGCCCTGTACCCCATGAAGATCTTGGCCTGGCCAACCAAATTTATTGGGTTTGGAACCTGTGGCCAATATCAAATTATCGTAGTGCAACGTTCGGGATCCATCAAGGGTAAGTGATTTGTTATCCGTATCTACATTGGATACATAGGCATTCACAAGTTCAATCCTGTTTTTCTCCCAGAACCAATTTTCATACGGTTGGGTATGCTCAAATTTCATGTGCCCCATGTACACATACATTAAAGCGGTCCTTGAAAAAAAGTAATCTGTTTCTGCAGAAACGATAATGATCCGTTTATCGGAAAGTTTTCGAATATGTCTTGCCGCACTGATGCCTGCAATACCGTTTCCAATAATGACAATATTCTCCATTGGGTTGTTATTGGTTGTAAATGTTGTCGCTCTTAAATATAGGAACTTAACATATAGAATTAATTTAGAAGCATTTTAAATTCCAGGGGAACTGTTTGCGAATACACACGTCGACATGTGGTGTTACATCAACTGCGACTGGGACGTCCAGCCCATGTGGCGCGGGATGGGCT
>JBCBZA010000156.1:0-9039 GCA_039815575.1 Bacteroidota bacterium | reverse complement strand
GACCTTGGAATCGGTTCCGGCTTTCGGCCGATCAGCGGTTCGGATGCGAAGTTGGACACGCCATACCCGAAGGTCGTCGCCATTTTAATAACATCCATATTGTGTTCAATGACCAAAACCGTGTTTCCTTTGTCTACCAACTGGTTCAAAACTTCCATAAGTACCCTAATATCTTCAAAATGAAGTCCTGTTGTGGGCTCGTCAAGGATATAAAATGTATTTCCCGTATCTCGCTTTGATAACTCCGTTGCCAATTTTACCCGTTGTGCCTCGCCACCAGATAGGGTAGTGGACTGTTGTCCAAGGGAAATATACCCCAACCCAACATCTTTGATGGTCTTTAGCTTGCGGTAAATTTTTGGGATGTTCTCAAAGAAGTCAACGGCTTCATTAATGGTCATTTCAAGGACATCTGCAATAGATTTCCCTTTGTAACGGATTTCCAGCGTTTCCCTATTAAAACGTTTTCCATTACAGGTTTCACATTCTACATAGACATCGGGCAAGAAATTCATTTCTATGACTTTGAGCCCTCCTCCTTGGCAATTTTCACAGCGTCCCCCTTGGACGTTAAAGCTAAACCTACCAGGTTTATAGCCCCTAATGGTAGCCTCTGTGGTTTTAGCAAAAAGTGAACGAATTTCACTAAAAACACCAGTATATGTTGCCGGATTGGAACGTGGCGTTCTGCCAATAGGGGATTGATTGATATCAATAACCTTGTCAATATGCTCAAGACCACTAATTTTCCGATAGGGCATGGGTTTTTTTACGCCGTTAAAGTAGTAGGCGTTCATTATGGGATAAAGTGTTTCATTGATCAAGGTGGATTTCCCACTGCCAGAAACCCCGGTCACCCCTATCATTTTACCTAAAGGAAAATCAACACTTACGTTTTTAAGGTTGTGCCCACTGCAACCTGTAAGTGTAATTTTTTTGCCCGTGCCCTTCCTTCGTTTTTTCGGGACTTCTATCTCCTTTTCTCCGGTAATATAATCTGCTGTCAACGTGCGGTGGGTAATTAATTCTTTTGGAGGACCTTCAGAGATAATTTCGCCCCCATGTTTCCCGGCTTTCGGACCAATATCAATCACATGATCGGCCGCTTCAATCATATCACGATCATGTTCTACAACAATAACTGAATTTCCAATATCACGAAGGGATTCCAAACTTTGAATCAATCGGGCATTATCCCGTTGATGCAAGCCTATACTGGGCTCATCCAGAATGTACAGTACACCAACCAATTGTGAGCCAATTTGGGTTGCCAGGCGGATACGTTGTGCCTCACCCCCGGATAATGTTTTAGAACCTCGGTTTAAGGATAGGTAATCCAGACCAACATCCAATAAAAAGCCTACACGCGCTTTGATTTCCTTAATAATTTCTTCAGCTATTTTTTTTTGATCACCTTTTAAGCTTTGCTCTAAATGGATGAAGAAATCGGCCAGTTCGCCAATATCCATTTGTGCAAGTTCCGCTATATTTTTACCCCCGATTTTAAAATAAAGGGATTCTTTTCTTAAGCGTGATCCCTCACAGGTTGGACATTTGATTTTGTCCATATATTCTTTGGCCCATCGTTTTATGGATGTGGAATTGGCTTCCTCAAACTGATTTTTGATAAAGTTGGCAATACCCTCATAATCGATACTGTATTCCCTTTTAACCCCCAGCGTTTTTGAATTTACCGAGAAACTTTCTTTTCCCCCATTGAGAATAATATCCATGGCTTCTTCGGAGATCTTTTCAATTGGGGTCTCCATATCAAATCCATACCGCTGTCCTATGGTTTCCAGTTGCTTGAACGCCCATGACCGTTTATATTCCCCCAATGGGGCAATACCTCCATTCTGTATGGACAGCTTTTTGTTGGGAAATATCTTTTGTACGTTCACCTCATATACATGTCCCAAACCATTGCAGTTTGGACACATGCCTTTTGGCGAATTAAAGGAAAAGGTATTGGGTTCTGGAGTAGGATAGGAGATGCCTGTTGAAGGACACATCAAATCCCTACTAAAATACCTTGGCTCGGAAGTACCTTCCTCCAAAACCATCAAGACATTATTGCCGCTGTACATGGCCGTATTGATGCTTTCCATTAACCTTTTATCAAAGTCTTCGCTTTGACCTACTTTAAGACGATCAATGACAATCTCGATATCATGGGTTTTGTATCGATCCACCTTCATGCCCTTGTTAATATCCAGAATTTCCCCGTCTACACGGACCTTAACAAAGCCTTGTTTACCTATCTGCTCGAAGAGTTCTCGATAATGTCCCTTACGGGATTTGATGACTGGAGCCAGTACATTAATTTTCTTATCGCGGTATGCCTTAATGATCAATTCTTTGATTTGCTCATCACTGTAACTGACCATTTTCTCACCCGTGTTGTAGCTGTAGGCTTCGGCGGCACGAGCGAACAAAAGACGTAAAAAGTCATAGACTTCAGTAATGGTACCTACCGTAGACCTAGGAGACTTTGAGGTCGTCTTTTGCTCAATGGCGATAACAGGGGAAAGACCGTCTATTTTGTCTACATCAGGGCGTTCCAAGCCACCGAGGAATTGCCGGGCGTAGGCCGAAAAAGTTTCTATATAGCGCCGTTGTCCCTCAGCATAAATAGTGTCAAAGGCCAACGATGATTTTCCACTGCCGGAAAGACCGGTAATGACCACTAATTTCTCACGGGGAATGGTCACATCAATGTTTTTGAGATTATGTACCCGTGCACCTTTTACCTCAATGTTTTCCTCGTAATTGATCATGTAGCCCTTTATTCAAAGCAAAGTTGCAAAAGTACGCTTTTGAGTGTTAAAAATGAAGTCGGCTGGTGTTGTGATTTTGTGAATCTTTATAGGTATTTTTAGATCAAATGCTTGAGTATGAAACAGTTTTTAGCTCTTCTAATTGCAACCATTTGTTTTGTGGGACACGCTCAAAAACAACCAATTATTGTCGATGCCGATACCGGTAATGAAGTGGACGACCCTTACGCTTTGGTAAGAATTTTACTAGAACCTTCGGTTGAAGTAACGGCCTTGAACGCTGCCCATTGGCAGACAAGCCATTGGACGGAACCCCGGTCCATGGAAAACAGCCATCGACTGAACCAACAGCTTTTGGGTGAAATGGGAATGAAAATTAAGACGTTTCGAGGTGCTCCTGCACGAATGTATGACTGGGGAGATCGAGCGCAGCATTCGGCGGCGGCGTATGAAATAATACGACAAGCCAAAGAAGGAGATGAGTTGACCATTTTGGTGCTGGGGGCTTTGACTAATGTAGCTTCGGCGGTTTTTATTGAACCGGATATCGCCTCTAAATTGCGGGTTTATTGGCTGGGCACTACTATGAATTTTGAAGCCAAGGTCTTGAAGCGCAACGACTTTAATCCGCTGATGGACCCATTTGCGTTGGATTATCTACTAGATTCCAAAGTGCAGATGAACATCATTCCTGTAAACGTAGCAGCGGATATGAAAATCGGTTTTGATGAAATGGAAACCGCAATTGGAGGTCATTTTTTGGGAAAACACCTTCAAAAAAGGTGGGTCGACCATATTGACGGTGACCGTAGGAGTAGAACCTTATGGGATTTAGCTTTAGTGAGCATTTTTATTCATCCGGAATTTGCAGAAACCGAAATCATCACTACTTCAAGAGACAGTGGTAATCGTCCCATAGTGTTTTACAAAAGCATTGATGCCGGTGCCATTTATCAAGATTTTTATGATACCCTATTGGCTTTTGAAAAGGAGTAAGGTATTTTTGAATGCAACAATCGTCATTTCGGACAAAAGTGGGAAATCATAATTTCTTTACTACTGCGCTTCTTCGAAACGACATAAATCTATAAACGAATGAAATTACTGGGCATAGGCTCGCGTATTGATCATCCTGAGTATGGGAAAGGGGTGGTAACCAATGTATCTTCCCAATACTACTGGGTCACCTTCATGGAAAATGGACTGGAGACCATTGATTTGGATTCTGATTTTGAAGTCATTGAACGCGCCCATGATGGTGTAGATACGGTCAGTCTCTTTGATGTGGAAAGTTCTTTGGTTTCCATACTCAAGAAGTGGGGTGATAGTCACGAACGAGTGGCTTTGGCGGACAAATGGAAAGGTGGAAAATTGATATTGGAACCAGGCGATGACCTGGCCAATAAAGAAATGCCCATCGATACCTTTTTCCATAAAATAGTCATGGTAAGGGACCGACTTCGAGTGATGGAACAAAAGATCAATGGAAGCAAAACTTTGGATGATCAAGATAAGGTAGACTTGCAACAGTACATTACCCGCATTTATGGGTCATTGACCAGTTTTAATGTGCTTTTTAAAAACGAAAGTGACCGTTTTGTGGGGGAGAAAAGCAAATAAGACTTCGACCAAGGAAAATATTCTTGAGGCCTATGAAACCATGGCGGAACGATATAACGAACGCATTGAAGATAAACCCCACAATGCGTATTATGATCGACCGAATACACTACGGTTATTAGGAGATGTGGCCGGAAAGGACATTTTGGATGCTGCCTGCGGTCCTGGAAAATATGCAGAAATCCTTTTAGGCCAAGGCGCTACTGTGACGGGTTTCGATGTGAGCCCGAAAATGGTAGCACTGGCTAAAGAAAGAAATGGATTGCCGGAGACTTTTTTTGTTCACGACCTGAATGAACCTTTAGACATGTTTGGTAAGGAACAATTTGATATGGTGCTAAGTGCGCTGGCCCTCCACTATATAGCAGATTGGAATCCCGTTGTTCAAGAATTTTATCGGGTGTTAAAGAAAGGCGGAAGGGTGGTGATTTCCATTGAACATCCCTTTTTTGAATATACCTATTTCAAATCCAAGAAGTATTTTGAAATTGAAGCGGTAAGTGCAATTTGGAGGGGATTTGGTGGGCGTGTGCGGGTTCCCAGCTACCGAAGGCCATTAATGGAATGCATACGGCCCTTTACGGAAAATGGTTTTTTTATTGAAGAGATGGTAGAACCTTTACCTGTAGGGGAATTTGAAAAATTGGATCCAAAACACTTTAAGGAGCTCAACGAATTCCCTGCCTTCATGTGCCTTAAAGCCGTTAAAAAATAAGATATGGATTTAGCCAATTATATTGACCATACTTTATTAAAAGCCACTGCCTCAGAGCCGCACATACGGATGCTATGCGAAGAGGCCATAACCTTTGGATTTAAGGCGGTCTGTGTCAATGGATGTTGGGTGGCACTGGCTTCGGAACTTTTAAAAGACGCCAAAGTGCAAGTGGTCACTGTGGTAGGTTTTCCCTTGGGAGCCATGAGCATTGCGACAAAAGTGGCGGAGGCCAAAGATGCTTTAAAAAATGGCGCTGACGAAGTGGACATGGTATTGAACATAGGATGGTTGAAATCCGAACAATATGATAAAGTTCAAGAAGATATTGGCCTCGTAAAACAGGTCATTGGCCAAAAAGTACTTAAGGTCATCTTGGAAACCAGTTGGCTGACCCATAAAGAGAAAGAAAAAGCCTGTGAATTGGCTGTTGCTTCAGGTGCCGATTTTGTAAAAACGTCCACAGGATTCGGAGCTGGAGGGGCTACTTTTGAAGATGTGTTATTGATGAAGACCGTAGTAGGGGATAAGGCTTTGATTAAAGCCTCAGGGGGAATACGGGATAAAATCACTGCCTTAAAATACATATCCCTTGGGGTATCCCGCATTGGAACCTCTTATGGACCTGCACTTTTAAATAATTAATACATTTTTTCGTACGGACCTATTCTGACCAAGGGGCACTGAATCATTAAAATGGGATACACCATTCTCATTTTACGCTTTAAACAGCTTCCTTCTTTTCCGAAAGATACTTCCAATACCTTTTGGGCACATGTTGCGTATGTAATTTCCGGTTGATACGGGATTTGATATTGGTGCTTTTAAAGTAATTGTTCCACAAGTCTTGGTAGTCGTATTCACCTTCCGAAAAAGCAGAGCTTTTTCGGGTATGGTTATAATGGATTTCATCCAAGTTTAGGGAAACGATTTCCACACCTTCCAGATTGTAAAAGATTCCATAACACCTTTTTACATCGTAGATTAACCATTGCTGATCCGCATAACGGTTACGAAAATGCTTGGAAATCAATGGGAGCACATCAAAGTCGGGTTCAATATTGGCGAAATAAATATCGTCCTTGGTCAATTGAAATCGCACAAAGGCTTCCATCCGATGCTTTTCACGTCCTACCTTTCGGGCCAATTGGGAAATGTAAAGTACCGTTTCGTCTGAAAAGTCGCGCTGCTTTCCATTATGGGCCATCAATTTCTTAATATAGGAATACAGCATGTACTCAATACCTTCAGTCTCACTTAAATAGGCAAAGTAGATGTTCGAGATGGTGTTGTAGCTTTTGCTCCGTACCGCATTCCATACGCGTTTGGCTTTGTCCACATTAGTAAAAATGGTTTCTATCTCTGAGAAAAGTCCGTTTTGGCCCTGTCCATTCCTTTGGATGTCCGCTACATTTAGTTTTTCTTCGAATGCCACGAAGATAGCTGTGAGAAAGCCGTTAAAGCTGCCGTCGTAAATTAAAGTTGTTTCGTTTTTCATGATTTGACTTAAGAGTGAAATGAAGAGATTTGCCTTTTAAGGGTAGCGAGCGATTTTTTCGTTCGGCTTCTAAACCGCACATATTCATAGCCCAATTCTAGAATAGCTTGTCGCTTGCGTTCTAGATAGGTTTGCTTTTTGATAAATGTTTCCATGATGTTCCCGTTTTGATAGTACTTAACTAAATAAAGCCAATTGTTGGCTATATTGATTTCTGAACTTTCCCGTGGAGTTCTGTAAAATCAGTCCTTTAATTTTTTCCGCATCCAAATCACGGCGTTCCCAATGGCGGGAATCACACACCATAAAATATTTGGCACGGTTGAGGGCTACCCCAATTTTCCTGAGGTGGTCCCAGTTCAATTTTCGAAAGCGACGTGCACTCAAAATCTTACCCACGGATTGCATGCCCAATCCCGGGACACGGGCTAACAGCTGCTTATCTGCTTTGTTGACATCCACTGGAAAGTGGTGGAGATTCCTTAGTGCCCAGGAAAGCTTTGGGTCTACATCCACATCCAAATTGGGGTGCTCATCGTTCAAGATTTCGTTTACGGCAAACCCATAAAAGCGCAACAACCAATCGGTCTGATAGAGACGATTTTCACGAAGCATGGGCACTTTGGCCGTGATGGAGGGCAATCGGCTATCTTCCAAAACAGGCACATAACCAGAATAATATACCCGTTTCATGCTATAGGTTTTGTAATAGTAGGTGGCCGAATACATAATGTCCCTGTCGGTTTCTCCAGTGGCACCCACAATCATTTGGGTACTTTGCCCTGCGGGTGCGTATTTTGGGGTACTTCTGAGGACTTTCTTCTCGTTTTTATAGCGCACGATTTCATTTTTCACTTTTAGCATCGGTTTGGTGAAATCCTTATGTTCTTTCTCCGGAGCCAAAAGTTTAAGGCCGGAGACAGTGGGAATTTCTATGTTGACCGATAGACGGTCTGCATACAATCCGGCCTCATACATCAATTCATCACTACAGCCTGGAATGGATTTTAAATGGATATAACCATTAAAGTTCTCTTCCTTCCTTAGTTTTTTAGCAACCCGTATCAATCGCTCCATGGTATGATCGGGACTTCGAACGATTCCCGAACTCAGAAAAAGCCCTTCAATATAATTTCGCCTATAAAAGTTGATGGTCAAGGCAACCACCTCCTTTATAGTAAACCCCGTGCGTTTGATATCATTGCTTCTGCGTGAAACGCAATAGGCGCAATCATAAATACAATGGTTGGTCAATAAAATTTTTAAAAGTGAAACGCAGCGGCCATCTTCCGTATAACTATGACAAATGCCCATTCTTGAAGCATTGCCCAAGCCATTATTTTTATTGGTTCGGTTACTGCCACTACTCGCACAGGAGACATCATATTTTGCAGCATCGGCCAAAATATTCAACTTTTCTTTTAGGCGATCAAAATTCATTGAGAAGCTTATTTGGAAATATTCCATACAAAAATATGGAAATATTCCTAATAATGGAAATAGTCCAAAATTATTTTTGGAAATATTCCATTTTTAATCTAAAGTAATGAGGTCTTAGGAATCAGGGAATTATAGAATTTTCATCATGACTAGTTCAATAGGGCATCTTTGACCGCTGGGTCAGAAGGACGTGGGGCATTGGCATTGATGATTGTGCCATCGGAATCAATTATCATAAATCTTGGTATGCCCGAGACTTTATATGAGATGGCAAAATCTGACTTCCAATCGCCATCCACTATTAACTGTATACCCCCTAATTCTTTATTTTTCACAAAGTCTTTCCATTTTTGCTTGTCCTTGTCTTTATCTATGGAAATACTAACGAATTGGACTGGTTCCTCGGACAAGTCTTCTTCTAATTTTTTTAAAGCAGGAATTTCTCGTATGCAAGGCTTGCACCATGTGGCCCAAACATCAATATAGAGTCTTTTACCCTGAAGGTCAGAAAAAGCAGTTGTCTTTTCGTCGATGGTTCTGGCGGTAAAATAGGGTGCTTTTTTTCCGAACCTCAGCGGTTCCCATGGTTTATTGTTCTGGTCCAACAAGGACAATAATACGGGGTTTTTTACATAATTTTTAAAAGCCTCAATATCCTTTTGACTTTTGTCAATACCTCTACCAAAATTTACTTGTTCAGTTAATTGCAGATAGGTATAGTAGTCTGCCAATAGACCATTTTCAAAAACCTTTTGCAAAGCTTCTTTCTGTGCATCATAATACAGTTCCACAGTAGCATAATTGCTAAAATCCACATCTTTGGTGTACCATGATTTTATATCATTTAGATTCTCCTTAAAACTTAGGTTTGACAAACTATTCAAATCCAATTCTTTAACGGGTCGATAAAAGCTTGAATCTATATTGGGTTCTTTGTTGGTGTAATAACCGTAATATCTGGCATAATTCATAAAAGGCCGATACCGGTC
>JBCBZA010000075.1:0-18352 GCA_039815575.1 Bacteroidota bacterium | reverse complement strand
CATAGTGGTGATCCACCGGGAGTTAGTAACTTTCAAAAAGCCTTTAATGGTGCTGACATGGCCATTGGGGGGAATGATGACCTGTACATAACAGGGAATTTTATTGGTAACGTTGATTTTGATTTTGGTACAGATAATGAAATTATAACCAGTGATGGTTACGACATCTTTATATCAAAGTATACTAAAGATGGAGATTTTATCTGGGTTAAATCAATTAGTAGCAGCTCCTACGAAAGTTCAACATCCTTAGTTTTAGATGATGACGAAAATGTTTATGTATCAGGATCTTATGAAGGAAGTGTGGATTTTGACCCTGACCCGAATTCTGAATTCATCCTTACCGCCCCACAAGACAGGTCAAGAAATTATATTCTGAAACTAGATACAAATGGAAATTTCATGTGGGCAAAATCATTTGGTAACCAAACAAATCCGGCTCATATTGCTACCATTGATATTGATTCAAATTCAAATATTATTTGTGTTGGTGCTTTTAGGGAAGAAGCAGATTTTGATCCTTCTGAATCAACAATATTTAATTTGTCAAGTAATGGCAATGAGGATATATACATACTGAAACTTGACTCTGACGGAGAATTCATTTGGGCCAAATCATTGGTTGGTAGTGCAGCCAATGATAATGCGAACACTATAAAAATTGATAATGACGACAATATCGTTATAGGTGGAGAATTCTTATTTACGGTAGATTTTAATCCGGATTCCCTTGTAAGTAACACCCATACATCTGAAGGAAAGCATGATTATTTTTTATTGAAACTGGATCCAGATGGCAATTATATTTGGAGCAAAACCGCGGGCGGTAGTTTCAGCGAACAGATAAAGCATATCACCGTCGACCACAACAATAAAATTTACGTTAGTGGATACATTGAAGAAACTGCGGATATTGCCCCAGGCAGCCAAGTTTTTGAATTGGAAGTCGAAGGTTTTTACAATGTCTTTATTGCAAAATTTGAAGAAAACGGTGATTTTGTATGGGCATCAAATATTGATGGCCCCAATATGGTTGAAAGTAACGGAAGTTCCGTAGCTATTGACCAAGATAACAATGTTTACTTTTCTGGAATTTTTAATAAGACCGTAGATATTGACCCAACATTGGGAATTGATAATAGGGATGCTATTGGTACCAATGACTATTTTGTAATTCGGCTAAGTGAAAACCTGGAATTTGAATGGGCACAAACCTACGGTTTTATAAATGGAAATGTCCCTAGGGATGCATATATAGCCGATTTGGAATTTAATAGTTCTGGAGAACTATTCGTTTTCCAGGAAATCAGAACTTCGCCAATGCCAGATTTTGATTTTACTGTGGGAATGGATGTTCAAAGTATGGATCTGTTGGAGAATATTGCAATCTCTAAATGGGACAAAGAAGTTCGAAAAGAACCTCTGTCCCTTACCACGGCAGTTTCAGAAATTTTATGCAATGGCTCGAGCGAAGCTGCTATTCAAGCTGATGCCACAGGGGGTACCGCCCCATATCAATACGAACTTTTAGATGGTAATGGTGACATTGTATTGATACCTTTACAATCCAGTAATATTTTCGAAGATTTGGGAGTTGGGGATTACCTTACCCGAGTACAAGATTCTAATGGTGATACCGCAGAAACCAATATTACAATCAGTGAGCCACTGCCAATAGCCACTACCGCAACGATCACCTATCCTAATTGTCCTTCCAATAATGATGCTATAATAGCCATTTCCACCTCTGGAGGTATTCCTCCTTACGAGTACAGCCTGGATGGTTTCCAATATATGGGCTCCAACGTTTTCAATAATCTGGCCCCTGGGGTTTACAGTGTTTTTGTACGGGATTCTTTTGGTTGTGAATCCATAAGTACTGCGGTCGTCGATGCAATCACTAATTGCCCATCTGCTTCCATACAATTCGGTTCCGATCTTACGATTGGTGAAGATGCTGGGACTGCACAATTTGAAGTCAGTTTGGATACCGATTTCGCTGGAGGATTTACGGTAGATTATGCTACGGCTCCCTCTTCGGCATTGGAACCCTCGGATTTTATGGCGGCCCAAGGCACTTTGACCTTTTCAGGAACCTCTGGAGAGATTCAAATCATTAGTGTTCCTATCGTAGATGACAGTTTCGTGGAATCTCCAGAGGATTTTATTGTACAACTGTTCAACGTCTCAGTACCTGAGGTCAGCATTTCAGATGCAACAGCGATAGGAACGATAATTGACAACGATCAAATTCAAAAGGTGGAAGTTGGCTTTGGGACCTCCCAAATAGCTATTATTGAGAACTTTACTACAGCGAATGTCAATGTGGCGCTGTTTGCCGATGTTCCAGGCGGTTTTAGTGTGGATTATACCACGGTAGATGGTTCAGCTGTTGGCCTGGAAGACTATACCCCTGTATCCGGTACCTTAAACTTTGACGGCTTTTTAGGGGAAGTGCATACCATCCATATTCCCTCGATAGACGATGCTATTAATGAACCGGTAGAGGAATTTTTTGTGGAGCTCTCTAATGTGAGTGCTGCTCATATTGGTATTAGAAATAATGGCATTGCCGTTAGAATTACTGATGATGATAACCCCTTGTTGGCAATCACGGATTGGGAGGTGAACATGATCAGTTGTTTTGGAGCACAAGACGGCTCCATTCATATTAATGCAACGGGAGGTATCCGCCCGTACAGTTTTCAATTACAGGATGTTATGGGCAATAGCATTGGAGCCCCACAAGCCAATAATGTATTTTACGCTATAGCCTCAGGAGCGTATCGCGTTGCCGTTGAAGATGCCAATGGACAAACTGGATCCGTACAAATTGAGGTGGTTGAACCTATGCCCATTCAATTTGAAGCCATAATCACCAATAGTAATTGCCAAGGGATTCATAGCGGAAGTATTGAGGTTATTGATGTAATAGGGGGGAGTGGTACCTATCTATATAACTTGAACAATGCTGAAGCTGCCCTTGCGCAAGAAAACCATCTTTTTACGAACCTGTCCGTAGGCAATTATACCATTTATGTTTTGGACACAAATGGGTGTATTCAGTCATTGGAAGTAGTTATAGCGGAAGAAGTTGCTAGTTCGGATTTTGACCAGGATGGGGTTTCAGATGCTTGTGATGATGATATTGATGGCGATGGGGTGCTAAATGAAGCTGACCAATGTCCAGAAACCGATAAGGATGTAACTGTAGACGGCAACGGATGTGAAATATTCCAGCTGCCCTTTGATAATTTCACCATTCAAAATGTTGGCGAAACCTGTACAGTCAGTAACAATGGAAGTATTTCAGTAAGTGCCATGGAAAGCCTACTCTATACGGGAACATTGGCCTTGGATGGGATAGTAGTTGAATCACAAAACTTTACAACACGGGCAGACTTCAAAAACCTTGAAGCAGGTGACTATCAACTTTGCATTACTGTCAATGGTCAACCGGTATTCGAGAAATGCTTTTCACTTGTAATAACGGAACCAGAGGCATTGGATGTAAACGGTAAATTGGATCTTCTAGGTAAGGCGGTAACATTAAAGATGAGTGGCGCAAGGAATTATACCATTACGTATAACGACACCACATTCAACACTTCTGAAAGCGAGTTGACCCTTCAATTGGATAAGGAAGTAAATTCTATTTCAGTTAAAACGGATAGAGATTGCCAAGGCAGTTATGATGAAACCTTCGTATTGAACGGCGGATTGCGAGTGTTTCCCAATCCTATTCAAGGTCGAACTATGGATGTCACCCTTAATACGCCAGTTGATGCGCCAAGTGTATTAACACTTCACACCATGGATGGCACCTTGGTAGTGCAAAAATCCTATGACCCCAATGTGCAAGAAATAATACTTGACCTGCCCAGTACTGGTGCCGGTATGTACCTATTGACCATTACCCAAGGCACTAAGGTGTTAAACGAAAAAATAATTATAAGATAATCCCATGAACATTAAGTTTTTATCATTTTTAGCTCCAATTTTCTTAATGGTATGTAGCCCACCGGATATGGAAGAGGAGCTATTGATTCCAGAAGCTGCCAATCTGGTCTTCCCAGAAAACAATAAAGAATGCAATACCGGGGTAGAAGTGAACGAGACCCAAAGTAGGGTAAGCTTTAGATGGGAAAATGCGGAAAATACCGATGCCTATGAAGTGTTTGTCGTGGCTTCTGTCACTGGGGAAACCGTTCAAATCGCATCAACTACCAATGTTGTTGATATTGTCATTAACAAGGCAACGTTTTATGAATGGTATGTGGTTTCCAAATCGGATCTTGGTGATGCAACCACGACAAGTGAAACCTATCAATTTTACAATGCTGGTGATGCCGCCGTAAGTCATTCCCCATTTGCGGCAGAAGGAAGTTCACCCATATTTGGGACTGCAATTGAGGGGGTAACTTCTATAAATTTAGAATGGATGGGTCATGATATTGACGACGATATCATTGCTTATGAGGTTTTCTTTGGAATTGAAAATCCCCCAAATAATTCATTGGGCACCATTGCGGATACTAGTCTTATGGTCGATGTCGCTTCTGGAAACACCTATCATTGGCAAATTAGAACCATAGATGCCATTGGAAACCGCTCCGATTCAGACGTGTTTTGGTTTAGGGTGGATTAATTTAAGCAATCAGTGACCGCTTTGATTTGAAATCTCGAAGAAAATCAAAACTTGTCATTTGCGTTAAAGTAGAAAATACATCACTAGTACGTTTTTTATACGTAAAAGAGGAACCTATAAATAGGTGGACATCACAACTTAATGTCTTATTTTCAAAGCGATTATGGGATGGCGACAAAAATGTCCATCTTAAATTTATTTATCTTCCCCTATGTTCGACCATGATTTGCTGACGTATTTGGAGGGGTATCTATCGGAAAATCGAAAGAGTCGTTTTTTGGAGGTACTTTCCAAACGGACCAATTTTTTAACCGTTGCCGTCGAAGATGTGTACCAACTACATAACACGAGCGCCGTAGTTCGAAGCTGTGACTCCTTCGGAATTCAATCCGTTCATGTAATTGAGGAGCGTTATGAAAAACGTTTGGATAAAAATATTTCGATGGGTGCACAAAAGTGGGTGGACGTATTTCAGTATGCTTCCACAAAGGATTGTATTACCTCCCTTAGGAGGTTAGGGTATAGGCTAGTAGCTACCACACCACATGACGCCTCCTATCCCTTAGAAACATTTCAGCTAGAAGAAAAGACGGCCCTTTTCTTTGGAACGGAATGGAATGGACTCACCGATGCGGTAAAAAAGGAGGCCGATGATTTTTTACATATTCCCATGGTAGGTTTTTCCGAAAGCCTTAACGTTTCTGTTTCAGCAGCAATATTGCTACAAAATTTAACCGCAAAATTGAGGGATTCAAAAGCTCCGTGGCAATTGACGGAACAGGAGAAGTTGGATAAACGTTTGGACTGGGCAAAAAAATCCATTAAAAATGTGGAACAGATCATTTCCCGATTCCAAAACCAATAAAATGACGTCACCGAAAAGGAATAGGCTTGGGGCGCAACTTTTTTTGTACATTTAGTCGTAACCAATTTATAAACAGATGACTACAGTACTTTACATTTTAGGTGGAATTATAGTATTGATTATAATTTTGGCCTTGTTGGCCCCAAAGACCTATGACGTTTCCCGTTCTATTGTTATTGCCAGTCCAAAGGACAAAATTTTCAAGGTGTTACGTTCCCTAAAAAAACAGGATGAGTGGTCTCCCTGGGCCAAGCGCGATCCCAATATGCACAAGGAATTTAGAGGCACCGATGGGGAGGTTGGCTCGGTAAGTTATTGGAATGGCAATAAGGAAGTTGGGGAAGGCGAACAGGAAATTACCAAGATTGTGGAAGGTGAGCGCGTAGAGGGACGCTTGCGATTCCTTAAACCATGGAAATCCGAGTCTGATTGCTATTTTATTACTGAAGATGGAGGTGGATCCAAGACCAAAGTGACTTGGGGCTTCTCTGGCAAAAATAAGTTTCCATTCAGCATTATGATGCTCTTTATGAGTATGGATAAAATGGTAGGCAAGGACTTTGAGGAAGGGCTGGCTACCCTCAAAACCATGATGGAAAAATAAGTTTTATTCGCGAGTTGGTTTTGTATTGGAAAGGGTAGATGAACTACTCCACCAATTCCAATAAGGCGGTGTCGTAGTTATTATCAAGAATGACTTTCCCATTTTTAACCATGACCTGGATGTCCGAATAGGCGTCATACAATAAGGTACCATCACCAAAAAAGCCTTTTACCCAAAGGGATTTTTTTCCTTTGGGTAAATCGAGGCCAACGACCACTTTATCCCGATATTCCCCATCCACATAGGTTCTTGAGAACACATAAGGTCTTTTGGCCAATCTTTTGTGTTTACCCGCCCCAATCGCTGGATGGTTGCTTCTGAATTTACCCAGTTTTTGCCAGTGTTGATGTACGTTTTGTACATCAGGTTTTTCCAAATCTTCCCAATTCATAAATGACCTCAGATGGGCATCCCCTTCAGCCCCTTGAATTTGTAAGGGTCTCATGGTCTCGTCTCCATAATACACTTGGGAAGCTCCTGGTGTCAACAAAAGCATATTTGCCGATTTGAAAGGTTGACTACGGTCTTGGTCGAAAGGACTTCCGTCATCATGGGAAGTCAAATAATTCAGTACACTTTTACCTTCAAATTTGGTGTTCAAGGCATAGCTATACTTTCGAAAGACCTCTTCATAGGATTTGGTTGCGTCGTTTTTTAAATCGAAATTGATGAGACTGGTAAAACCATTGTCAAAATAGTCCACTTTCTTGTCCCCAAAATCAAACTTTCTTCCCCCGGAAATACCATAGTTGTATACTTCCCCTACCATATAAAAGGGACCGTCATCCAAAACCTTATTAGGATGTTTCTTTTTCCAAGTTTCAAAAGCATATTCCGCTTCTTTACGAAGTTCGGCCCATGCATTTTCATTGACGTGCTTAACGGTGTCCACCCGAAATCCATCAACACCAAATTCATGGATATAATCCGTTAACCATTTTATGATATAGAATCTTGGAGCCCTTGGATACCCCGTGCGTTCAAAGAAAAGGTTCAACTCGTCCAATTCTTGACTAAGGCGTCCTTCGTCTTTCCATTTTGCCAAGAGGGTATCAGGCAATTCCACAGGCTCATCCGACTCTGTTAAAATATCCGGAAGATTTCTAACCAGTGTGCAGGCGGTGGTATTCTCATAGTTGTCAAAAGAACAGGCAGGTTCCGTCCTTACCCATTCGTTGGGCCATACGGGGTCCATGTCGGTCACAGGTCCTGTATGGTTCAAAACTACATCCAATAAAATACGGATTCCCTTGGTATGTGCAGCTTGAACAAGAATTTGCAAGTCTTTTTTTGTTCCGAAGTTGGGGTCAATGGCCGTCCAATCCTTGGTCCAATATCCATGATATCCATAGGTTGCTCCTGTACCTTCATTAGTGGAACCATGAATTTGTTCTACTACTGGGGTAAACCAAATAGCATTTATTCCCAGGTCAGAAAAATAACCACTTTCTATTTTTTGGGTAATTCCTGCAATATCCCCACCCTCAAATCCTCTTAGAATAGCGGTGGAATCCTTGCGTTCAAAATTGATGTCGTTTTCGGGCCTGCCATTATTGAATCTGTCCGTAAGAAGAAAATAAATGTTGGCTCCCTCCCAAACAAAAGGACCCTTTTGCAGTCCTTCATTATTTTTTTCAGTAGCAACCGGTTCAGGATTTTCTTGGGGCATTTCTTTTTGTGGGTTTTTGCAGCCAAAAAGAGAAGTCAATATCGACACCGCGATAAGTAGTTTTCTCATGCTTTGAGGATTTTGCTTAAAACTATAAAATGCTAAGTAGAATCTAAAATTTATTTATTGGGCATTTTGCAGTAACAAGATAAAATTGACCGGTTTTATTTGCGATTGAGTACTTTATATTCTTCATAGCAACTGCTGATGGCGTCCAAAATTTGAAGATCATTGGCCGTCTGTATGAAGGATCTTGAATAACTGCAATTGCTGAGGATATCTTCAATATCCATCTTTTCCAACTGTAAAAGTTGGGTCAGGGTTTCCCGATCAAATTTTGAGGCCAGTAGGTCGCGGATGTTATCATCTTCTTTCATTTGACGGAGCTTACGCATTTGCTTTGGCTTTTTACCAAATAAATTTCGCAGTAAATCTGCGGGGTTTAGAATGGCACCTAATACCTTGGTAACGGCACCAGGGCTTTTGTTTCCGCCTTCATAACTTTTATTCAAGCCGGAAATACTATATTGATAGGCATTGTTGACAGGAAGGTTTTTGACATCAATCTCTAGATATCCCGTAAGTTGATACGGGCGTACGACTACCTCCTCTAGAGCATAGGCCAATTCGGTCAAGGCAATTTTGGTGCCCTCAAATTTGAACATGTCATTGGTTACCCTAAACTTCTGGGGTTTAAATCCAAGGTAAGTAAGATAAAGTGTATCGTTTACTGATGCCGTAATTTTAAACTTTCCCTCTTGATTGGTAATGGTACCGACAACTTTATTTAAATTAATAACGTGCACACTTTCCAAGGGAAAGTCGGTTTGAGCGTTAACCACGGTAGCAACAAACTCCTGGGCGGCGATTTCTTCCCCATTTTCCTGTGCGCATAACACGGTTCCAATCCAAAGGAAGATGAAGGGTAAGATTCTTTTCATTAAGCAACTTTCAATCTTAAAGATACAAAACAACGCAATTTAAATGGCTTGCTTTTCTTTTTGGCAACTCCTTAACTAAAAAAATCCAGGGTTCCTCCCTTTTTTTCGCCTTCCAGAAGATCTCTTCCTTTTATCAAAGGAATTTGTAGAGCCTTGGTCCCTTCTGCCACCTCTTCTCCGCTCCCGCTTTTTTCCTTTTCCGCCTCTACCCCCTGGGTTTTTGGAAACTTCCACATTGATATAGCGCCCTTCAACTTTAAAATCTTGAAAGGTCTCAAGGACAAGGGGGGTGAAATTGGCATCCGTATTAAAGAAAGAAAAACTGTCTTTGGTGTCTACCTTATAGATATCTTCTTTTTCCAGTCCAAGTTGATCTCTCAAGAAGTCTTTAAGGGACATCCAATCAAAGCCATCCCGTTCACCCACATTGATAAAGTAACGGACGGAACCATCCCGGGGCATTTCCCCTTGGTTCTTTTCCCTTCCCGAAGGCTTTTGACTATCCAGATCCCTAGTTTTGCTGTAATAGTTGAAAAATCGGGTGAACTCCACAGAAACCATCTTTTTAATGATTTCATCACGGTCAAGCCCTTGTAAAACATCATATATAGCGGGTAGGTAACTATCTATTTCGGCATTGATATTGGTATCACGTATCTTACTGGCCAAATGATACAGCTGAATTTCACAGATTTCCATTCCGGTGGGAATCTTCTTTTCAATAAATTCCTGTTGGATTTTCTTTTCAATTGCCTTGATTTTTCGGAGCTCACTGCGAGTAATGATGACCATGGATATTCCCGATTTTCCTGCACGTCCCGTTCGTCCGCTACGATGTGTATAGGTCTCAATTTCATCAGGTAATTGGTAATTGATGACGTGGGTAATATCATCTACATCAATACCACGGGCGGCAACATCAGTTGCCACCAACATCTGGATTTGTTTTTTGCGAAAGGCATTCATGGCCAAATCCCTTTGGTTTTGACTTAAATCCCCATGCAGGGCCCCGGCATTATATCCGTCTTCAATAAGCTTTTCAGCAATTTTTTGGGTATCGCGTTTCGTGCGGCAAAAGACTACTGAAAATATGCCTGGATTGGCATCCGCCAGTCGTTTTAGGGCCGCATAACGATCTCTGCCCCCAACAACGTAATGTTCGTGTTGTACCGTAACGGCGCCGGCATTCTTGGATCCTACGGTAATCTCCTTGGGTTGGTGCATGAATTTTTTAGCAATGCTGGCTACCTCCCTGGGCATTGTTGCTGAGAACAACCAAGTAGATTTGTCGTCCGGGGTATTGGAAAGAATGTCTTTAATATCCTCGTAAAAACCCATATTCAGCATTTCATCTGCTTCATCCAGAATGCAATATTCGATTTTGGTAATATCTACAATACCCCTTCTGATCATATCCTTCATGCGACCAGGGGTGGCCACCACGATTTGTGCCCCTCGTTTTATTTGCTTGGCTTGTTCGGTAATACTTGCACCTCCATATATGGCTACGATATTGACTCCTTTTTCGTATTTGGAGTAGAGTTGCATTTCATTGGTTATCTGTAGGCAAAGCTCGCGGGTAGGGGATAAAATAAGCCCTTGTGTGGTTCTGCTTTGTGCATCAATTTTTTGTAATAACGGAAATCCAAATGCCGCGGTCTTGCCAGTACCTGTCTGAGCCAAGGCGACCAAATCGGTTTCATCTTCCAATAAAATGGGAATGGCTTTTTCTTGGACTTCGGATGGTGCTTCAAAACCTAAATCAGTAATAGCAGCTAATAGGGACTCTTGAAGTCCTAAACTTTCAAATGGTGTCATAGTATGTTTATAAACGCGCTTATTCTTGTGCTGTATAGAGCGAAACCTTATAAACAAAGCCCATCACAACACCCCTTTATACCCTTTTCCTAAGGGCGCGACATTAAATTGGCGGCAAATGTACACTTATTTTAATTGGTAGGGGCTAAAGTAGATAGAAAGTCAATCAATTGTACTATGGCCTTTGCTCTATGGCTAATACTGTTTTTTTGGTTTATGGAGAGTTCTGCAAAAGTTTGATGAAAACCCTCTGGCTGAAAAACGGGATCGTAACCAAAACCATCAATCCCCCTTTTTTGTATTGTGATCGTTCCATGCACCGTTCCCTTGAAAAAATGCCTTTTTGGATATAGATGAAGAGCGATAACCGTTTCAAAACGTGCGGAACGGTCCTCATACGGCTGAAGTTCCTTCAATAGTTTGTCCATATTCCTATGGGCATCCTTTTCCGCCCCGGCATATCTAGCCGAATACACTCCTGGTGCTCCGTTTAGGGAATTCACCAATAGGCCTGTATCGTCAGAAAAACAAGGGAGGCCGTAGTTTAAAGTAACATAATCGGCCTTTATTTGAGCGTTTTCTTGCAGTGTTTTTCCCGTTTCATGAATTTCTTCATAACATCCAATATCGTCCAATGAAACCAGCTCCAAATAACCTGGGATCATTTTTTTTACTTCTTGAAACTTATTTTGGTTATGGGTGGCAAAGACCAGTTTCATAGACTATTCTTTTTCTAGGTAAAAATACTATTTTAGAGGAATGAAGCTTAAGATTCCACCCCCTTTGGTCATGGTTATTTTTGGATGTGGTATGTACGTGGTTGACCGCTTTCTTCCGGTAGGCGAATTTGACTTTTTTGGGAAAGGGGAAATGAGCGCTGTCTTTTTGGTATTTGGTTTTTTGATTATTGTAGTCGCCCTTTTTCAGTTCAAAAAGGCGAGAACCACAACTGACCCCTTACAACCAGCAAGTGCCAATCAATTGGTTACTGGGGGGATATACCAATACAGCCGCAACCCCATGTATTTAGCGATGTTGCTATTTTTGATTGCTTTTGGTCTGCGTCTTGGCAATGCATTCAATACCCTTTTGGCGGCAGGCTTTGTATATTACTTGAATCACTTTCAGATAAAACACGAAGAGACCGCTCTTACCGAAAAGTTTGGCAAGACCTACCTTTTGTATGTCAAAGCGGTAAGACGTTGGTTCTAGTTTGCAGAATTAATAATTATCCTATACGAAAAAAAAGAAATTCTCATTTCAAAACAGGAATTTATCAACCAACATCCGTTTTTTTGAACAACGGTTTTGCTCCCTTTTTTTAATGGTTACATTTACCGCTTAATTTCAATTTAAAATGGTGGAAACCAGACGTAAATATGTGTTTGATTTTGATAGCACCTTAACACAGGTAGAGGCCTTGGACGTCTTGGCAGAAATGACCCTAAAGGGAAAATCAAATAAGGACCAGATTCTTGAAGAAATTCAGGACATAACCAATTTGGGCATTGATGGTGAAATTTCCTTCACGGAATCACTTGAACGGAGAATACAACTTTTGGAAGCCCATAAAAGTGATCTGGAGCCTTTAATTGCTGACTTACGTCAAAAAATTTCAAAGTCCATCAAGGAAAACAAAGAATTCTTTCAATCCCATGCCCAAGATATTTACGTTATATCGTGCGGATTTAAAGAGTTCATCGACCCCATTGTAGCGGAGTATGATATCCCCTCAAAGCGGGTGTACGCCAATACCTTCAAATTTAATGATGAAGGTAAGATTATAGGCTTTGATGAGACCAATGTGCTATCTTCACACAATGGCAAAATAGCGTGTTTGAGGAATCTGGATTTAGAAGGTGAAGTTCAGGTTATTGGTGATGGATACAGCGATTATGTGATGCGTGAAGCCGGAATTGCCGATAAATTCTTTGCCTATACTGAAAATGTGCACCGAGAAAAAGCTGCGAATAACGCGGATTACGTGGCACCGAATTTAAATGAGTTTTTGTTTGTGAACGATTTACCAAGGAAAATATCCTATCCTAAGAATAGAATTAAGATTTTGCTGCTAGAGAATGTCCATCCAGCGGCATTCGACAATCTATCAAATGATGGATTTTCCGTGGAGCTGGTCAAACATAGTATTCCGGAGGAGGAACTCATAGAGAAAATTAAAGGAATTCATGTATTGGGCATTCGCTCTAAAACGCAGGTGACCCAAAAAGTGCTTGAAGCTGCTGATCGACTTTTGGTTATTGGGGCCTTTTGTATTGGGACTACCCAGATCGATTTGGATACTGCCAAAAAAAGTGGAGTAGTGGTTTTTAACGCGCCTTATAGCAATACACGTTCCGTGGTTGAGTTGGCCATAGGCCAGATTATCATGTTGATGCGTAGTGTTTTTTCCCGAAGCACCGAAATACACCAAGGGAAATGGTTCAAGACCGCCCTCAATTCCCATGAAGTGCGGGGCAAGAACCTGGGTATCGTTGGCTACGGAAACATAGGCAAACAACTTTCCGTCCTCGCGGAAGCCATTGGTATGCGGGTATATTATTATGATATTGAAGATCGATTGGCGCTAGGGAACGCCATTAAATGTAATACACTAGAGGAATTGCTTGGGGTGTCTGACGTGGTTACCCTGCACATTGATGACAATAAGGTCAACCGAAATTTCATTGGTGAAAGGGAAATCGATCAAATGCGGGAAGGGGCAATGCTTATTAACCTCTCAAGGGGATTTGTTGTAGATATCGAGGCATTGGCAAAGGCATTAAAATCCCAAAAACTGGGAGGTGCCGCTATTGATGTCTATCCAGAAGAACCTAGGAGTAACGGAGATTTTAAAACGGAACTTCAAGGCTTGGAAAATGTTATCCTAACCCCTCACGTGGGTGGAAGTACCCAAGAGGCCCAACGTAATATTGCTGATTTTGTACCTAATAAAATCATGGATTATATAAATTCCGGAAATACGGTTGATGCGGTGAACTTTCCCAACATTCGCCTTCCAAAGCAGAACAATTCCCACAGATTTCTACATATCCATGAGAACGTTCCTGGGGTAATGGCAAATATCAATGAGGTTTTGGCCAAATTTGAGATGAATATTACGGGACAATACCTATCTACGGATGCTGATGTTGGCTACGTAATAACCGATTTGGACAAAGAGTACAACAAAGAGGTCATCCAAGCACTTAAAAACGTTGAACATACCATTAAGTTCCGAGTACTTTATTAGTCCCATACCTACCACAACATTTCTACTAGAGTTTCACTAGCAGTCATGGTACTTTCACAACATTTTTGGGAACTACCTTTTTATTAAACATAAATTGTAGGTAAATTCTTATTTTTTAAAATTCAATCATTGAAGATAGGGAAACGTACAATATTTAAAAAAGGGTTCCGAGCATACTATTTGTTGGTGGTTTCCATCATAGTCTTGACCATTGCAATACAAACCATTGTTCAATATTCTTTGGACAAACAACGGAATACGGCCTTGGTGGTCAACCTTTCGGGAAGGCAACGAATGTTAAGTCAACGTCTATTGAATGAGGTCTATTCATGTAGGTATCATAATTGTGACTATGCTGAATTGAAGTTAACCTTAACGAAATTGCTGCAAATGAACCAAGTTCTTCAAAAAGGCAGCGAGAATTTGGATATTGACCCCTTAAGTAACCCTGAAATTTCCAAAAACTTTAGAAGACTCCTTCCCTCTATCATTTGGTTTCAATCCAACTTGTCGGATTTAAGAACATTAGATAAGGTAGCCTTCAACGATTTGCGCTTTCGTGTCGATCGATTTGTGGAAATCATGGATGATATCGTTTTTCAATTTCAGAAACAATCCGAGGATGATATCAAGGCCATGCGCCTTATAGAATTGGAGCTGGCTATTTTCTCTGTTTTAATCGTATTATTTGAAATCTTTTTCATTGTCAATCCTATTATCAATAGAATTATGAGACAAAAAAAGAAGCTTGCAGAGGTTGCATGGCATCAATCCCATGTATTTTCTTCACATATGAAGAACATAAAGGATTTGCAATATGTAATGAAGGTAGAAAAGAATCCGGAGCGCAGGGATGAAATCGTACAATTCATTTATGAGGAACTGGATCAGCTTGGTCAGGTATCCCAAACCATTCAGAAGTCCCTTAAGAAAAGTGAAGACATGACCCTACCTCACCATAAGGTATTAAAGAAGGTAGAAGATATGTTGGAAAAATACCATATTGTGCCGTCCGAGGAAATTACTGATGATGATATGGTTCGTTCTTCAAAATAGTAAAGGCACGGTAGAGCTGTTCCATGAAAAACAATCGTACCATTTGATGTGAGAATGTCATTTTGGAAAGACTGACCCTTGTGTTAGCCCGTTCTTTTACCACTTCATCAAAACCATATGGCCCACCAATGATGAAGACTATATTTTTTAACCCACTGTTCATTTTTTTTTGCAGATATCCGGCAAAATCAACTGAAGTGTATTGTTTGCCGTTTTCGTCCAATAGGACCAAATAATCGGAATTTTCAACCTGCTTCAAAATAAGTTCACCCTCTTTGACCCGTTGTTCTTTTTTGGATAGGTTTTTTGTATTTTTTAGCTGCGGTATGGTGAGCATTTCAAATCGTATGTAGTATTTTAACCTGCGGGCATACTCCAAAATGAGACTTCCAAGTGCTCCGTTCTCCGTTTTTCCGACAACAAGCAATTTTATGGTCATTGGTTGGGCTTTGGTTCAAAAATACTATTTGTATCCGATGGGAAATATTCAATGGGTAACCTTTTTAGTATTTTCGCTGAAAATGTTTTTACATGATTTCTAAGGGGCAATTTCAGAAAGAATTGGATTTTATCATTTCCAATGCTATCCGTGAGGATATTGGCGATGGTGATCACAGCTCCCAAGCTTGTATACCAAAAACTGCCTTAGGAAAAGCGAAATTATTAGTTAAGGGCGAAGGTATTTTGGCCGGAGTGGATTTTGCCAAACAAGTATTTGAATATGTGGATCCTGCATTACAACTTCAAGTGGAGATGGATGATGGGAATCAAGTAAAATATGGTGATGTCGCCTTCTATGTGGAGGGAAGCTCCTTGAGTATTCTTAAGTCGGAACGGTTGGTGCTCAACGCAATGCAGCGTATGAGTGCCATCGCCACTAAAACCGCTTTTTTTGTCAATCTTTTAAAAGGAACAAAAACAAAGATTTTGGATACGCGAAAAACCACTCCAGGGATTCGCGCTTTGGAAAAATGGGCAGTTAAGATTGGAGGGGGGGAAAACCATCGATTTGCCCTTTACGATATGATTATGTTAAAGGACAACCATATTGATTTTGCTGGGGGGATAACCAAAGCCATTAGCATGACCCAGGAATACCTCAATGAATTGGGCAAAGAACTAAGAATTATAGTGGAAGCCAGAAACTTGATGGAAGTGGAGGAAATTTTAAAATCAGATGGGGTATATAGAATCCTTCTGGATAATTTTGATTATGGGAATACCAAAAAGGCAGTCGCCATGATTGGAGATCAATGTCTTACGGAATCGTCTGGTGGTATTAATGAAAAGACCATCCGCAAGTATGCCAACTGTGGAGTGGATTATATTTCTTCAGGTGCATTGACCCATTCGGTCCATAATATGGATTTGAGTTTAAAAGCAGTTTAAATGTCCCGTGAAGTTGAGGAGAAATTGAAAAAGATACCCATTGTAAATTGGGGGGTCCGTTTGCTAAAACGGATAAAACTTCCTGGCTTTGAAGGACTTTCAGCCTATGACCTATCTGAAATATATGTAATAGGTATCATCGAGGGTGCCTTATCAAGCAGGGCAAGTGCAATTGCTTTCAGTGTTTTTCTAGCGATTTTTCCCTTATTGATTTTCTTGGTTACACTAATGCCCTTTGTTATTCCCTATGTAAGGATTGGCAACGAAAATTTTGATACGCAATTTCTTTTGTTTTTGGAATCTTTCTTACCTACGGCCACAGGTGATTATTTCGAAGAGATTTACAAACAAATAAAGGATCAAAAACGTGGGGGGCTATTGTCATCTGCTTTTGGACTATCCATATTTCTGGTTGCCAATGGGGTGAATTCCGTTTTCAGCGCCTTTGAAGATTCGTATCATGTGGAGCTCACCCGAAATTTTATTCGACAATACGCCTATGCCCTAATGGTAGGTCTTCTTCTTAGTATATTGCTCATAGTTGGAGCAGTTGCCTTCGTGTATTTTGAGTTCTATATCGTAGAGTATACCACGGAATATTTTGGTAAGCGGTTTAGTTATGACGTGGAAAAAGTGGATGATTTTGGACTTCAACTGGCCAAAGTGTTGTTCTTTTTCCTTTTGTCCTATTTGACTACGGCAATTTTATACTATTTCGGTACGGTAGAGGGTAAAAAAGCTAGGTTTTTTTCTGTCGGAGCTCTGGTAACAGCCATATTGTTCCTGTTAACGTCTTATTTATTTGGGGTTTATGTGGAAAAGTTTGCACGCTATAATGAGCTTTATGGCGCATTGGGTGGATTGTTGATTTTAATGTTTTATATATGGCTTAACTCCAATATATTGCTGTTGGGTTTTGAATTGAACGCTACCCTACACTCTCTAAGAAAAAATGTTACTAAAAAACTGCAAGATGAATAAGATAATTTTTGGGATTGGATTTTTTTTATTGACTGTAAGTCCATTAACCGCACAATCCATATTTGGGAAATGGAAAACGGTGGATGATGAAACCGGTGAGACAAAGTCCATCGTAGAAATATACCAAAACAATGGTAAAGTCTACGGAAAAGTCAAGCAACTCTTGGAAAAGGGTAGGGAAAATGCGGTTTGTATTAAATGCGAAGGCGACTTAAAGGATCAACCCATTGTAGGCATGAACGTTGTTCTGGGCCTGAAAAAAAAAGGCGATGAATACGTTGGTGGAAAATTGTTTGACCCTGAAAAGGGGAAGTTCTATAAGGGCAAAGTCTGGTTGAACCCAGAAAATTCAAATAAGCTCATGGTTAGGGGATATGTTGCCTTTTTATATCGTACACAGACATGGTTACGGGTTACTGACTAAATTTGTCCATGCCCTATTTAGATGTTATCCTTCCCATTCCCGTAGAGCGATTATTTACCTATCGAATTACGGCTGATCAGGCCGCAATAATTGCAAAAGGAATGCGGGTGGCGGTTCCTTTTGGAAAATCCAAAATATATACCGCAATCGCCTTTAGCGTACACGCTACCTCTCCAACGGCGTATGAGGCAAAGGAAATACATGAGGTTTTGGATGAAACTCCCGTTATTGGTGGACAACAACTTCAACATTGGCAGTGGATTGCTAATTATTATATGTGTACTCTAGGTGAAGTGGTAAGGGCGGGTATTCCCAGTATGTTCCTTTTGGAAAGTGAGACACAAATAATGCGAGGGCCGCTGGGTGAAATTGACGAAAGCGACCTTACGGACAATGAATTTTTAGTGATGGAAGCCTTACATCACCAGACTTCGCTGCAAATTAATGATGTAATTCAGATTACCGGAAAAAAAAGAGTATTGCCTTTGATCAATGGGTTGGTAAATAAAGGAGGGATAACACTAAAAGAACGTATTCAAGAAAAATATCGGCCAAAACACATAAAATATATAAAGCTAAGCCCTGATTTTGATTCGGAAGATGCCTTGGAATCCCTATTGATGGACCTTGAACGGGCACCCAAGCAGAGTCAGGCGGTACTTTCGTATTTCAATATCCAGGGAATTGCTAAAAAACCACTAAAAATT
>JBCBZA010000263.1:0-2935 GCA_039815575.1 Bacteroidota bacterium | reverse complement strand
TGGAAATCTGCTGTATTAAAAGTAGGAAATGTTCCTGGTTGTCATGTTAAACGCGGAAATATTCATTTTGAAGGGAGAGAGTTTTTAGTTAAAATATTTAAGTTCACTCATCCCCGAGGGAGTTCAATAGTTGTTAAGCCCGAATTCGTAAAAGATTTTATTGGGATTGACTCAATATTTTATTTTAATCACCGATTGATAACCCTTGACCCTAACATTGCGTTACAGAAAATTCCTTTCCGAGCTGGGATATATAAACAGGAAATAGGCAGAATATTTATGTGTCTCTTTAAAAAGTCAAAAAATTAATCATACGATCATGCCAGCCCCCACTGTTTCGTTGGTGTTGTCATCTATTAGGATAATACTACCGGTAATCCGATTATCACGGTAAGAGTCTATCATTATTGGTTTGACCGTTCTTATTCTAACCTTACAGATATCGTTCATTTTCATTTCTTTATCATCAAATCTCCTTCCCAAGGTATTGATGTCAATCTTGTAAATGACTTCCTTTATCATGGCGGTTTGTTCGTTTGAGGTATGTCTTAACGTATATTTTGCCCTCGGTTTGGCACTGTCCCTATTTAACCAACAGAGCATTACTTCCATTTCCTGTAAGGGCTCAGGTTGATTGTTGGAACGTACAATCATATCCCCTCTGGCAACATCGATATCATCTTCCAAGGTCATTGCTATTGACATAGGTGCAAAAGCCTCATCCATTGACCCCGAAGGACCTTCGATCGTCTTTATCTTAGAGGTAAATCCGGAAGGCAACACCGTAACTTTTTCACCTGGCCTAAAAATACCGCTGGAAATACGCCCGGCATATCCGCGATAATCAATAAATTCATCTCGTTGTGGTCGCAAAACGGTTTGTACGGGAAATCTAGAATCCACCTTGTTGGTGTCACTACTTATGTGAAGTGTTTCAAGCGTATGTAATAATGGGCCCCCTTTATACCAGGACATGTTTTCTGAGCGGTTCACCACATTGTCCCCCAAAAGGGCGCTAATTGGAATAAATCTGACATCGGTTACAAATAGTTTTGTTGAAAAGTCCTCAAACTGCTTCAGTACGTTGTAATAGGATTCTTCGGCAAAGTCAACCAAATCCATTTTATTGATGCATACAATTAAATGGGGAATCTGTAGCAAGGAAGCAATGAATGCATGTCTTTTGGTTTGTTCTATAACGCCATGCCTTGCATCCACCAAAACAATGGCTGCATTTGCCGTAGAAGCTCCTGTAACCATATTTCTTGTATATTGAATATGGCCTGGGGTATCCGCTATGATAAACTTTCGTTTAGGTGTAGTAAAATACCGGTAGGCAACATCAATGGTAATTCCCTGTTCCCTTTCATCGCGAAGTCCGTCCGTGAAAAGTGCCAAATCCACTCCATCATGGCCCTTTTGTTTACTTGTAATTTCAACAGCCTCTAACTGATCTTCAAATATTGATTTAGAATCGTATAGTAGTCTACCAATAAGCGTACTTTTTCCGTCGTCTACGCTTCCAGCGGTTGTAAATCGTAATAATTGGCTATTGCCTAAACCCATTTTAAACGAATTAAATTTAAAAATAACCTTGTTTTTTTCTGTCTTCCATTGCCGTTTCAGATCGTTTATCATCAGAACGGTTACCACGTTCTGTCTGGCGCATGGCAGATACTTCTTGAACCACTTTTTCAAGGGTATCGGCTTCTGATTCAATACCTCCTGTTATGGTGATGTCTCCTAAGGTTCTGAACCTGATTTTTTTGGTCTGAATTTTTTCATTTTCGTCCATAATGAGAAATTCGGATTTAGGAATCCAAGAATCATTTCTCCAAACTACTTCACGTTCGTGTGCCAAGTACAATGAGGGAACTACTATCTTTTCCCTTACAATGTAGTTCCATACATCCATTTCGGTCCAATTACTTATTGGAAAAACTCTAAAGTGTTCCCCCTCAAAATGTTTTCCGTTAAAGAGGTTCCATAATTCCGGACGCTGATTTTTAGGATTCCATTGTCCAAAATCGTCCCTATGTGAAAAGAATCGTTCTTTGGCCCTGGCTTTTTCTTCGTCCCTTCTTCCCCCTCCGATGGCGCAATCGACTTTATTTGATTCTATGGCATCAAGTAATGTGGTTATTTGCAGTGCATTACGTGTGGCATTTTTCCCTTTTTCTTCCGCCACCCTTCCCTGGTCTATGCTTTCCTGTACTGAGCCTACAATCAAGCGCACTCCCAATTCATTGATTAAATTATCCCTAAATGCTATGGTTTCTGGAAAATTATGACCTGTATCCACATGCATCAGTGCGAATGGAATTTTGCAGGGATAAAACGCTTTTTTTGCCAAATGGGTCACTACTATGGAGTCCTTTCCACCTGAAAAAAGGATTACGGGGTTCTGAAATTGAGCCCACACTTCTCGCAGCACGTAAATAGCTTCCGATTCTAGCTCATCAATATAATTCAACGAATAATTGTACTCGTTCATCGTACTTGTATTAGGTTGTTTTTTATTACGTCATAAATCATTTCCACGGATTCCGTTATCGAATTCTTTTCTGTTACCTCAATATGGGGTTTTTTTGGGGGCTCATAGGGTGCCGATACACCAGTCATATTCAAGATTTCACCTCGCCTTGCTTTGGCATACAACCCCTTTACATCCCTTTGTTCACAGATTTCAAGACTGGTATTTACAAAGACTTCGAAAAAATTTTCTTTACCAACCTTTTCTTTTATGGCTTTTCTATCTGCTTCATATGGAGCCACAAAAGCAGCGAGAACAACGGTACCCGAATCAATGAACAATTTAGAGATTTCTGAAATCCGCCTAATATTCTCTTTTCTATCTTCTGGACTGAAGGACAGATCTTTGTTGATACCGCTCCTAATATTGTCACCATCCAAAGCCTGCGTGAGCCAGCTCGGC
>JBCBZA010000042.1:0-26176 GCA_039815575.1 Bacteroidota bacterium | reverse complement strand
TATTTTTGTACTGGTCTATATTTTCTTTTCACTTAGGTTGTTCTTAAGGTATAAAGAGTTGATGAAGTTGAATTATTCCACTATTTCAAATCAAAATCACGACTGGATGAAGAAGCTTTTGATGGCATTTCTTGTAGTCTTTCTCTTTGACATGGTAGTGATAATGGTATATATAATCTACAAACCCCCTTTTGATTGGGATTTGGGAATTATTTCCGTGATGTTTTTGGCAGTTACTACATTTTATCTGGGATATCACGGTCTGATGCAATCCGTAATCGAATTTCCAAAATTCCTGATCGAAAACGAAGAAGTAAAAGGAAATGGCAAACGGCAGTTGCAAAAATTGATTTTGTCACCACAGGAATTGGAAACTATAGGGAGCAAGCTTAACACCATAATGGCTTTAGAAAAACCTTACCTACAGCAAGAACTCACTTTGGATGGTTTGGCCAAACTTACTGGCACTCCAGGTAAAAGTCTTTCAATATACCTTAACCATTCGCTGAATACCTCATTTTATGATTTCGTTAATAAATGCCGTGTGGAAGAGGTAAAGGAAAAACTAAAACAAGAGGAGTATAAAAAATACTCCCTCCTAGGAGTGGCATTCGCCTCCGGTTTTAATTCCAAAAGTAGTTTCTATCGGGCTTTTAAAAAGGAAACGGGTATTTCACCAACGGAATTCAAAAAGAAAATTTCTTCTAAAAAATAGTCCCAGTAAATTCAATGGGACCTACAACCTAAGGTAATATGCTAATTTGGTCATCATGCGCTATCCAATTGAAAAGGCCATACAAAGAAAAATTATTAGACGCCTTGTTAAGAGTGGGGAAATCAACTTTCAGATTTTAGCATTTGTGTGTCACGCCTTTCTTTAGGTACAGTTAAGTGCACAAGTTGAATTGCCCGACCTCAACTACTGAAAATCTTTTAGTAGGGCGATCCATTTAATGGGAATGGTATGAAAAGTAAAGGCGGGCAGCTGGAGAAAAAGGGTTAATATGCTTCCACAAATAGGACATGGATTATAAAACCAGTAAAATTTGAGTTAATGAAATTTTCAATTATAAAAAAATGAGAAGTAACATTTTGTTTGCGGTTTTGAGCTTTTTAATTGTTTATGGATATGGCCAAGAGACTAACTCTCCTGTCTTATTGAAAAAGGAAGTCATCTCTGGTGTGGGATTGATGCGTACCAAGCCGCAGTGGGCCGACGTTGATCGAGAGCTTTATACCCAAAATGTTTTTTTAGGAGAGGAAATAGGAATAAATGTGACATCAAGTAGCAATGCGTTCCATGATTGGAAGAACTATGAAATAGATGAGTTTGTTTATATCCTTAACGGGCAGGCCATTGTGAAATCCATTGATGGGCAGGAATATACATTTAATAAGGGTGACTTTTTTATCGTCCCGAAAGGCTTTACAGGTCGTTGGACTACCCAAGGAAGTAAGGGAAACTTTTTAGAAATTGCCGTCTATTCCAGAAAGCGCCAAAGGAAGACTGATAAGGGTAACACAGAACCAATCCGCATCTCTGATGTTCTTCTATCAGGAATGGAATATCCAAAAGATCCATTTGTTTTTACAGGTGTTGAATTGATGATCTCGTTAGAAGTTCAAATTGCAGGGACCAATAAAAAAATAATAGAAAATGATTCGGACAAGATGAATTACATCTTAAACGGAATGGTTGATGTAACTGATGTTAAGAAGGGTAAAGTATCCTATTACGAAGGTGATTTCTACGTTTTGCCAAAGGGATTTAAAGGGGAAGTAAGTTACAAAGGTTTTGATGTGTTCAGGGAATTGGTGGTTGAAAAAAGTTAGTTATTTGGGCCAACTTTTCTCTACTGGTATTTCCTGATTTTGTCACAAAGATGTACAATGAACCTAGTCATCAATGGATGGTTTAAGTGTAGACAAACTAACGCTATTTATAGAAGAATTTGTAAATACTGTATGGTGCAAACAATAAAAATTTTGAAGATATCGAAGTCTTTAGCTCTTATTATATTATTTATTGCAATAAGCTCTAGTTCCCTTGCCCAAATCGAATTGAACGGCTCAAATCAGATGATTGGTAAAACCGAGCTACTTGAAGATTTGGAAGTTTTGCAACGGAACTTGGAAATGGCCCAGCCCGGCCTTTACAACTACACACCAAAAAGCGAGATGGATATTTTTTTTGAGGAACTAAAAAATGGCATTAAGGATGATATGCGGAGCATCGATTTTTTTCGCCTCATTGCACCTCTTTCAGATAAAATAAGGAATGGGCATACCATTTTGGTACCTTCATCACAATGGGAAGATTACGTTATCAGGGAAGCCAAACTATTACCACTGGATTTATATTACCATAGTGACCAGCTCTATGTGTTGCGAAATCTGTCAGATAAATTAGGGATCGTAGAAGGCTCCGTGCTGAAATCGATTAACGGAAAACCGGCAACGGAAGTTTTTAATTATATGGTGGACCGATGGTTCAAGGATGGTTATAACAAAACGCGACCCATGGAAATTGTGGAAGAGGAATTTCGTTTTTTATATACCCACTTTTTTGGTGCTACTGAAAAATTTGAAGTAGTATTAAGCGACCTAAATGGCATTGAACTTTCACTGAAATTAGAGGGTATTGAAGAGCCTGAATTCAAGAGGCGGTTACTCAATCGCTATAGCCACGAGTATGTTCCATGGTGGCGCAGGAATCCCGAACCCCTTTCTTTTCGAATTGATGATCAGGTGGCACACCTAAAAGTGACCCTTTTTCACAAGGGAGTCCAAAGTAATGAAGGCATTCGATTTAATAAGTTTATAAAGCAAGCCTTTAAGGAAATAAAGCAAGAAAATGTTTCGGATTTGATACTGGATTTAAGGGGAAATGCCGGAGGCGACGTAAAACCCCAGTTAGAACTGTTACGACATTTGGTAAAAACACCTTTTCACCTTTATAAAGAGGTATACGCCAATGTAAGAAAATTACCAAATCCGGAACACTATGAATTTGACATGATTTCAAGAATGGAATTCAAAAAGAATTTCGAAAACAACAAGGTAAACGGCGTATATTCCATGAAATCCCAAATTGGATTTGAACAAACGCCCCAGGAGCCCTCAGTAGATATTTTTAAGGGTAATCTGTATGTTTTGATTGATGGATGGTCTTTTTCAGCCACAGGCGAGGTATGCGGAATATTAAAAGAACATAGAAAAGATGCCATTTTTATGGGGGAGGAAACCGGAGGCAATCCTGTTACCAACATCAGTGGCATACAGACTTTTTTGACTTTACCCCATTCCAAAAACCGTATCTTAATCTGTTTGGTCAATTATACGACTGATGTTTCCTATAAAAATGATGGATTTGGGGTACAACCCGATTATTCCATAAGGAATTCGGTTTTTGATGCGTTGGAAGGGAAAGATAGTGTAATGGAGAAAGCAAATCAGATTATCATTGCATCTAAAAAGCAATAAAAAAGCCCTAACCAAAAGGTTGGGGCTTTTTTATTTGCGGCAATTCCGGATTATCCTAAAGCAATCCTTGAGAAACCGGTTACCTCCAAGTTGGAGTCAACAGATTTGACGTATTGGGCCACGCTTTGCTTGCTATCTTTGATAAAAGCTTGATTGATTAAGGTGTTATCCTTGAAGAAACGTTTTAATTTTCCTTTTGCAATATTGTCCAACATGGCCTCTGGTTTCCCTTCTTGGCGCAATTGGTCTTTTGCAATCTCAATCTCCTTATCAATAACGGATTGGTCCACACCTTCTTCATTAAGGGCAACAGGGTTCATGGCGGCTGCTTGCATAGCAACGTCCTTGGCAGCCGTGGCAACACCATCTACATTAGCGGATAGGCCAACCAAAGTAGCAATTTTATTGCCTGCATGGATATAAGAACCTACGAAAGGGGCACTCAATTTCTCAAAACTTCCTATTTCAATTTTCTCTCCAATTACCCCAGTTTGCTCGGTCAACTTTTCTAAAACGCTCATGCTATTGTATTGAGCAGCTAGAAAATCATCCTTGGAATCACAGTCAAGCGCTAAATCAGCCAATTCATGGGCTAAGCTGACAAAAGTCTCGTTTTTGGCAACAAAGTCCGTTTCACAGTTCAAGGAAATAATTACTCCAGAAGTAGCATTGTCATTCACTTTGGCGATAGCAGCTCCTTCAGAGGAATCCCTATCGGCTCTTTTGGCAGCTACTTTTTGTCCTTTTTTACGCAGGATTTCAATCGCCTTGTCAAAATCGCCCTCTGCTTCGACCAATGCTTTTTTGCAGTCCATCATGCCCGCACCGGTCATTTTTCTCAACTTATTTACGTCTGCGGCGGTAATATTTGCCATTTTGTTACGTCTTTTAAAAGTTATGTAAAGTAAAGCACAGTAAAATCGTGCTAGGTTTTAGCTCTAATGTTCAATTACTCTTCGGAATCTTCAATTCCTCCCTTGGCATTGTCCTGCCATTCTTTTAAATCCTCCCATTTTCCATCAGCGGCCATTTGTGCTTGCTTTGCCCATGAGCCTGGGTCAAGGTGTGCCAATCTTGGACTGGCCTCGGTGAGGATATTTTTCATATTATCAGCATCTGCCTTCGCCAAAGCGGCGTAGGTAGTGATGCCTGCTGCAGTTAATGCTTCTGCAGCCTTTGGTCCAATCCCTTCTATTTTGGTCAAGTCCTCTGGGGCTGCCTTCTTTTCTTCAACCTTTTTCTCTGCCTTTGGAGCTTCCTCAAGCTTTTCTTCCTTCTTCAAAGGAGCAGCTTTCTTTTCCGCAGTCGGTGCTGGCTTCTCGTCTTTAGGCTGTTCAGGGGCAGCTTCTTTTTCTGCTTGCTTATCTGCTTTACGTTCTGCCAATCCCTCAGCAACAGCACTGGTCACCTCACCCATAATAATTTCAATGGATTTACCCGCATCGTCATTTGAAGGTATTACAAAGTCAATAGGTCTTGGATCACAGTTCGTATCCACCATTGCAAAAATTGGAATATTCAATTTTTGGGCTTCTTTAACTGCAATGTGCTCCCGCATGGTATCTACAATAAAGATTGCTCCAGGAAGACGGGTCATATCCGCAATGGAACCTAAGTTTTTTTCCAGTTTTCCACGTAGACGGTCTACTTGCAATCGTTCTTTTTTGGAAAGCGTATTGAAAGTTCCATCTTTTTTCATGCGATCAATGGAAGCCATTTTCTTTACCGCTTTTCTAATGGTAACAAAGTTGGTCAACATCCCTCCCGGCCATCTTTCCGTTATGTAGGGCATGTTTACCTTGGATACTTTGTCCGCAACAATATCCTTTGCCTGTTTTTTGGTAGCTACAAAAAGGATTTTACGCCCAGAGGCTGCAATCTTTCTCATTGCTTCCTTGGCTTCTTCCAATTTTGCCGCTGTTTTATAGAGGTTGATAACGTGGATACCATTACGCTCCATGTAGATATAAGGAGCCATATTCGGGTTCCACTTTCGTGTGAGGTGCCCAAAATGCACACCTGCTTCCAATAAATTTTTAACTTCTGTGTTGTTTGCCATTTTGTTACTTAGTTTACGTTCCGTTGAGATAGCAATGTCAAGGTGGTCATCTTTTTAGGGAATTGCCCTTGCCATTTAGATGCTAAACTAGTTTCCAAAAAGGTCGATTTCCTTTTTGGAACAACGACAACATTTTTGTTTTACAATTAGTACCGTCCCAATGATTTTTTAGGGCCGGATTTTCAATGAACTTGGGCTTGAAACCATCAAGCCTGATATAAAGAGCACGGAAAACCGTGCATCAATTTTAACGTTTGGAGAATTGGAATTTCTTTCTCGCTTTCTTTTGACCGAATTTTTTTCGTTCCACCATTCTTGGGTCACGGGTCAGAAGGCCTTCAGGTTTTAAAACCGTTCTGTTCTCTTCGTTTATTTCACACATGGCCCTGGAAAGCGCCAAGCGCACGGCTTCTGCCTGTCCAGTTATTCCACCTCCATAAACATTGACATTTACATCAAAGTTGCCTTCATTTTCAGTCAAGGCAAAAGGCTGTTTTACCTTGTACTGCAAAGGTCCGGTGGTAAAATAATCTTCTAGCTTTTTTTTATTAATGGTAATGTTCCCTTTTCCTTCGGAGACATATACTCGAGCTACTGCAGTTTTTCTTCTTCCTATTTTATGAACTACTTCCATCTATCTGTAGTCGTTTAAATTAATTGCCTTGGGTTTCTGTGCCTCCTGTTTGTGCTCTGTTCCAGCGTATACTTTCAAGTTGCGAAACAATTCCGCCCCCAACTTATTTTTTGGAAGCATTCCTTTAACAGATTTTTCAATCAATCGTTCGGGATGTTTGCCCAACATTTCATTGGCGGTAGTGGAGCGTTGCCCACCGGGATACCCAGTATACCTCAAATAGGTTTTATTTTCCAATTTGTTCCCTGTCAATTGAATTTTTTCAGCATTGATGACAATTACATTATCACCGCAGTCCACATGTGGTGTGAAATTGGTTTTATATTTTCCTCTAAGGATTTTAGCCACTTTAGAGGCCAATCTTCCCAAGGTTTGTCCTTCAGCATCAACCAATACCCATTCCTTTTGTACGGTTGCCTTATTGGCAGAAATCGTCTTGTAACTTAATGTATCCATTTCCTTGAAATGCGTTAAATATCCATCCGTTTTTGTTAAACGGGGTGCAAATGTACAATTATTACATTGAATTACAAATGTATATATGGGAATATTTTATGGATTTTAATCGTGCTATTTCAGCGGGTGAAGAAAGTGCTTTTTTATGTTAAAAAATCCAAAAAAATTGGTTCATGTGTAACGATTGAAAAATCTTTGAGTCTTTACTTCACATCAATCAAAAAACGAACAGTCGTGAGCAAACCAACCCTAACGCTTCTCGCACTTATTTTTTCTACGGCCCTCTTTTCCCAGGACATGGCAGACGCAGGTCCCAAAGAATCAGAACCTGAAAATGTTGAAGACATCATCGCCAAGAAAATTTATGTGACCAAAGGGATTGAGCAAGGTGAACCACCAGCTATAGACGGTTTATTAAACGATCCTATTTGGCAAACGGTAGATTGGGCAGGGGATTATATAGAACGGCAGCCCGACGAGAACACACCGCCAAGCTATCAAACCAAATTTAAAATTGTCTATGATAACAAGTACTTGTATATAGGCGTACGATGCTTGGATGCCGAACCAGAAAATATTGTTCGACGGATGTCCCGGAGGGATGGCTTTGATGGGGATTGGGTCGAATTCAATATCGATAGCTACCATGATAAACGCACTGCATTTTCCTTTACTGTAACTGCAGCAGGAGTAAAAGGTGATGAACTGGTATCCGAAAATGGCAACAATTGGGACGATAGTTGGAATCCTATTTGGTACACTAGAACGAATGTGGATGACCAAGGTTGGACCGCTGAACTTAAAATTCCTTTTAGTCAAATTAAATTCGGTAAAGAACAAAATCAGGTTTGGGGGCTACAATCCACAAGACGTTTTTTTAGAGAGGAAGAACGTTCGCTATGGCAACGGGTGCCTTTGGATGCCCCGGGCTGGGTGAGCGAGTTTGGCGAGCTTCATGGACTGAAGAATATCGAGCCTCAAAAACAATTGGAAATTCAACCCTATACCGTGGTAAGCGGAGAAACATTTGAGGCCGAAGAAGGGAATCCCTTTAGGACGGGAAATGAGAATGATATCAACTTTGGTCTGGATGCCAAAATTGGAATTACCAACGATTTGACCTTGGACCTTACCGTTAATCCAGACTTTGGTCAGGTAGAAGCCGACCCATCCGCAATTGCTTTGGACGGTTTTCAGATTTTCTTTAGGGAGCAGCGTCCTTTCTTTGTGGAGAACAATAACATTTTCAATTTTAACCTTTCCCGTTCCCAGGCGGGCAACACCTTTGGCTTTGATAATGTCTTTTATAGCAGAAGGATTGGGCGCAGTCCACAAGGTTTTCCAAGTACCCAAGATGGAGAGTTTGTGGATCAACCGGAAAACACACAAATTCTAGGTGCTTCTAAATTCAGTGGCAAGACCAAAGATGGTTGGGCCATTGGGGTATTGGAAAGTGTTACCGCCAAAAAGTACGCCACCATTGATAATAATGGTGATAGACGGAGGGAAGTGGTTGAACCCCTAACCAATTACTTTGTTGGACGGTTGCAGAAGGACTTCAATGATAGAAACTCTTTTATAGGCGGTATTTTTACTGCTGTAAACCGGGATGCCCTCTCGGAGAATATTAGCTTCTTGCACCGTCAAGCATATTCAGGTGGGTTTGACTTTAAACACCAATGGAACGATCGGGATTGGTATGTTGGAGGAAATGTTAACTGGAGCCATGTTCGCGGTAACGAAGAAGCCATTCAAAACACACAAGAGTCCATAACGCATCTTTTTCAACGAGTGGATGCCGATCATGTAACAGTTGAGGAAGGGCGTACTTCATTGACGGGAACAGGAGGCAATCTGCAGTTGGGCAAAGTTGGTGATGGCCATTTTATGTTTGAATCCGGTGGAACTTGGCGTTCTCCCGAACTGGAAATGAATGACATTGGTTTTCAAAGACAATCGGATGATATTCGTCATTATACTTGGGTAGGGTACCGAACCTTAAAACCTGATAGTACTTTTAGAAGGGTTGGTATCAACTATAACCATTGGAGCGTTTGGGATTTTGGTGGAAATCACAATGAACTCCGTTTCAATACCAATAGTTGGCAGAACTGGGCCAATAATTGGTTTTCCAATTTAGGGATCAATTATGCTCCAATACAGTATTCCAATTTTGCCTTGAGGGGCGGACCTAGGCTTCGTCGCTCGCAAGAAGTCAGTTTTTGGAACAATATTGGAACCGACGGTCGAAAAAAACTTCGGTTTAATTTTTCCCATAATGGAAGGACAGCATTGGATAACTCCATTCAACGCTACAATGTAGAGTTTGGGTTTCGATACCAGCCAATGGATGCCTTACGAATATCTGTGTTTCCAAGTTATAACATCAACAATGACAAATTACAGTTTATTGATAATATTGATACAGATAATGGCGTACGTTACCTTAATGGCGAAATTGAACAACGTACCTTGAGTATGTCTATCCGACTTAATTATAACATTAATCCCAATTTAACGGTCCAATATTGGGGACAGCCCTTCATTTCAAGAGGGAGGTACTCCAATTTTAAACATATAACGGATGCTACTGCCCAGGAATTTAATGACCGTTTTTTACAGTATGAGGGCAATCAGATTTCCTTTTTGGACGACACCTATTCGGTGGATGAAGATTTGAATGGGGCAGCAGATTTTACTTTTGGCAATCCCGACTTTGCTTTTGTTCAATTTCGCTCCAATTTGGTCATCCGTTGGGAATATATTCCTGGATCGGAAATTTTCTTGGTTTGGTCACAGGATGTATCTAGGTCCGGAGATCCGTCCAATGGTTTATTTGCAAATCTAGAGGACAATATTTTTGGACAGACCGCACAGAATATCTTTTTGATCAAGGCTACTTATCGATTTGTTTTATAGCTAATTACAATCACTTGGTTTTTTGTTTCTTTGTGGCTCACCCCTGAAAAAACATAAAAAATGTCTCGCAACTTATTTCTTTTATTATTTGTGTTTGCATTGTTGGTTTCCTGTTCAACGGACAATCCTGACAACAGCGTTGATGATAATCAAATAGGTATGGAAGATGATGGAATGATGGAAGGTGATGAAATTATGGATGATGATTCTGCAGACGATGACATGGAAATGGAAGGTGTTGACCTCGTTGGTCTTTGGGTGTTATCTGAAATCCGTTTGGATGATAATGTGAATGACATTACATTGGAGTTTTTGGATTTGGTCATAGATGATCTTGTTGAACAGGAATGTTATCTTATTTCCTTCAATTTTATGGATGATGGCGTAGTAGAAGTAGAGAGCCGTGTTGGAGATTTTGAAGTAGAAGGGATAGAAATCACTTGCCCAGAAGAAGTAGAATCAGTAGTTGTTGGGTGGGAGCTTAACGGGGACCAACTTACCCTAATCGATGCTATGCAAGAATCGGAAACCATAACCATAACCCTTGAAGATGAAGACACCTTTGTCCTTGAAGGGGAAGAAGGCATTGATGAAGAATTTGATGGTTCCCAAGCCGTGTTTGTTCGGCTATAATTTATTTGGATTGTGTTCCAAATACTTCGCAGCCTCCCTTACAAGGGTAAGATTGCTTTTAATTCCCAATTTCTTATGGATGTTTTTTCTATGGGTGTCTATGGTAAATCGGCTTAAGTTTAATTCTATTGCCATCTGCTGACTGGTCTTCCCTCTTGTCAATAGGGTTAAAATTTGACGTTCTCTTCTCGTAAGTTTAGTGTCTTCTGACCTCACTTCCCTCGCTGACCATTTTTCGTATATTCCCTCGAACTTGGGACTAAAATAAAAGCCCCCTCTTGCCACTTGATGAATCGCTTTGACCAACTCTTGTTTTTCTGCATTTTTAATGACATAACCCTTGGCACCTGCATCCAACATTTCAATGACATCATCTTCTTGGTCGAACATACTCAGGGCTATGATTGCCGTATCAGGGTGTTTTTTTTTAAACAATTTGGTGATGGCTAAGCCGTCCATAATGGGCATACGTATATCGGTCAGAACAATTTTTGGATCGCACTTTTCCATTAAATCCATCAATTCGAGACCATTACAGGCTTTACCAACCACTTTAATTCCCAATTCACTTTTTAGAATGGAGGCCAAACCATCCAAAAAAAGCTTATGGTCGTCCACTAAAATAATTTCGATGTTCATATGGGTACATTTAATATTACCGTTGTGCCATTTCCAGGATTGGAATCCACAACCATTGAACCTCCGGTTTTTTGTAGCCTATTATTGATGTTTTTAAGCCCAACCCCTGCTTTTGTAGTTTTTGAATCATACCCTATGCCGTCATCCTCATAAACAACATTTAGTGTATTGTTTTCTTCTGAAAACTGTATGCTAACTGTATTGGCCTTAGCATGCTTAAGGGTATTGGTAATCAATTCCTGAATAATTCTGAAGAGTTGTAGCTCTATGAAGTTCTTGACTTTTTGTTTGAGATCAATATTGGTGACTTCAACATTCAACTTTTTGGTCGATTTCAAACGATTTGCAATAATATTTACTGCGGGAATCAGGCCTTTGTCAATCATAGCACCAATATTCTTCTGGTGTGAAATGTCACGAACATCTTCATAAGATTCATCTAAAACAGTTTTGATTTTTTCATAAAGTACTTCATCCGTTTTTTTTACATCCTCAACAAAGAGCTTTAATGCAGATAATTTACCCCCTAAGCTATCATGAAGGTCCTCTGCAATGCGTTGCCTTTCTTTTTCCTGTCCTTCAATCATGGCATCCAATCCAATAAGTTCTTGCTCTTTCAACAATCGCTCTACTTTCTGACTTTCCAGCTCTTGTTGTTGTTCAGCGATAACACGCTTTTTTCTTGAATTTTTGATCCACGAATAGGCCAAAATCAGCCCAACCAATAAAATGCCAAGTACCGTATACAGTAAATTTCTGTTCCGTTTCCTCTTGATATCCGTTTCAAGGTTGGTGTTCTTCAGGTTCAGTATCTCCTTTTCCTTTTTTTCCGTTTCATATTTAGTAGATATTTCAGCAATGGCATTTTGAATTTCCACTTTATGTACACTATCATTTAAAAGGGACATTTGTTTTGAAAAACGTAATCCTTTTTTATAATTGCCAATAGCATGACTGACTTGAGATAAATTGTTTAGGACAATAATTTTGTTCGATCCTTTGGAATCATTCAATGCTCTTTCCAAGAATGGCAATGCTTTTTTTGGAGTACCCTTTTGCAAGTACAGATACCCTAAATTGTTATAGAGTGTTCCTATGCCATCATTGTTTTTGGTCTTTTTTCGAACTTCCAAAGCCTGGGTCAAATATTTTTCGGATTGGGTATGATCCGTCTCTAAATACATGTTCCCCAAGTTATTGTAGATCCTTGCCAAGGAAAATTTATCATTTCGTGTTTTTGCCAGTTCCTCCGCCTCCAAGAAGTAGTTCTTGGCTTTAAGGGTATCCCCGAGCTTTAAGAATTCCCCGGCAAGGTTGGGCAAGGTGATGGCAGCGTAAGTATTCATATTTTTTGCTTTGAAAATGCGCAATGCCTTTTCCCCGAAAAGAATGGCCTGTTTGGAATCAGCTAGCTCTCCAAAAGCAGAGGAAACATTGCTATAGCATTTTGCCATATTAACACTATCCTTGATACTCTCGAAAAAGGAAGCACCTTCGATTAAGGTATTGACCGCCTCCCTGTAGTCCCCCTTTCGCAACTGTACTGCTCCTAAGCTAATTCCAATTGCCAAAGCTTTATTGTTCAAATCAAGGGATTTAAAAAGTACAATCGATTTTTGAAAATGGTAAGCCGCAGAATCAAGTTGGTTCATATAGAAATAGGCCCTGCCCAATTGGTTGTGGGCTTCGCTTTTTAGGGAGTCGCTGTCAAAGGAAAGGACCTGTTTGGAAAATGTTTTGCTTTTTTCGATATCGATTCGTTCATATGCCTTTGAGAGGGCTATTTTAAGTCTTGCTTTTTTCTGTCGATCGCTGGTCGTTTCCAAGGCCGTCAGAAGACTATCAACCTGGGTGGTTTGCGACTGGGAAGTAAAAAACACCGAGAAACAACAAAAGAAAAGGATGTAACGTAACCTATTGTCAGTCATGGTATTAAATATACATTATTTGCCGTTGAAAATCAGGTAGTATTGTTTAGGTATGGTGTTGCCCGGTTTTGGTGAAAGCAATGTAGGAGGGAGCGCAGGAACACCATATACCTAACATTAGGTATTTTTTTCTGGCTTTTACACCGCTAGCTTGCGTTTAAAACCAACAAACCAGACAATTCAAGACGTTCCTTATCGCATTATTTAGTTGAGGGTTGCTCAAAGGAAAATAGCATAACAAAGGAAATACAATCTGATACCGTAGTTAGAGTGATGATAACATGGCGAGTGATAAACATTAAATCAATAGGTATGAAAAGAATATTACAATATATGGCGGTGAGTGTTTTATTGATAACTCAAATAGGATGCGATCTTTTAGAGGAAGCGAGTGATAGGGATTTGGATATCCCCATTACCATTACCCTTGCATTGGATGTAGCGGTAGCTGAAGCTGCGGGAAGTATGGACGTAAGCACCTCATTTGAATCTTCCTTAGATGTTTTTGATATTCTGTCGGCACCAGAAGTGTCCAGTAGAATTGCAGAACCCGATGCCATTTCCAGGATCCGGGTTACCGGGGCAACTTATGAATATACCAATTTTAGTGGCAACGTAGATGCGGTTATGGAGGGGAATATTAGGTTTGGCTCTGGAGGGATAGTAGGTTTGGTTGATTTTGCAACCGCCCCTGTTAATGTGGCCAATGCAGACTTGCTCGGTGATCGATTTACCCTTGATGGGGATTTTGAAAACTTAAGTAACAAATTGACCAATGGCATTTCCGCAATAGCTGCAGTTTATGAAGGGAATTCCTCTCATAATCCGGTATTGGTGCAAGTACTTGTCACCGTTAACGCTGTGATTACTGTTGATCTTGACTTTAGCACACTTAGGAGTCTATCCCAATCTACAATCAAAAAGTGAATATTCCTTTCGTTTTCAATGATGTTAAAAATGAATCGTTATAAGCACTTGCAATGAACAGCTTTTTTTTTCAATCTCGTGCAACTACGGATAATCCGGTCAATTTTGATATGAGCCTGACTATTATAATAACGCTTACTGTACAAGCCGAATGAAATGGGACAAACTTAAGATTACTAATGATTTGAACCCCTTTTTAGTCGTTGTTATTCTTTTAGCCGTACACTCTTTTCCCAAAGAGGGCCAATACATATGGAGCGATAGAAAAATGTAATTAATTGTTATGTAAATAAATGTGATTAACTATTGAATAAAGGCCTAAGTTAAATTTCCAAAAACCAATTATGAAATCAAAAAGTATAACTAGAAAATTAACCGTATTGACTTTCCTTCTAGTTTTTATAGGATGTCAAAAAGATGGAACCGCACCAGAAGAGCAGATATCTGAGGAATTAACTGAAGAGTTTGAGTCCGTATACTTTGAAGGGATGGCAGGAGTAGAAACGGGCAATCCTGATTTTCCGTATATGGTACAACATGAAAATGGAGAGGTGATGGTGTTGAATGCAGTGGGGGATACACCAAAAGGTGTCATTTATTTCGTTGATGAAAATACAACGGCTCATATGGAATTTGATGAGGATTTTTTGCCAAGCCAAGTGAATTACAATAACGAAGTTCTGGTCTTATTTGAAAACTATAGGGATGATTTGGTCGATATTGCAGTGATTGTAGACGGCGATTTTCAAATTTATCGCGATATCGATTTTCCAATGCAAAATGTTTCAAAAGGTATTGTTGGGTTAAGGAATATGTCAAATTGGTCTGGATTTTTTAGTGCTCTTGGGACTACAATAAATGTAGGACTATGTGGTATCGCTGCTGCGGCAACTGCAATTCCTTCTTTGGGCACCTCGGTTCCTGCAGCCGTAATAACCTGTGGAGGTGCATTGTTGGGTTCTGTTTTGTTATTAAGACCATCAGATAGTGATGCTCTTAACGCGACGGGTTCTACAGTAGGTATAGCTGCAAACGGCTATGGTTGTTTGGGAAGCGCTGTCTCAGGAAATCCGCTCTCTATTGCTGCCAATTGTATTAACACCATGATTGATGCAGCTGGAGGTTTGGCGTCTCTTCGAGAGAATTTAACGTCGACTTTAAGTGAAATAATTGCCGCAGCAAGAGGAGGTTTGGAAACAGGTGATGGTGATGTAAAGTTCACTTTAACTTGGGACAATGATACAGATTTGGACCTTTATGTCACAGAGCCCTCGGGCGATACCATTTGGTTTGGTAATAGGACATCAACAACAGGTGGTCAACTTGATGTGGATGACATAGACGGCTTTGGCCCCGAAAACATTTTTTGGCCCACGGACTTTGCCAGGCCCGGAGAATATCGTGTTGAAGTGAATATGTTTTCCGGAAATAAGAGTACAACTTTTAGAGTAAAACCAAAACTTGGCGATAACAACTTTTCGAATACCGTAGTTTTGGGGATTGAGTCAAATGGACAAACCGTTTTTGTTGGCAGCTACATACTTTCACCTGGAAATAGCGGTAAGCTGGTTGGTAAATGGGAACCCAATAAAAGTTTAAAACAATTACCATCAATAACAACAAGCTTGAGTAGGCAAAAAACGTATAAGAAGTAAAATAATTAATAAAACCTAGCAGATATCTACTTGTTGGGTTTTATTTTTTTAAGTGTCCTTATCAAAGCTTCATTAGCTTCACGGTTACCGATAGTGATTCTCACCTTGCCCGGAGCACCAAACTGTGATACCGGCCGCACCATCATACCTTCATCCATCAGGATATCGGTGAATTCCATTTCAGGTAAGGGAGGGTCAATGATAAAAAAATTGGCTTGCGTCGGCCAAAACTTTATTCCCAACGAGGCAAACGAATCGCCAAGAAATTCACGACCCCTATGAACTGTACTTACCGTTTCCTGGATGAATTCATTATCATTTAATGCTCCAATTGCTGCCTCCAAAGATGTAACTGGCATCAAAAAGGGCTTATGAATCAATCTTAAGTAATTGGCAATGGTTTTTGTAGAGTAGCCGTACCCAATCCGCAAACCGGCCAAGCCGTAGGTTTTGGAGAAGCTGTTCAATCCTAATATGTTATGTCCTTTTAGGACATATGGCAAGGCCGTTACATAATCTTCTGCGTCTGCAAAATGCCGATATACCTCATCCAAAACTATCAAAATATTCTTAGGAACCCGATTCAAAAAATTCTCCAAAATAGATTTGGAAATGTAGGAGCCCGTGGGATTGTTGGGACTGGTCAAAAAAATAACCTTGGTGTTGTAGGTAATGGCATTAATAATACCTTCTACATCCAAATCGTAGTTCGGTTCCAGTAATGGGATATCCACTTGTTTTGCACCGTACCAACGTGAAAATACCGAATACGGTAAAAAGCAAGGGTTTGAAAAAATCACCTCATCACCCTCAGAGATAAGGGCTCGTAATAGCATATCAATGACTTCGGAACCGCTATTTCCGGTGATAAACTGATCCACTTCCAATTTTCCATCAAAGTCTTTTACTAAAGCTTGCCTAAGCCGAACATCAGACTGGTCAGGATAGATGTCAATGTTTTTAGAAGCCTCCAGTAATGCTTGCATAGCCTTGGGAGAGGCACCAATAGGATTTTCATTGGAGGAAAGCTTATAAATTTTTTTATCTGAAAATGGAATGTTCCTGCCCCCTTTATAAACGTCCTTGGGTTGAAGAAAAGGCTTAAAAATGGAAGTGATGTCTTTTTCCATGGCTAGAGGTTTTCCGCATGAATAAGAACCGCCATGGCTTTTGAAGTATTTCCATCTTCCAATATTTGTTGGGCCAGCCAGTGCAATTGTTTCTTATGCTCTTGGTGATTTCCGCTTACTTTTTTTGCCAACATTCGAATTTCATCATCATTTTTCAACGCTTCTACTTCGCTTTTTGAAGGTAAGGCCTCTAGATTTCCCAAGCGTCCTAGGTTGTTTCCAGTAAGGACTTCACTTTCCTGTATCCCCCTGGGCAGGGCATCGACACCAATTCCTTTTGTCTGAATGGGTTTCGGAATTTCAAACAGGGCATCGCCATTCGCTTTCACATACCAACTACCGCCCATTCTTCCAACCAAATCCAATTTTTTGGTGTCGAGTTTACCCTCAGTGAGGTAGTCTGCATTGAGATGGATGCGTTTGACTTCTGCTATGATAAGATTACCGGCGCCAGGTAATGTCGCCAACTCTATAGTTTCATTGACCATACATTCAAAAGAAACGGGGGCTTCACCTACGCGTGGCGGTTTTACCATTTGGCTCTCAACAGCAGTAAGCCCTGATTTTTCAAATTCGTTGACCCCTTTGTCATAAGCCGTGCTGGAAAGTGACATTTGCTCCACTATGGCATGATTTACCACATTTATAACCACTTCCGGTACTTCCTTAACATTGAGATACGAATGTTTATGGGTGTTATCGCGACCACTGCGGGCAGGGGAGAAAATTAATATTGGTGGGTTGGAACTAAAGACATTGAAATAGCTAAATGGGCTCAAATTGACTATACCTGCTTTATCTATGGTGCTCGCAAAACAAATAGGCCTTGGGGCTACGGAGGTTAAAAGGATACCATGTAACTCTTGCTGTGGGATGTTGGATGGGTCAATGGTCTTGATCATGATGTCGGTGCTACTTTGGTCGCAACTTCTCCAAAGCCAACACGAATATCGCCTTTTTGAGCGTATCCTCTCATAGTAACCGTATCCCCATCATGAATAAATTTGCGTTCCGTACCATCATTTAATTGAACAGGCTTCGTGCCCATCCAAGCCAATTCTAGCATTGAACCATAACTGTTTTCATCTTTCCCTGAAATGGTGCCCGAGGCCATCATATCCCCAATATGAAGATTACAACCGTTTATCGTGTGGTGTGCCAACTGTTGTGCCATGTTCCAATACATATATCTAAAATTGGAGTGGCAAACCTTCGTGTCATTAATGGCTACTTCTAAATGGATATCATAATTTTTCTCTCCTTCATATTCCAAATAGGGTAGTACCTTGGGTTCTTGGGTAGGTCCCTCTATGCGGAAGGGTTCCAAGGCATCCATGGTCACAATCCATGGTGAAATGGAGGAAGCAAAATTTTTAGCCAAGAACGGTCCAAGTGGCACATATTCCCATTTTTGAATATCACGTGCGGACCAATCATTGAATAACACCAAACCAAAAATATAATTCTCAGCTTCTTTGGTTGAAACCGATTCGCCCATTTCTGTGTTTTTTCCAACTACAAAGCCTATTTCCAATTCAAAGTCAAGTCGTTGGGTGGGGCCAAATATGGGTTGGGTTGCATCCTTGGGGATGGTCTGTCCTTTTGGCCGTGTAACCGGCACTCCTGAAACCACAATTGAACTTGCCCTCCCATGATAACCTACGGGAATATGTTTCCAGTTGGGCAGCAACGCGTTTTCTGGATCACGGAACATTTTACCCACATTAGTGGCATGCTCTATACTGGAATAGAAGTCGGTGTAATCGCCAACGGAAACCGGCATATGCATCTGGGCTTTTGATTGTTCCACGAACAATTCTGGTTTTCCAGCTAGTACGGAAGTACCATCTTGCAACCACTTTTGAATATCGCTACGCACTTTTGACGTAACCCCTTTCCCTAAACCAATAAAATCATTGAGATTTCCATTCTTCAGTACTGCTGCGTCAAAATCAAAAACACCAAGTTCATGAACTGCGGCCAAATCTAAAATGTGTTCGCCAATGGCAACTCCTGCGCGTTTACTTCGATCCTGGGTTGAAAATATCCCGAACGGAATGTTATGAATTGAAAAGTCGGAGTTTTTAGGTATTTCTATAATCATTATTCAGAGTCTAGATACAAGAAACAAGAATCGAGACTGTTTTACTTTGTCTTGGCTCTTGGCTCTTGATTCTTATTTCTTTTTTATTCTATCCAAGATTTATAATATTCCCCATCGTCAATTTTGAGAGCATTTTCAGTAACCATTAGAGGTTTAAACGTATCTATCATTACAGCCAATTCTTTGGTGCCCTTTTTTCCGATACTTGCCTCATAGGTGCCGGGATGCGGTCCGTGTGGGATGCCTGCCGGATGGAGTGAGATGTAACCAGGACCAATTCCAGTACGACTCATAAAATCGCCATCCACATAATATAACACTTCATCGGAATCGATATTGGAATGGTTATAAGGCGCTGGAATGGATTTTGGATGATAGTCATACAACCTTGGGCAGAACGAGCAAACTACAAATGCACTCGTCTCAAAGGTCTGGTGCACTGGCGGCGGTTGATGCACACGGCCTGTGATGGGCTCAAAATTATGGATGGAAAAGCCATAGGGATAATTGTAACCATCCCAGCCAACCACATCAAAGGGATGTGAGGCATAGATTAAGCTGTGTAGCATCCCCTGTTTTTTGATTTTCATGACAAACTCCCCTTTTTCATCATGGGCTTTTAAGTCTTGTGGCAGCTTATAATCCCGTTCGCAATAAGGGGAATGCTCCAACAATTGCCCAAACCAGTTGCGGTATCGTTTTGGGGTGTAAATAGGATGAAAGGATTCCGCATATAAAATGCGGTTGTCCTCCGTATCAAATGCTATTTGATAAATCATCCCTCTTGGAATGATAAGGTAATCCCCATAGGTAAAGGGGATATCTCCCAAAAAGGTCTTTAATGTACCTGAACCCCTGTGAATAAATAGCATCTCATCAGCGTCGGAATTCTTGTAGAAATACGCTGTAAGGGATTTTTTTGGTGCCGCCAGGCCAACATGTACGTCGCCGTTTACCAGTAAGGGTTCTCGAGCTTCCAAAAAATCGTCTTTTGGCACTACATTAAACCCTATCAGCTTTCTGGAGTGGATGTTTTTGGTTACGGCAATTTTAGGGGTCATATCAATGGCTTCCCCAATTGCAGCTACTTGCGTGGGGCGATGTACGTGATAGAGCAAGGAGGCCATACCATCAAATCCAATGGTGCCAAATAATTGTTCGTAATACAAACCACCATCGGGTTTTTCAAATTGCGTATGTCGTTTCTGCGGAATTTTTCCGAGTTTATGATAGATTGGCATAAATCAAATTTTAATGCAACGTACCTCTTAGTTCCTGTTCGCGTTCAATGGCTTCAAACAAGGCTTTAAAGTTACCCTTTCCGAAAGATTGAGCTCCTTTTCTTTGGATAATTTCGAAGAACATGGTAGGCCTTGGTTCTACTGGTTTGGTGAAAATCTGTAGTAAATAGCCTTCATCATCCCTGTCCACTAAAATCCCCAATTCTTTTAATGGAGCCATATCCTCGTCAATTTTACCAACGCGGTCCGTGACCACATCGTAATAAGTTGATGGTACCCTTAAAAATTCGACTCCTCGACCACGCAGGTCACGTACCGTTTTAATAATATCATCAGTAGCTACGGCTATATGTTGAACCCCTTCACCTTCATAAAAATCCAAATACTCTTCAACTTGGGATTTTTTCTTGCCTTCGGCCGGTTCATTGATGGGGAACTTGATACGACCATTCCCATTGCTCATGACCTTACTCATTAGGGCAGTGTATTCCGTAGAAATATCATTGTCATCGAAAGAAAGAATATTGACAAAGCCCATTACCTTTTCATAAAACTCCACCCAGTGATTCATTCGATTCCAGTCAACATTGCCAACCATGTGGTCCACATATTTAAGACCGGTGGGAGCGGGATTGTAGTCCGGTGTCTGCCATTCTACAAATCCAGGTAGAAAAGTACCACGGTAATCCTTGCGCTCCACAAAAATGTGAACGGTCTCACCATAAGTATGGATACCAGCGCGAACCACCTTTCCATGTTCGTCCTCTTCTGTTTTTGGAGCCATGTATGACTTCGCTCCTTTGGCAATTGCTGTTTGGTAAGCATAGACGGCATCATCCACCCATAGGGCAACCACTTTAACCCCATCGCCATGAGTATCGATGTGTTTTCCGATTTCTGTGCCACTTTTGAGGGGAGAGGTCAAAATTAGTCGAATTTTATCTTGAATAACCACGTAACTTTCACGGTCCTTTAAACCTGTTTGCAACCCCGCATAAGCAAAAGATTGAAATCCGAAAGCTGTCTTGTAAAAATGTGCGGCCTGTTTTGAATTACCGACATATAATTCGATGTAATCGGTACCATTAATGGGCATAAAATCTTTTGCCTCATCATGAATTTTTGGAATTGTAGTAGTCTCCATGACGTAATTTTTACTATTATTCAATTAAAATTGTTGTTGATGCAACAAAAATACGTAATTTTGAAATGTGAAGCCGATTTTCGGATAAGTTTTTAGAAAAAAATTGCTCCATCAGATAGACGAAATACAGGGAATAGGACTTCACTTGGATTTGGTGCTCCGTAAAATTCAAGACGCCTATTTACGAACCTTTGAATCGTTGGGCGTGGATATGACCATTGAGCAATGGGTAATTCTACATCAGGTTCACGAATTGGGTGTCAAGGCATCACAGCGGGATGTTGTGCAGTCCAATTTTAGGAATCGTGCCACTATTTCCAGGGTAATCGGAGGTTTGGAACGTAAAGGTTGGATTAGGAAGGCACGTTTTGAGGGGGATCAAAAGCGCTTTAGGTTGATTGTAACAACAGAAGGTGAATCCATTATTGAGCGCGTACTTCCCGTAGCCATCAAACTTCGAAAACAGGCTATTGACGGCATGAATCTAATACAATTTGAAACATTCCTTTCGGTTTTAGATCAGGTCGGTGACAATTATGATCGCTTTTAATTAACCACCCATCCCCAAAACGATGGTTTCTGTAGCACTTCTTTTATACCCTAACCGGTGGGCAATGACCTCTAAGGTGCAATTGGCAGGTATTTCTACAGGAGTGCTATACAGCTGCCAAACATCCCTAATTTCATTTTTTGAATCCACAAAACGATAACCAAGGGAAGCTCCTTTAGTGGAACACCGTAGTTCTAACTTCCCTTCAACCACTGCAAAGGTCGGACGTGCCGTTTGCGGTTGGATGCCACTGGGCCAAAATGCCTCCACCAGCTCATTTTCTGGGCGTAGTCCTGTATCATCAATTTCACTGACCCAATTTTCACAAGCTGTCCGTAATCGTTCCAAATCCTCTTGAAAATTAGGGTCATTGGCAAGGTTATGGAGTTCATGGGGATCTTTGATGATATCATACAATTCTTCATGGGCCTTTGGTTGCTGAAACCATAACGCTTGTTCAGGTGTAAGTTGTTTATTTTCCCTTAAGCGCAAAAGCTCTTGCATTATGGGCATGTTCTTTCGGTAGGCCACATCCGCATATATGGGTTTTTCCGGTTGGTAGTTTTTGATGTATTTGAATTGCGTATCCCGGGCCGAACGCATTCGGTCGGTAAATTCATCAAAACGATCGGCTGCCCCAAAGACATATTGCGGCTCTTCATTCCTCATAAATGGACCTAGGAACGCCGTACCTTGTACATGGTTTGGCACATCGATACCCGCCAATGATAGGGTGGTAGGGGCCAAATCAATAAAACTGATCATCCTGTCATCCCGTTGCCCGGCAAATTGACCATTGGGAAATCGAATGATCATGGGCACTTTCGTTCCGCTGTCATACAGCAGGCGTTTTTGTCGGGGCAATGGCCCTCCATGATCCGTGTACCAAATCACAATGGTACTGTCCAATAGCCCATCTTCTTTTAATTCGGAAAGTATGGCATCTACTTGTGCATCCATTTCCAAAATATTGGAATACATTCTACGAACATCGTTTTTACCTATTTCCGTATCTGGCAAATAGGGGGGGATTGGGATCTCCAAGTCCTTATCTACCCATAGGGAGTCCTGGACTTTTGCCCATATGCGCGACTCATGGGTCACCCCAATATTGAAAACTGAGAAAAAAGGGGTGTCTTTGGGTCGATTTCGCCAATGGGCACTAGCACTGCTTTCATCCCAAGCAGTCATGGTTTTTATAAATTGATAATCTTCCTTACTGTTGTTGCTGCAGTAGTAACCGGACCCTCTCAAATATTCAGTGAACATTTTCACCTCTTTGGGCGGTACTGCCTCATAAGGAATATTTTCTTCTGGAAGGGACTTATACCCCTGAATAATGTGTTCGGGTAAATGTTCCAACATCCATGGTCCCGTTCGCATATGACTGGCCCCGATACTATTCGCGTACATTCCTGTAATAATGGATGCCCGAGCTGGGGAACACACTGGGTGCGGACTGAAAAAGTTATCATAACTGACCCCCTCCTTGGCAAGTTTGTCCAAAGTGGGAGTAACCACAGTACTGTCGCCATAAGCGGGTATATTGGGGCTCATATCTTCGGCAACGATCCAAAGGATATTGGGCCTGAAATCCAGTGTAGGGTTCAGCACAGTATGGTTGGATTTCCGTACAACTGTATTTTTTTCTTCAGAACAGCCCCATAAAAGTGCTACACTGAGAATAACACCCAAAACATGCTTCATCCCTACAACTTTAGTTCTTACTAAAATAAGGAAATCAGCACAGCCGAAATGGGAAGTATCCCCTATTTTATTTTTCCATCATGAAAACCGGCCCTTTTCCAGCTTCCATCCTCATAGACCCAAACATTGGTAATTCGATATTGGCTCTCTGATGTCCCTAAACTGTCTTTGGTCACTACTTTAACCTTTCCGGTTACAATAGCAGTGGCACCGTAGTATGCTATTTTTTGTTCTTCTAATGAATAGTCCAAAACCTGCAAATTGCCTGATTTCAATTGCTGGTTTCTCTTTTGCAAATAGTTGAACCAATCTTTTTTAGTGATTGCCTTGGAACTTCCATTGGTATGTAAATAGTTTTGTAGGGTCATGGAATCCAATACCGTTAGATTTCCATCGGCAAATGCCTTGTTAAACATATCCAATGCCCTAGGGAGCTCATCCTTTGGTAGTTTAATTTCATCAATAGTGGTTTTTTGGATCTGGGTACATGAAAGTGCGAAGAACAAAAAAAACGGTAAGAAATAAAGGCGTGATTCCATGGTAGTAATTTTTCCCAATATCCTATTCTTGCTGGAAATTTACCTTAAAGACGTGTTAAAAAGGTCTGTTTTGGGTAAAATAGCACATAAAGTGGATAATTCTATTGATTTGTACTGTACATATCCAAAGGAAATTTGCACTGTATTATAAAAATACTGTAGTATGAAAAAGTTGAAATATTATCCAAACATGTGGCAGACCTATCCTTTTTCAATTGATTTGTTTGTTCACGCCGAAAGGGAAGCTGAGAAAGAGGCCGCAAGGAAAAAAGAAAAAAAGCAACGATTTAAACTGGCTTTTGGCTGGTAATCAAAAAACAAAAGACTGATAACTTCGAGGCACCATTTTGGTGCCTTTTTTATTTCCAATTGTCCATAATATCAGCCAATAAAGGGTGGACCTCTTGACTAAGCTTTATTTTCAACTCTGCCGGGCTTACCTTCTTTTTAAAGGACTCATCATATTTTAGGAGAAATCCGTTAAGGGGTTTTAGAATTTCGTACCCTAGAGAGTCAATTATTTTTTCGGCAGCTTTGGTAAACTTCATTTGGTACATGCCATAATCACCTGGGTTCATGTTGTAATAGTTCGCATCAAAGTCTTCAAGGGAAGTAAACTCGGCATTTGGTGGCGGATTGTTTACACTAAAATCAACTAAGGTGGTAATGTATTTTAACTCTTCAGGACGTTCACTTTTGTAATAGGCATAGAGCCCCATATTGGCGTGGAGTTCCTCAAGCCACCTACTTATGGAATATCCACTTTGATTATTAGGGTCCTGAAAATTATGGGTCAGCTCGTGGATGGCCAACTTATCAAAGAACAACTTCATATCTAACTGCCCAGCGTCATTGTGATAGACCTCATAGAGTTCCGTAGTCATTTCCTTTGGAAAACTGCTTACCAACTGCGCATAATCATCTGCCATGGCATTTTGTCCTGCACCCACAATGATGTTTCCCTTATAATATTCCGGTAATCCTGGCACGGGCAGATAAGCATTTCGAGGCCAATCTTCTTGAGCGACCACCAATACATAAAAATCCTTCTTAGGTCCCATAAGTCCAGAAAGAAATTCATAGGCATCTAAAATAAGATCTGCTTGTTTTTTGGCTTCAGCATGGTACCCTTGGCTATGTAAGACTTTAATGGGGCTGTCCAAGTTTAATTTGACCAGACCTTCGTGTTTGCTTTGGTCAATGGGTACGCTCTTGGTTTGGGCGCTGACCAAAGAAGATAAAAGAAGCGCTAATAATAAGATGAAGATAGTTTTATTAAGTGTTCTCATATGGCCGTAAGTTACAGCATATGAAGTAAATACATGACTTTTATGTATGATTGGCCCAAATCAATGTGCTTCTGGCCAATTTTAGGAAATACCCGACCCAGAAGTATGGGTATATTTATTTTAAGGTTTGCCTAGGGTCCCATTTAGTTCTTTAGTTTATCAAAAATGTACCCGCCTTCAGTGGCACCCCAAACTTGTTTTCCTTCAGAATTAAATCCTTGATCCCAAGATTTTATGGCCATTGAAGTAATCTCCACTGCAGACACGGCATAGCTAGCTCCCCTAAGCGTGCTTACACAAGTGCCATTTTGGGTCTTTCCAAAAAAGATGGTACTTGATTTTTTTGTCAACAGCACTTCGCAGCCTTTGCGTAGCACAAGCTTTTCCCGGGATAGCTCATTAAATGTCTCGGGCGTTTTCCATTTTCCGATCCATAGTGAATCATTTGGAATAGTATATACGTAACTGGCCAATTGTCCTTTTTCATTTCGTTTTATCTCATAAACGCGCTGTCGATAGGGCTTATCCTGCATGGAATTCATAGCTTGTTCCACATAGAGCCAATTGCCTTTTTCCTTCCATATAGGATACATGTGTAAAGAAATATTATAATACGTGGAATCGGCAAGCGATTGTCTTTCAGAATTAAATGAGCCTTGCATTAGCGCAAAGAGTTCCTGAATGTCAGTATCATCTTTTTCTGTGGTAGATTCGGTCTTGGTCTGTTTACAAGAGGTAATTAATACGAAGTGTAACAATAAAAAGACAATCTTCTGTTTCATCATACTATTTTAAGGACGGTTTCTTTCAATTTATTCCCAGGTCTACTTGTGTACCTGAAGCTACGATTATTTACAACTGTGTTGCGATTCAGTTTTTGTCATCACCTAATTCTTTGAAATGAAATTTTTGGTTAACAGCAGGTGTATGTTCTTGTCTCATAATGGTTTCCATCTGTAGTACGATGTCCGGATGCGCCCCTGATATATCGGAACATTCTTTGATATCAACACTCAGATCGTACAATTCCACATTCATATTTCCCTCAAAGATGTTTTTTCGAACTGCTTTCCATTTACCCATTCTTACAGCTTGTTGCCCCTTATAACTTGGGAATTCCCAATAGAGAAATTCATGTT
>JBCBZA010000058.1:0-21936 GCA_039815575.1 Bacteroidota bacterium | reverse complement strand
GCTTTATTTTTTGGCATTGCTATTGTTTTTTCCAGACGCCCTCAAAAACAGTACTGTCATTTTCGCTGGGTTCTTTCTATTGTTGTCAATGAATAGGGCAATTGCCTTAAGGGACGAAAAAAATCATAAAGAAAAAATATTTGAGTCTGCCCTTTGGCTTTATGTGGCCAGCTTTTTTAGTGAATGGGCGCTGTTTTTCATTGTTGCTCTTTATGTGGCCATATACCTTTTCGTTGGCAAGCAATTACGGTTATGGTTGATGCCCGTCGCCGCCCTAATCTGTATTACGATTTTAGGATACACTTTCACTTTGTTTTTAAATAGCACGGGTTTTTTTCTGGAACATTTTCGGTTTCCCATAGCACTTGATTTCTTCTTAAAACCCAACTATACACTATTGTTTTATATCCTTTTGATAATTGCAGTGACATTAATGGTGTTTGGAAAATTGGGTTACAGAAGGCTGGGCCGAACCCTATCCTTGCGATTGATTTTTGCATATTTGATAATTTCCATTTTAATCATTCTAACCAAAGGCAGCAACGGGGAAGGGTTGGAATTATTTTCGTTTTTCCCAGGAGCAATTTTTTGTGCGAATTACTTGGAAACCATAAAAAAGCAAAAATTCAAGGAAATAGCCTTAATTGCGAGTATTGCTTTGCCGATAGTGGTGTTTGCCATACGGCTTCTGCAATGACGTATCTTTGCAAAAAATAGAGACCATGTTAAGTAAAGTGGCTTTGTCCATTTTTGAGGAGAGCATCGAAAAGTACCATGTTATGGACAATGTCGACCAACCGTTTACCAATCCATATCCTTCCGGAAGCATAGAATTCCTATTGTATAGAAAGAATTGGATAGATACGGTACAATGGCATTATGAAGATATTATTAGAGACCCAGAAATTGAACCCATTGCTGCTCTAAAGCTTAAGCGAAGGATAGATGCCAGTAATCAAGATAGAACGGATTTAGTGGAATATGTTGATAGTTATTTTTTGAACAAATACCGATCAGTGAAAACTCAAAAAGGTGCGGGTATTAATACCGAGAGTCCGGCCTGGGCCATCGATCGGCTTTCCATTTTAGCACTAAAAATATATCATATGCGGGAAGAGGTGAACCGTGAAAATGCTTCAGAGGGACACCGAAAACAATGTCAGGATAAGTTGCACATACTTCTGGAACAGCGCAATGACCTTTCTACGGCAATCGATGAATTGTTGTTCGATATTGAAGCGGGCAGAAAATACATGAAAGTCTACAAACAAATGAAAATGTACAATGATGATGAATTAAATCCCGTGCTTCGTGGCCAAAAAGGCTGATTCCAAGCATATTTTAATAATTCGTCTCTCAGCCATGGGCGATGTGGCTATGATTGTGCCTGTGATAAACGCATTAAAGCGCAAATATCCGGATGTAAAAATCACCCTGCTCACCAAACCCTACTTTGAAGCTATATTTAGTGAGGTGGAAGGATTAACTGTTTTTCCTGCTTATGTCAAGTTCCATCACAAAGGGGTTTGGGGTCTTTGGAAATTGTATAAGGAATTGAATCGTTTCCCTATTACCCATATAGCGGACGTACATAATGTTATTAGAAGTAGGATCCTTTGTGCTTTTTTTGGGCTTAGTAATGTTCCAGTAAAAAAAATAAATAAGGGGAGGAACGAAAAGCGGATGCTTACTAGAAGCAAAAACAAAGGGTTTAAACCATTAAAATCAACTATTGAAAGATATACCGATGTCATCAATAGGTTAGGGTTCAATGTTGATATAGGTAAATTGGACGTCCTGCCAAAACATAAAATACCGAGGCAGCTACTAAAGTTTGTTGGGCCCAATTACGATAAAATTATTGGTATAGCCCCATTTGCCACTTACCAGAGCAAAATGTATCGTCTTGATTTAATGGAACAGGTCATACATCAATTAATTTCCAAGAAAAATAATAAAGTGTTGCTCTTTGGAGGTGGCGATAAGGAATCAGAACAACTCAAAGCTTTGGATTCTAAATTTGGGGATGAGGTTCAGGCTGTTGCAGGAGAATTGGAATTAAAAGCAGAGCTTTCCCTTATTTCCAATTTGGACGTAATGATTGCCATGGATAGCGGAAATGGTCATCTAGCAGCCAATTATGGAGTTCCTGTGCTTACGATTTGGGGGGTAACCCATCCATATGCCGGATTCAAGCCGTATAATCAACCTTTGGAAAATTCTTTGCTTCCGGATAGGGATACATTCCCTTTACTACCCACCTCAGTATATGGAAACAAATATCCGGAGGGGTATTTGGAGGCCATTAACTCCATAACACCTGAAAGCATTTTAGGGAAAGTCCAAGAAATTCTGGGCGAGGCTTAAGCGCTCCTACATGCCATAAGAGTTTGAAATACTATAAAAATAATAACGCAGCTGCTGAATATATTGATCTGCCAATAATCTTGAGTTCCCCTCAACCATCAAGGTCCTAACACCCATGTAGGATGAAATGACGTGGTTGGCGGCACCTAAACAATCCACTTCCCTCTTTACATAACCATCCAGTTGTCCCTTTCTAAGGAGGGAAATAAGATTGATTTCCCATATTTTAAGGATATCCCCTAAATATCTATTGATTCTAGGATTCTTTGTGTTGAACTCTGATATAAAATTGGCCAAAATAAAACCGTTATCATTCTTATTGCTTATGGCCTCCTCAAGCTCAATCTGCATTCTATCAAGAATTAAAGGAAACGGACTTTGCTTATAGGTAACAGGTTCAATAAGTAGATTTAGGATATTCTGTAAAATGAGGTTCTGTGTAATACTGATAAAAAATTCCTCTTTGGAAATAAAAGTATCGATGAACGCTTTCTCAGAAATGGAAAGGCTAGCGCAAATTTCTTTTAAATTGGTGTTGAAGTATCCTTTTTTGTAAAACAGCTCCAATCCCTTCGCACGATATAGGTGTAACGTTTTACTGTTTTGTATAGTGGTTTCCATAAGATTTGGGTTTTGCGGGAGTTACTCCCAACTATGCAAAGTTCATCACATCAAATTGTAGGATAAATCTTATAGGATTATCTACACTTAAATTCGACATGTTACATATTTTGGCCGTTCTGAATACAATCAGGGACCTGCGGTCTATCTGCAAAACGATTAAAATTGCACTTAAACGGTTGCGTCGTTTGAATTTTCGATTAAATTAAAGAACGATAGGATTACGAATAATGGACTTTTTAACATTTTATAATTCGGTTTTAGGGAAGGATTGCAAAAAACCTCCTTTTCCAGTTACGAAGATATCTTTTTCAAAAGGGGAGGTTATTACAGGTTATGGTGAAGTTGAAAACTTTGTCTATTTTATCAATGCGGGTATTGTTGAGTTAACTATTAAGAGTTACATGACAGAGAAGATTATTGATTTCTTCTTTGAAAACGAAATGGTAGCGAGCCTTACGTCTTTTTTGTCACAAAAAAAGAGCGATGTTCAATTAACCGCTTTGGTTGATTGCAAATTAGAACAAATCAACTATCAAGATTTAATGGAGGCCTATGAACATGATTTGGGGTTGAACCAGTTTGGCCGGAAGATTATGGAAGGAGCCTATATTAGGAAAACTAATAGGGAGAAGGACCTTTTGACCAAGACGGCAGAAGAAATGTATGCCGGGATGTTCAAAACGCATTCTCAATACATATCCCAAGTACCCGTCAATAAAATTGCCAAGTATTTGGGTATTCACCCAGAAAGTTTGAGTAGAATTCGGAAAAAGCTAAATTCCTAACATAGGTCAAGTCCATTTTTTAGGATAACACTTTTGATGCAAATAGTTTTGCACCAAAAATTTAAAACTAAAAATCATGGAGAATTTCATCAATCAATTGCCCACTCCTTGGGCCATTTTAAGTGACCCTATTTCAATCATTGTATATTTTATTTTTGCTGGATTGTTCCTCTGGGAAAATCTTTTTCCCGCTAGGGAATTACCCAGGATAAAGTACTGGAAAGTAAAGGGGTTCCTTTTCTTTTTGGCCTATGTTCTATTTACGACATACATCCCGCTTTTATGGGATCGGTTTTTGGCCCCTTATCAATTTTTGGACTTAAGCTCATGGAATTTAACCACGCAGGTCATTATTGGAATTTTATTGTTTGAATTGGTACAGTATGGATGGCATATTGCTATGCATAAATCAGATTTCTTTTTTAGAATCTCACATCAAATGCACCATAGCTCGGAACGTCTAGATGTACCAAGTGCTTTTATGTTCAGTATTAATGATATGATTGGACTATCACTTGTGGGTTCAGTGAGTTTTACCTTGCTTATGGGCTTATCGCCAGAAGCAATTACGGTTATTATACTTTCTTTAACCTTTTTAGGGGTCTTTCAGCACGCCAATATTAAAACACCTAGATGGCTTGGATATATTGTTCAAAGGCCCGAAAGCCATTCATTGCATCACGCAAAAGGCGTACACGCCTATAACTATACTGATTTACCTCTTATCGATATGTTGTTCGGAACTTTCAAAAACCCGAAAAGCTTTGAGCAGGAAACCGGGTATTATTTAGGGGCATCGAACAGAATATTGGAAATGCTCAGATTCAAAGATGTAACCAAGAAGAAAATAACCAAGAAGAAAAACCGATTTAGCCTTTGATAAGATAAAGCACTTAGAAATTCAAGGATTGGTTATGAGGACATATCATAAATTGACAATGACATTGTTAGTGGTCATTTTTTGTTTCATCAAAATGGGGTGTAAAAGTCAAGTTGAACCATTAAGGATAGCCACGTATGCCTACTCCAATAATGACAGGATAAATAATTTAAGGCCTCTTTCGCTTGAGTTGGAGAAGGTTCTCAAAAGACCTGTGGTCATTTCCAGTTACTCCGATGTCCTCACGTTTATAGAAGGAATGGATGCTGATGAGGTAGACATAGGACTAATTAACACATTTGGGTATCTGCTTCTTGCTTCGGAAAATAAAAATATGGTTCCAGTAGTTACTTTGAGAATAAAAGAAGGCGCCATAGACAATTACAAAACAGTTTTACTCACCACTTGCGATAGTATCACTGATTTGGACTTCTTAAGGGACAATGCTGAAAAGTATGCCATGATGTTTGTAGCTAAGGGGTCAACTTCAGGCAATTTAATGCCAAGATTACTTTTGAGTTCAATTGACATTACATCACCAGAAACACAATTCAGGGAAGTAAGCTATGGAGGCAATCACATGACAACACTTAAAAGTTTAATAAGGGGTGATTCTGATTTATGTGCAATGGGGAGCAATGAATACTTTAAACAGATTAGGGCAGATTCGTCTTTGGTAAAGTCACTTAACCCACTATGGATTTCGGAAGAAATCCCTTTGGGTCCCGTTTTATTGAATGACAATATTTCTCCTTCGGACAAACGAATCATTACCGAGGTTTTTTTAAACCTCCATCGTACCAACCCTTTGGCATTTGATAATTTAAAAAAAGGATGGTCTGAAGCAGGGCAAGCCGAAAAATTTCAAGTGATATCACATGGCTACTATGATGCCTTTAGAACTATTAACGGGAATGCCACCGACTTGAACAACATTTTGATTTCATTTGACAAGTGAACCCTAGTCTTTACTCATAATAGATGGGGACGTTCATGCTTGTGAATTAACAACATCCCCCACCATCATAATGATAGGTAGATTCGCTTACAAAGATGTCATTCCTGCCCAGGGCGGCTAAAGCACCCCCAGTTTTATCACATACCGCTAAAGGCTGATTTTTTAATAATACATGACCTTTATTATCATCAAAATAATCCTCATCCCCAAAGTAAATGGCCGCTTTTCCTGTAAATACGCAAGGGCCATCATCCGGCATGGGATCTTTAATGGCCGCTACCTCAATGGATTCAATATAAATTAATTCATCTGTAGGATAGTTTTTGGGGTCAAGGATACGATAGGGCTTTCTGGCCCGGATTTCAATGGTGCCAAAACCGACATCGGTCAATGCTTTTACATATTGTTTTATGGGGAGGCTACCACTGAGGCAAAGTGCTCTTAGCCTATCATCGTTCCTAAGTGTTTCGTTCATTTCTTGTTCGCAGGTAGGATCACTCATGACCAATCTCCCATGAGGCTTTAGAACGCGGTACATTTCTTCGATAGCGCGTTTCAGGTCCTCCTCTTTAAAGATATTGAACAAACAATTTTGTGCGGCCACATCAATAGTATCATCTTCCACAGGAAGATTGAGGGCATCCCCCTTTCGTAACTCCACAAATCCAGATTGGAACCAATCATTTTCCCGCTCGGCCACTTCAAAATTTTTCCTGCTGGCTTCGAGCATCTCATCAACCACATCCACTCCTATCACACCGCCTTCTTGACGGTTGAAGTACGAAAACTGCAACAATTCCATTCCTCCACCTACGCCTACATATAGCATTTTGGGATTGTTGGAAAGATCGCGCGGATGAACGGTACTTCCGCAGCCGTAGTTCATCTCTTGCATAATTTTGGGAATGGACAATCCAGGTAATTCCCAGATGGGATTAGTGGTGCAGCAGAGACCGACATCTGGTGTTAACGCTGCTTCTCTATATAAATCGTTTGTTGCTTCTAAATAGCTCATAATACTTTTTTGAATAATTAATTAGGCGACGGTGCCTTGACAACTGCTACCCGCTCCTGCAGTACACCCGTAGCAATGTTGTGATACAATGATATTTCTATCGTTTAGAACATCTTCATTATAATCTTTAATGTGTTTTATTTTACTAGCAACTTTTAATCCCAGCATCTGGTTAAAATCACAATCGTATAACCAACCATCCCAGCTAATTGAAATGGTATTGGTGCACATTACTCCACTGACCGCAGATGGATTATAAGCATCTACCAGGGCGTACATGTAATCCTCGTAGTTGTCCGAGGCGATGAGATAATCTAAAAACCTTGAAATAGGAAGATTGGTAATGGCAAAAAGACCGTGAAAGTGTATTCCAAAATCTTCCAACAATGCCTCTTTAAAATCCTTTTCCAGCGCCGCTTGGTCACCGGGAAGGAATGCGCCCGATGGGTTGTACACCAAATCCAGGCGTAGACCACTATCCGGCTGGCCGTACCCTCTTTCATTCAATTCCTTTAAAGCTTGTATGGAGGCGTCAAAAACGCCATCCCCTCTTTGTTTATCTGTCTTTCCCCTTGTATAATGGGGAAGTGAAGAGACTACATGGACGTTATGTTTTTTAAAAAAATCCGGAAGATCTCTAAATTTAGGATGTGCCATGATTATGGACAGATTGGATCGGACAATAAAGTCTTTGATGCCTGCTTTGGAAGCTTCTTCCACAAACCATCTAAAACGAGGATTCATTTCTGGAGCTCCTCCAGTTAAATCCAGCGTATGGGCACCTGTATTTCGAATCACTTCCAAGCACATTTCCATAGTGTCTGTAGTCATGATTTCCTTTCGCCCTGGTCCGGCATCGACATGACAATGCTCACAGGTAATATTGCACATGTAGCCCACATTGATTTGAAGGATTTCAAGTTTGTTGGGGCGTAAAGGGAAAAGCCCAATTTCAGATATCTTATCCTTAAAATAAGGGAGTTCCCCTTCTTCAAAAACTCCACCATTCAGAATCTCAAGTTGCCTGTTTACCGAAGCTAACTCACTATTTCTGGAGTGCAGGGTTTTTGTTTTAGGCTTTTTCGCCTTTTTAATCTGGTGCATTATACTTTCCACGCCTACATGCTTAATTTGTTGTATTTATTCATCATTTGTACGCCATGTACCAAGGACGCACCACTTTCAATTGCGGCACCAGCATGAACTGCTTCCATCATTTCCTCTTTGGTAATACCCCTTTGTAGGCCATCTTTGGTATAGGCGTCAATACAATAAGGACATTTGACCACGTGGGAAACGGCAAGGGCAATTAAAGATTTTTCCCTTGCGCTAAGTGCTCCTTCTTGAAACACGGCACCGTAATAATCAAAAAATTTGGTACCCAGCTCTTCGCTCCATTCTGTTATTTTTCCAAATTTCCGCAGGTCTGCAGGGTCATAATAGGAATTTGCCATTAGTTTTTTGTTGTGCCCTGTTGGGCGAGTTAAAAGTGAATTAAATTGTAAGTGGAAAAAGTTTCAGGCAATGGCAAAGGGGGATCCTTTGTTCGATGGAAATGAAAGACCCAGTTGGGGTAGGGGCTTAAATAAATAAGACCAATGTAGTTGGGATTTGTGGAGCAATTCTATCAAAAGGGCATAAAGCCTTGCCGAAAAAAACTTAACTTTTGATAGTAACAGCTCGATGTCCGCAATGGAATCTAAATCGGTATAGGTTTCCAAAAGTTCTATATCCTGTCCAAGTTTTCTAAGGTATTGTAAAGTTTCCTCAAATAATTTCTCGGTTTGCCAAGAAAGTGCTTCAAAAGTGGTTTTGTTAAAAGCACTTTTTTGGATGCCCAACATGTTAAAACCACCATCTGAAGAGGGGGCAAGTACATTTTGCCCAGATGCTAATTCTGAAGCAGTAAATAGAATATCCTTTTTGGTTAATTGAGGACAATCATTACCTAAGGCTATTACGTTTTGAAAACCTAAATCAAAAAGGTGTTGAATGGCATTGGAGAAACGCTCTCCAAAGGAATTTCCTTTCTGGCAGGTGCCCTCACAATGAAAAAAGGGAAGCTTTGTTTTTTTGACTTCGGCAAGAGTGTGTTGGTTAAGTGACGAAAATAAGGCTTTGCCCATTCGTATTTTTTTACGCTGCACCTCTTCGGATGGTTTGAGCGCAAAAACCAGTATAGCCGTATTTGAATGGATTTCGTACACGAAACGCGTTTACGTAAACTTACAATAAAATTACCAAGTAAGTTTGGTCGAAAATTTGACAGAACATTACAATACCTTTTGTTAAAGGCCATAATTTTGAACATCAACATGCCTATCCGATGAAAAAACTACAAGAAAAACGAATTGGATTGGTCCTTTCAGGAGGTGGGGTTCGTGGTATGGCCCATATTGGGCTAATTAAGGCTATGCAAGAAAATGAAATTCATGCCCATTGCATTTCTGGCTCAAGTGTAGGCGCATTGGTAGGAGCCCTTTATGCCAATGGCAATTCAATTGATGAGATGTTGCAGTTCTTCAAAGACACCCCATTATTTCAATATGGTTTTTTTGCGATTGGGAAACCAGGTTTTATAGATACCAATCGCTATTTTAAGTTGTTTAAGGAATACTTCCCCCACGACAGTTTCGAGGCATTGGAGAAAAGGCTTTTCATAGTCGCCACGGATTTATTAAAAGGCCAGGAAACCCTCTTTAAATCAGGAAACTTGATTTTACCTTTATTGGCATCCGCTGCCCTGACCCCTGTTTTTAGCCCGGTTGAAATTAGTGGAATCCTATATGCAGACGGAGGAATTATGAATAATTTCCCAAAAGAATATGTGGAGGGCGGCTGTGATTTTGTTATTGGCAGTAATGTCTCCATTGCCGGGGAACTTACCAAAAAAGATTTAAAGAATTCCATACAATTGGCCGGCAGGATTACCGGTCTTGCCATTTATGCCTCAAGCCATAAAAAACTTGAAGAATGTGACCTTCACATTGAACCAGAGGAGCTTGAAAATATAGGCGTACTTGATAAAAAGGGCATAGAGAAAGCCTATCTTATTGGTTATGAATATGGTATGAAGGAGCTGGAAGGCTATTTAAGTTCAAATGGGCAATGGATTTGATTTTAATCCAAATAGGTTTTCAGTTACCAATTCTCAACCAGTTGTTTCCGATTGTACAGCCTTAAGCCCAGATTACACATTACTCAAACCATGGATCATTTGCAAACATACATTTGTAATCAAATAAAAACCAATGTATTATGAAGTCATTTAAGTATTTTTTAGGAAGTATGTCGGTTATGTTTATGTTGAGCTCATGTTCCGATGATGATGGTGTCATCAACAATTGCGCGGAAAGGTTTTGGGCTGCGGAAGTGGCTGATGAAGCAGCTGTCCTTAGTTCTGCTTCCATCAATTTTAGTAACGCCCCAACCGTGGAAACGTGCAATGCATTTAGAGTGGCCGCCCAAGACTACTTGGATGCCTTGGAAGATGCGCGATCATGTGTTGATAACAGTGATAGAGCCGAATTTGATGAAGCCGTTGATGAAGCACAGGAATCCGTGAATGAGTTGGATTGTAACATAGATTTTGAAGGATAAATTTGATTAAACATCATCAAAATCAATTTTTAAAAATGGGGTGGTTGGCAATGCTTGACAGGTGAGAATGTACCCTTCATTAATTTCGCTATCGGTAAGTATTTGATTTTTGATCATTTCCGCCTTCCCTTCCACCACCCTTGCTATACAAGAGCTGCAGACCCCACCGTAACAAGAATAGGGGGCGTCAATATCATTTTTAAGAAGAGCGTCCAGGACCAGTTCTTTTTGGTCCATCATAAATTGGTGTTCGTCATCGTCCAAAACAACGGATAGTTTGCTATGACCTCCTTCTTGACCTTCCAATCCACCTAAAATAGTCTTGGAAGAGGTAAAGAGTTCAAAATGGATATGTTCCTTGGGAATGCTGTTATTTTCTAGGGTATCTGATACCGTAGTAATCATTTGCTCGGGGCCGCAGAGATAGAAAGCGTCAAAATTGAATTCCTTGAATTTATTTTTAAGCACCAAATTTACCGTGGCATTTTCAATGCGGCCAAAAAGGCAATCAGGTTCATTACTGCGGCTATATACCCATTGAATAAAAAACCGATTGGTATATTTTTTTTGTAATCGAAACAAGTCCTCGCGGTACATGGACTCTTCAGGACTTTGGTTGCCATAAACCAACACAAAACGATTGGTATCATGGGATTCCATAACGGTTTGCGCAATACTTATTATAGGGGTAATTCCACTGCCCGCGGCGAAAGCACCAATAGTTTTAGCTTTTAAATGAGGTTGGAACATAAATCGACCCTCCGGTGGCATTACCTCCAAAACATCCCCAACCTTAATGGATTCATTGGCATAGGTAGAAAAAATGCCGTTTTGTATTTTTTTTATCCCAATGGTTAGCTTTCCTGACGAAGGTGATGATGAAATGGAATAGGCCCTTCTTATCTCCGATCCGTTCAATGTTTTCTTAACCGTGATATACTGACCAGCAATAAAGTTGAATTTTTCCTTGAGCGTATCAGGAACATTGAACGTAAGTGCAACAGCATTTGGGGTCAAGGGAGCAACCGAAGAGACGGCGAGAGTGTAAAAATCACCCATAACAATATTTTTTGTAAAGCTAAATAAACGAATACACTAAATGAAAACTTGAAATAGAAACAGCTTCTGTAACAATTCTCCTATTTTAGACACTAACATCCTGAACAAAATACCAGCCTATGTTCAAACAGTTCATTACCCTGCAATGGAAATCCTTTTTTCGATCGGCTTCCTTTGGAAAAAGTGTGGGAATTAAAATATTTATGGTGCTGATGGGGCTTTATCTTTTGGTCTCTTTGGGTGCACTTGGGGGTACACTTTATTTTATTCTAAGGAAGTTGGCTCCTACCGATGGGCCTATGTGGGTATTAAGCCAATTTTTGGTGTATTGGGTATTGGGGGAACTCTTTTTTAGGTATTTCATGCAGAAATTGCCTGTAATGGACATCAAGCCCTTATTGATAAACAATATCCCTAAGTCCAAAATAATAAACTATATCCTTGGAAAATCCGTCTTTTCCGGATTTAATCTGTTAACCCTGGTTACCTTTTCTCCGTTTGCCATTGTCTTGGTCGTAAATGGATATCCCGTTTGGAATGTACTTGTATGGCTGCTGGCGATGTTAGGTATTGCGCTTTGTGCCAATTTTTTAAACTTTTTGATCAATAAAAGCGATATCGCGCTGGGAATAATTATAAGTGTATTAGTATTATTCTGGGGACTGGAATATTTTGAAATTGTATCCATCCAACAGATTTTTGGCCCTATTTTTCATGCCCTCTATGCCTATCCAGCTACTATTTTTGTGCCCTTGGCCATTTTAGGAGTACTTTATTTCTTGAACTTCAGATACCTCAAAGACGTATTATATCTTGATGGGGCCCTAAAGGGAAAGGCGAAGGAAGCTAAAACAGCTGATTTGGCCTGGACCCAAAGATTTGGGGAAATGGCTCCTTTCTTACAGTTGGATTTAAAATTAATATGGCGAAATAAACGAACCAAGACCCAGGTATGGATATCGTTGCTCTTCGTTTTTTATGGTCTCATCTTTTACACACAGGAGATTTATGCCAATATGGTGGGAATGCATGTTTTCCTGGGCATTTTTATGACCGGTATTTTTCTTGCCAATTTTGGACAGTTCATTCCGGCTTGGGATAGTGCGTATTACGGAATGATGATGTCGCAGAACATCCCTCTTAGAAAATACCTGGAATCCAAAGCACTTTTAATTACGGTCAGTGTGGTAGTCATGTTCTTGTTGACCATTCCCTACGTGTATTTTGGATGGAAGGTCTTCGCTGTAAATACGGCTTGCGCCATTTATAATCTTGGGGTGAACATACCCGTGATTTTATATTTTGGGTCGTTTAATAAAAAACGGATAGAACTGGACCAAAGTCCTTTTGGGAATATGCAAGGTACCAGCGCTGTACAATTCTTGGTAATGTTGCCCGTACTGGGGGCGCCCATCATTTTGTTCTCGCTATTGAACTGGTTGGTTTCCTTTGAAATAGCCATTTCGGTATTGGTAGGCCTAGGAATTTTTGGGTATGCTTTTAAAAGTAAGCTTTTGGATTTTGTGACCCAGCAATACGCCAACAAAAAGCATGTAATGCTTCGAGGATTTCAACAGAAAAATGGATAATCAACACAACTTTAATATAGTATGATTGGAATAGAAAACCTTTCAAAAAAATACGGTGCCAATACCGTTTTGAATATCGCATCACTGGAAATTCCAAAAGGGCAAAGTTTTGGTCTTGTGGGCAACAATGGTGCAGGGAAAACCACACTTTTCAGTTTGTTATTGGATTTGATACCTCCCACAACGGGCCATATCGAAAATAATGAAGTGCAGGTTAATAAGAGTGAAGCGTGGAAACCTTTTACCGCTGCGTTTATCGATGAAAGTTTTTTGGTGGGTTACTTGACCCCAGAAGAATACTTTTATTTCATTGGAGAGTTACGGGGAAGAAACAAAGCCGATGTGGACGCGCTCTTGGCGCAATTTGAAGATTTTTTTCACGGCGAGATTTTAGGACAGAAAAAATACCTGCGGGACCTATCAAAAGGAAATCAAAAAAAGGCAGGTATCGTTGCTAGTTTTATCGGTAATCCAGAGGTTGTGATATTGGATGAACCTTTTGCAAACCTTGACCCAACCACACAAATTCGACTGAAGGCCATTATCAAGGAACTGGCCGCAGAAGAAGCGGTTACGGTTTTAGTCTCCAGTCACGATTTGATGCATGTCACCGAGGTCTGCGAGCGTATCGTAGTGCTAGAAAAGGGCAAAATAGTAAAGGATATAGAGACCTCAGAAAAAACGTTAAAAGAGCTGGAGGCCTTCTTTGCAAGCTAGGCCTGTAAGAATCCCTACTTACAGGCCACTTGATATTATCCTTGAGGATTGGGAGTGTAGAAAAACTCTTCCTTAACAATTTTACCGTCCGCCACCTCATACAAACAGATTTCCTCCATACTTTGTCTACCTCCTTCCTTAAATGTTGCATCCATTTTCATTCGACATGAAAAGAAATTATCGGCAACGATGGGTTCAGACACTTCATTGCCGTGAAATTCGGCTACCATATTATTGAAAAACTCCGCCTTTTGGATTACGGCATCCATACCCTCAACGCGTTCCATGGGAGCTCCTTTGGGTTCAATACTAACAATGGTTGGGCCGTAAAGTTCTTTCATAGCGTCTTCAAATTGTCCCATCCTACAATACCCGACCAATTTGTCGGCGATTTCCTGTGTTGTCATATGTGTTGTTTTTTGAAACCGAAACGAGTTCAGTATAAATTGATAAATAAACTATTGGGTTTGTTGTTGAAATACATGGTCAAAGTAATGGTTTAATGGTCTTACCAACTCAAAATGTTTTCGTACTTCATCAAAAAGCTTTGTAGAACCGTAAAAATCAGATAATGGAAATTTTGTGAAGACGTAAAACTGTTTATGGTAGATAAGATCACTTTTTTCGGCTGCCGCCAAAAGGGATTTATCCAAACGCTTGGATTTTTCACCTTGTAGAGGGCCAAATGTAGTCTTAAAATTTTTATCCTCCACAAGGTTCTCTAGCCCTTTAATATTTTCAGCGATAGAGAACCGGACTTTTTTTAATACCTCAGGACTTGCCATAAAAAGGCCTCCGCCCACATGTACTTGATCAGCGTCTATTCCAAGGTAGTAACCTGGGAGTTCGGACTTTCTTCCTCCGGGGGAAAACCCGGCTTTCATAATCGTATTGTAAGGCGACTTGTCCTTGGAAAAACGAATATCCCTGTTAATACGGAATACCGCTTTTTTTGGATCGGGAACCATACGGCAATCCCATTGGATGAGCGTATCCAAAAGCTGTTCCAGCAATGCCAAAAAGGGCATTTTTACATGTGTTTCATAGCGCTTTTTGTTGGCATGAAACCAGGCCTTTTCGTTGTTTTTTGCCAACTCCTTAAAAAAGGCACTGTAATCTTTTGTTATCATAATATGGTGCTTTACGCGTATGACGATCCCTATTCACACTATTGGACAATTACATAACTTAAAATTTTTCTCGGCCAGTGATAGTGCCAATTCACCCATCCGAAGCCAATGAGCGTTATCCTCCCATGAAACTTCGTGCCACCCGCTCAACGGCCGCTTACTTTTGAAAGGACTAAAAATTTCGGTTCTAATTTTTAACCCCTCTACAGGATAGGCGTTTCCCAATTTGAAGACCATGGTACCTTTTCTAGAAAAGAAAGCAAAAACTTTTCCCTGATAGTGAATTGCCGGCGAGCTCATCATCTTTCCCTGTGTAACGTGCTTATGCAAATGACAAAGCTGTTCTTGTATTGCTTTAAATTTTTCCGGTGCCATATACGAACAAAAGTACAAAAGGGTTAAAAGGACCAAAGAGGGGAAATCCGACACTTTTACAGGTTGATTGTGCCAAATACTAGACCTATCTTTAAAAGCACTAAACTGCGATTTCATGAAACATGTAAGTATTTTGGTTCCAAAGGGCCAAGCGATATTGAGCAATGTGGTAGGTCCGTTTAAGGTATTAATGGCCGTTAACCGCTTTTTAATGCAGACTGGTATTCGGAAAGACAAGTTCTATGACATTCATTTGGTGGGTATTGTTAAGGACTCATACCTCTATGATGGCGCATTTAGCATTCATTGCGATAGTGTTTTGCGAGATATAGGTAAGACTGATTTGATTTTGATACCGGCACTTCGGCCAGATAATCTTGAGAATGATCTTCAGAAGAATGCACCTTTTGTGCCGTGGATCTTGGAAAAGCGTGCCAAATACAATGCCGAAGTCGCAAGTATGTGTTTGGGCGCTTTTGTTTTGGCGCAAACCGGCCTAGTAGATGGGAAGGCCTGCGCTACCCATTGGGCCGGAATGGAAATTTTTAGAAATATGTACCCTAAGGTGGATTTAGTGCCCAATAAAGTAGTTACCGAAGAAGATGGCATCTATTCCAGTGGTGGGGCATTCTCTTTTTTAAACCTGATGCTGCATTTGGTTGAAAAGTACAACGGAAGGGCTGCAGCTATTTATATCTCCAAGTTTTTTGAGATAGAGTTTGGTCGTGACAACCAAAACCAATTTGCCATTTTTCAGGGGCAAAAAGACCACGTAGATGAGGCCATTCGTCAAGCACAGTTTTACATTGAAAGCAACATTACAGAAAAAATATCAGTTGAAAATTTGGCAGAAAAATTTGCGATAAGTCGCCGAAACTTTGTGAGGCGATTCAAGAAGGCCACACAAAACACGCCTTCAGAATACATTCAACGTGTCAGAATAGAAGCGGCCAAACGAAGTTTGGAGTCCACACAAAAACAGGTGAACGAGGTCATGTTCCTGGTTGGGTATTCAGATCAAAAGGCATTTAGGACCGTTTTTAAAAAATACGTTGGGATCTCCCCAGTGGTCTATAAAGAAAAATACAATCGGGGGCGGGTAAATTTTGATCAACCCTCAGCTTGGTAAGTTGATAAAAGAACAACAAATGAAAACCATGGAATTTTATCAATACATACCATACTAAATAGTGCATTTTTCAGTTATCCTAGGTAGGAAAGATTTTGACATTTGAAGCTTCATTCTACATCCATACTTCCAATTTTTGGGATATTGTTATTGGTATTGGGCTGTTCCACTAAAAAAGATGCCTTTATCAATCGCAATTGGCATGCCCTGAACACCAAGTACAATGTACTGTACAATGGCAATATTGCCTTTGAACAGGGGAGAGAGGAACTGAATGTATCATATCGCGATGATTTTTGGGAAGTCCTTCCTGTGGAACGTTTGGAAGTTACTGAAGAAATCAAGTTGGATTCAGAAGACAACAACCCCAACTTTGAACGTGCTGAAGAAAAGGCGACCAAAGCCATTCAAAAGCATAGCATGAACATCAAGGACGAAGAGCGCAATCCACAGACGGATGAAGCATTTCTCCTTTTGGGTAAAGCCCGTTATTTTGACCAACGCTATATTCCGGCCTTGGAATCCTTTAATTACATTCTTCGAAACTACGTGGAAAGCGATAAATTGAACGAAGCAACCATTTGGCGTGAGAAAACCAATATGCGATTGGACAATCCTGAAATCGCGATTAAAAATTTAAAACGTCTTTTGAAATTTGAGGATGTAAAGAACCAGGAATATGCAGATACCCATGCAGTAATGGCTCAGAGTTATCTGTTGTTAAAAGCTCCGGATACCGCTATCCAAAATTTAAAAGTGGCGCAAGCCTACACAAAAAAAAATGAAGAGCGGGGGCGTTACCTGTTCATCATTGGACAGTTATACAACCAACTGGGCTTTAAGGACAGCGCCAACTACGCTTTTGACAAGGTCATAGCATTGAACCGAAAATCGCCAAGGGTCTATATGATCAATGCCCACATAAAGAAAATTCAGAACACAGAGGTAACCGCAGAAAATCAAGAATTCCTTTTGGAATATTTAACCGATTTGGAAGAAAACCGGGAGAACCGTCCCTTTTTGGATAAGATTTATCATCAAATGGCCAATTACCATCTTGAAACAAGTTCGGACAGCATTGCTTTGGCATATTACAATAAGTCCTTGCGTGCTACGCAACAAGACCAGAAGTTAAATGCCAGAAATTATGAGACCCTTGGGGAGTACTTTTTTAATCTCAAAGACTACAAGACCGCTGGGGCCTACTATGATAGTACTTTGACCAATTTGGTGGAAAATACCAAGAAGTTCCGCCGTATCAAAAAAAAGTTTGACAATTTGGAAGATGTCATCAAATACGAAGATATTGTGCAGTATGCGGATAGTGTAATTACGGTTTACAATATGCCCGAGGAAGAACGAATCGCCTATTTTGAAGATTATATTCAGCAGTTAAAGGACGAAGCCGCCGCCCTTGAAGCTGAAAAGGAGAAAAAGGCCAGCGCAGGCTATGCAGCCTTTGCGCAAAGCCAAGGCGGTAAGGAAAATAAGGGCAAGTTCTATTTCTATAATGTAACCAGCCTAGGGTACGGTAAAAATGATTTTAAGACCCGATGGGGAGAACGTCCTTTGGAAGATGATTGGCGGTGGAGCAATAAGACCAGGGCGGCACCATCGGAAGCTACTGGCGAATTGGTAGCAGCTAATGATAGCGTTGTAGTTGCTTCCGAGGAAGAAAGGTATTCTATAACGTACTATCTGGATCGGTTGCCCACCAACCCTGGAACTATTGATAGCCTAGCTGGGGAACGTAATTTTGCCAATTATCAATTGGGCTTGATTTACAAAGAAAAGTTCAAGGAAAATCTTTTGGCTGCTGGAAAATTGGAAGCTGTTCTCAAAGGAAACCCTGAAGAGCGCTTGGTACTCCCTTCCAAATACAATCTTTATAAAATCTATCAAGAAACGGGAAGTCCACTGGCCGAAGGTATACGCCAAGATATTTTGACCAAGCATGCCGATAGCCGCTATGCTACCATATTGTTAAACCCTGATGCCGTTTTAACGGATGATGAACAAGGACCCGAAGCCCGTTATGACGAACTGTTCAAAAGATACCGACAACAGGATTTTTTGAAGGTCATCACCGAAGCACAAGAATACATTAATCGTTTTACTGGAGACCCCATTGTACCAAAATTCGAACTTTTAAAGGCAAATGCCATTGGAAGATTGCAAGGGTTTGAATCGTACAAAGAGGCCTTGAACTATGTGGCCTTGACCTATCCCAACAATCCTGAAGGTAAAAAAGCCGAACAGATTATTGCCGAGCAGTTGCCCAAGTTGGAATCCAAAGAATTTTCACCTGAAGAGGGTAGTACGGGTACTGGAAATTGGAAAGTGGTTTTTCCGCTCAAAATCCGAGACAACGAAAAGGCATTGAAACTTTTAACGCGATTGGAAGAGGTGATAAAGGATTTGCGCTACAAGAATATTGCATCTAAAGACATTTATAACTTAGAAGACCAGTTTGTGGTTGTACACGGCTTTAAATCAAAAGATTTTGCCCTCGGCTTTTCAGAACTGATAAAAAAGAACAAGGACTATAGAATCAAGGATGAGAATTTTGTAATTTTATCCAAGAACTACCAGACCATCTTAGTCCATAAGAATTTAGACGCTTACAAAGCACAATTGTTAACCCCAAAACCGTGAACAAATGTTCTCAGACAAACAAAAACCCCGACCTATGGAAAACTTTGGCGGACAGCCCAACAGAATCGAAAAAAATACCGTAATCAAAGGTAATATTACCTCTGAAGCTGATTTTAGAATTGACGGAAAACTGGAAGGTAATGTAAAGACTTCTGGTAAAGTAGTTATTGGTAAAGACGGATTGATCAAAGGAAAAGTAGAGTGCGTAAATGCCGATATTGAAGGTAACTTCAATGGCGAGCTATATGTTTCAGAATTGCTTTCCCTTAAAAACTCGGCAAAGATTGAAGGCACCGTCAATGTGACCAAATTGGCCGTTGAACCCGGAGCAACCTTCAATGCATCATGTAGTATGGGCAAAGGGGCTGTTCCAGCCACAGGAAGCACCCATAAGCTACAGCCTTCAAAAGTGAATGAGCCAGCAAAAGTCTCCTAAGAAGAACAATGGCTTAAAAAATGGAATAGCCCTAACAGGCATTGCATTTGAAATGGGCATTATTATCTATCTCGCCGTAAAGGGGGGCAATTGGATGGATGCGCATTATGGAACTGAAAAAAAATATTTTACCGTGATAGCCACACTTATGGGTGTGGCTATAGCTATTTGGTTAGTTTTGCAACAATTGAAACGACTCAATAATTCATGAAAAAATTACCATTACGCTTCGTTTTAGTGCTTTTTAGCGCTCTGCTCATCGCGTTCCTTTTTCACTTTTATGTCCTAGAGAATCTAGACTTTCCGCCTTTTGCTGATATGTTGATTCCATCATATATCACTAATTTTTTGTTGGCAGCAGTTGTTTTTATGGGACTATGGTATGCACGAAAAAAGCTAAAAAATGCGCTCGGGTTTTTATTTATGGGAGGAAGTCTAATAAAATTTGCAGTATTTTTTATTGTTTTTTACCCAACATATAAGGCAGATGGAGCAATTGTAGCAACCGAATTCGCGGCTTTTTTTATTCCTTATTTAATCGCTCTGATATTGGAGACCTATTTCGCATCAAAAATGCTAAATCAGGTAGGGGATTCTTGATTTTTACGACAGCCCTTAAAAGTCTAAAAATAAAGCAATAAAGCTTTTCTCCTTTTGAGGGAAAGACTTACATTTGCACCGATTTTTAAAGACCGTTAGTTCCAGTCCAATGCGAAACACGTTTTTGAAGAGTTTTCTTCTTTTTTCTGTACTGATTTTAAGTCAAGTTTCCTTCGGAAAAGAAAAGGAAGAACAACATGGCGATGAAGGTCATGGCAAAGACCTTAAAACCGAAATCAAGGAATATATAAATCACCATTTACAGGATTCTCATGATTTCTCCCTTTTCTCCTACACCAAGGAAAATGGAGAACATCAATATGTGGGTTTCCCATTACCTGTTATTCTTTGGGATGATGGTTTAAAAGTGTTTTCTTCTTCCAAATTCCATCATGGGGAAACTTTGGCCGAGGTTGATGGCAATTACTACAAATTGTACCATAGCAAAGTGTATAAAACGAATGCAGATGGGACTATTACTTATGACGAGGAACATCATCCAACCAATGTAAAACCATTGGATTTCTCCATTACCAAAAATGTGGTCATGATCATTGTGACCGGTCTTTTGATGTTTTGGTTGTTTTCTAGCCTGGCCAAGTCCTATGCCAAAAACAATGGTATCCCAACGGGAATGGGAAGGTTCTTTGAACCTATCGTCCTTTATATTCGAGATGATATTGCAAGGCCCAACATTGGGGAAAAGCATTACAGAAAATACATGCCGTTTTTGTTGACCATCTTCTTTTTTATTTGGTTTCTGAACATGTTTGGTATGACTCCCCTGGGGATTAATGTCACGGGGAATATAGCCATTACAACGGCTCTCGCCGTACTAACTTTTATTATTACAAATTTTACGGGAACCAAGGATTACTGGATGCATCAGTTCAATCCATTGGGGGATTCACTTCCTTGGTATGGAAAAATTCCCTTGTATATCATTTTGGTGCCCATTGAATTGCTAGGGTTAATTATCAAACCATTTTCGTTGCTGATTCGTTTGTATGCAAACATGCAGGCAGGTCACATAGTAATTGGCAGTTTAATTGGTCTGATGTTCATCTTTAAAAGTTGGCTTGGAAGCCCATTGTCTTTTGGACTCGCCTTTGCAATTATGTTGATTGAAGTTCTCGTAGCACTGCTACAAGCATATATTTTTACCATGTTGAGCGCTCTGTATTTCGGATTTGCTTCTGAGGAGCATGAACATGAACACGAGGCAGAATTGTCTCACTAATTTTAATTTTTAATTATCAATTATGGAAGGTTTAAATTTCATTGGAGCTGGTTTAGTTGTTATCGGTGTTGGTATCGGTATTGGTAGAATCGGTGGACAAGCAATGGAGGCCATCGCACGTCAACCGGAAGCTTACGGTAAGATACAAACAGCAATGTTGATTGCTGCTGCGCTTATCGAAGGTATTGGTTTTGCGGCGTTGTTTGCAGCCTAAACTTTAAAAGGTGAAGTTGTGACGGTTGGTCATAACTTCACCTTAATTAAAAATTGATGAACAACTACTAGAGTTATGGATAAATTATTAAGTGAGTTTTCGTTAGGACTGTTTTTCTGGCAAACTCTACTATTTCTATTGCTTTTATTTCTTCTTAGAAAATTTGCCTGGAAACCTATTTTGAATGCGGTTAAGGACCGGGAAGAGGGTATAAAAAATGCATTGGATGCTGCAGAAGAAGCCAAAAAGGAAATGCAAAACGTTACGGCTGATAGTGAAAAGCTCCTAAAAGAGGCACGTGCTGAGCGGGAAGTGATGTTGAAGGAGGCACGTGAAATCAAGGAGAAAATGATTTCTGATGCAAAGGAGCAAGCGCAAACCGAAGGCGATAAAATGATAAAGCAGGCGCAGGCTGCTATCGAAAGTGAAAAGAAAGCAGCAGTAGCGGATATAAAGGAACAGGTAGCGACCCTTTCCATAGATATCGCTGAGAAAGTAATAAAAGGAGAACTGTCTGACAAAAAGAAACAGCTTAAGGTTGTTGAGGATATGTTGGGCGATGT